>JBGAKU010000028.1:0-31406 GCA_044224255.1 Geminicoccaceae bacterium
GCGCAGATAGGCCGCCACCCGCCGCCGCGGCTCGACCCCCCCAAACCGCGGGCCAATCCGAGCCAGCCGCACCGAGAACGCATCAGCCCACGCCGAGCCATCTTCCATCGTCGCCATGGCTTCTCCTCCATGGCGACACCCTACCACAGAAAGCACGGCTGTAGTACTAGGAGGTCGTAGAGTGGGGCGATCCGGTCGTAGGTGCGGACGGTCCGGGTGAGACGGCTGTCGTGCATGGCGCTCGGTTCCGATGGGAGGTCAGCCGGTGCGGCTCGCGTCGAGCGGCGCCGGGCCGCGTAGCTGTCGCCAGGGCAGCAGCGGGTAGCTGCCGGCATAGGTTCCCCCGTCGCGCCGGAACGCCTCCGGCAAGACGTCCCACGACAGGTAGGGATGGCGGTGATGGGTGCCGTGCAGGTTGGTGTTGAGCACCAGCGGCCCCAGAGGCCCCGGCGCGCGCAGGTCGAAGCCCTGCCCGGGATCGGCGAGCGCGCCCTGATAGTGCGGCGCATTGTCCATGAGCGACACCACGAAGGCGCGCCCGAGGATCGCTCCCACCAGCACCGGCCAGGTCGAGTCGTGGGCCCAGAAGGCGAGGCCGATCAGCACGAGGATCGCCAGCGCGTCGACGCGTAGCCGCCGCAGTGTGGCAGGTGCCAGGAGGACACGCTCGGCCCGGTCCGCCATTGGCCCTGCTTCCGGCTCACCGTCGTAGAACAGCCGGCGGACGACCGGGCGCAGCATCCGCCGCGGCATCAGGCTGAGCGGCCCGCTCGCCACCTCGACCAGGTAGAGGCCGCAGAGCAGCCGGAAATAGTACTGTACCGTTGCTGCCGCCCACGAGCGTCGCGCCGGATCGTAGAGCTCGGGCCGGTCGACCGCCCGAGCGTTGAGCGCGTGATGCGACAGATGCCCGAAGCGCAGCCCGTCGAACGGGGCGAGGAACAGGATCGAGAGCAGCCGACCCACAGCCTCGTTGACCCGCCGGGAGCGGTGGAGATGGCCGTGCACCGCCTCGTGGATCAGCGCCCAGTGTGGGACGGTGGCGAGCACGAACACCGGGACCAGCCACCACGACCAAGGCCCGCTGGAGACGAGTGTCGCCACGGCTACGAAGCCAATCATCGCCGCACCGGCGAGATTGACCCCGCTCGGGGGTGATCCGTTCTCCTCGCCAGCCATCGCCATCGCGGCTCCGCGCCGTGACCCCTGACCGTTCCCGTCTAGGGCGGGTCCGCGACAGCCCGATGAAAGGTGGTGCCGTCAGCCTCCGAGCTGCTTCCGGATGCGTTGGCAAGCCTCCTGGATCGCCTCGGTCGAGGCGGCATAGGAGAAGCGCAGATAGCCCTCGCCATGGATGCCGAAGCTGGTGCCGCTGATCACGGCCACCCCGGCCTCCTCGAGCAGCTCGCGTTCCAGGTCGCGCGACCGGCGGCCCGTGCCCTCGATATTGGGGAAGGCATAGAAGGCGCCGCCCGGCGTCACGCAGCGGAAGCCCGGCAGCTCGTTGAGCGCCTCGACGATGATTGCCCGCCGCTGGTCGAATACCGACACCATGTGATCGACCGCGTCCTGCGGCCCGGTCAGCGCGGCGATGCCGGCCCACTGGGTGGCCGCGTTGACGCAGGAGTGGACGTTGACGGCGAGCCGCGTCGCCAGCTCGGCAAGCCCCTCCGGCCACACGCCCCAGCCCAGCCGCCACCCGGTCATGGCGTAGGTCTTGGACCAGCCGTCGAGCAGGATCAGGCGGTCGGCGATCTCGGGATAGGTGGTGAGCGACGCGTGCGGCACCCCATCGTAGCACATTCGGGCATAGATCTCGTCGGACATCACCGCGACCTGCGGATGGTGCTCCAGCCCCGCGACGAGTCGGTCGAGCTCGGCCTGCGGGACGACGCCGCCGGTCGGGTTGGCCGGGCTGTTGACGATCATCAGCCGCGTACGCGGCGTGATCAGGCCCAGCACCTCCTCGGCCGAGAAGGCGAAGCCGCGACTCTCGTGCAGCGCTATCGGCACCGGCGTGGCGCCGGTCCACTCGATCAGCGAGCGGTAGATCGGAAAGCCCGGGTCCGGATACATGATCTCGGCACCCGGCTCGCCGAACATGGCGATCGCCATGAACATGGTGACCTTGCCACCGGGCACGATCACGACTCGGTCCGGGCCGACCTCGACGCCGCGCCGCAGCGCCATGTCGGCTGCCACCGCCTCCCGCAGCGGTAGGATGCCGTTGGCCGGCGTATAGCCGTGGTGGCCGTCGCGGAGTGCCTTGACCGCGGCGTCGACGATGTGGGGCGGCGTCGGGAAGTCGGGCTGGCCGATGCCGAGATTGATGATGGAGCGGCCCTGCTGCTGCAGCCGGGTCGCGCGCGCCAGGACCTCGAAGGCGCTCTCGGTACCGAGCCGGCCCATGGCCGCGGCGAGTTGCATCGGTGTTTGCCTCCCGGGTACGAAGGGGCGCATGTTTGCCACCGGCCCGGGCGGCCGGCAATCGCCACCGAGGGCATGGGCGCATGGAGTGGTTCGAGGAGACCCTGCACGTCGGCTGGCGGCAGGGCATCAAGGTCCGCGAGGTGTTGTATCGCGACCGTACCGAGCACCAGGACCTCGTCATCTTCGAGAGCCTGGACTGGGGCCGGGTGCTGGCGCTGGACGGCGTGGTCCAGACCACGACCGGCGACGAGTTCTGCTACCATGAGATGATCGTGCATGTGCCGATCCTGTCGCACGGCGCCGCGCGCGAGGTGCTGATCATCGGCGGCGGCGACGGTGGCTGCCTGCGCGAGGCGCTCAAGCATCCGGGCGTCGCCCGGGTGACCCAGGTCGAGATCGACGCCGGCGTGATCGAGTTCTGCCGGTGCTGGCTGCCGTCCCTGAGCGAGGGCGCTTTCGACCATCCCAAGGCCCGGGTGGTGATCGCGGACGGAGCGCGCTTCGCCGCCGAGTGCCCCGATCGGTTCGACGTGGTGATCGTCGATTCGACCGATCCGCAAGGTCCGGGTGCGGTGCTGTTCACCACGCCGTTCTATCGCGACGTCAGGCGGCTGCTGAACCCGGGCGGGATCATGGTCACCCAATGCGGCAATCCCTCGATCCGCCCGGACGAGCTGGTCGACACCCAGGCCGCGCAGACCGCTGCGGGCTTCGCGCATGTCGACTACTATCTGACGGTGGTGCCGACCTACATCGGCGGCGGGATGGCGCTCGGCTTCGCGACCGACGATCCTAGCCGGACCAGGCTCGATGCTGCCGAGCTGCGCCGCCGCGGGGTGCCAGCGGGCCTGCGCTACTACACGCCCGAGATGCATCTGGGCGCCTTCGCCCATCCGGCCTGGATGATCGAGCGGGTGGGGCGCTGAGGTCATGGCCCGGATCGGCATCGGCGGCCTGCACCACGAGACCAACAGCTTCGCGCCGCAGCCCGCGACCTTTGAGCGGTTCGTCGAGGCGGACGGCTGGCCGCCGCTGCTGCGGGGCCACGCGATGCTGCCCAGTGTCGCCGGGATCAATCTCGCGATCACCGGCTTCGTGGACGCCGCGATCGCGGCCGGCCATGAGCTCGTGCCGCTCGTCTGGGCGAACGCCTGCCCGTCGGGCCCGGTCACCGAGGACGCGTTCGACCGGCTTGTGGCGATGCTGCTCGCCGATCTTGCCGCCGCCGGCCCGCTCGACGCGCTGTTCCTGGACCTGCACGGGGCCATGGTCACCGAGCATCTGGCGGACGGCGAGGGCGAGCTGCTCCGTCGGCTTCGGCGGCAGGCCCCGGAGCTGCCGATCGTGGCAGCGCTCGACCTGCACGCCAATCTGTCCGAGGCGATGGTCCGGCATGCGGACGCGCTTGTCGCCTACCGCACCTACCCGCATGTCGACTTGGCCGCCACGGGCGCCCGCTGCCTGCCGCTTCTGGAGCGACGGCTGCGGGGCGAGGCGATCGCAAGTGCCTGGCGGCGGGTCGACTTCCTGATCCCGCTGCCCTGGCAGTGCACGACCATCGAGCCCGGCCGCTCGCTTTACGCCATGCTCGACGCGCTCGAGGACGAAGGCTGCCTCTCGGCCTCGATCTGCATGGGTTTTCCTCCCGCCGACACGCCGGTATGCGGCCCGGCGGTGCTCGCCTATGCGGCCGAGCCGGCGCGGGCAGAGGTCGCGGTCGAGCGCCTCGTCGCGGCGTTCGCGCGCGCCGAGCCCCGCTTCGCTGGGCGGCTCTGGGAGCCGGAAGCGGCCGTCGCGCATGCCATGCGTCGGGCGGGCGAGGGGCGGACCGTCATCCTCGCCGACACGCAGGACAATCCGGGCGGCGGCGGCAGCAGCGACACGACGGACCTGCTGGCGGCGTTGGTGGCCGCGCGCGCCGAGGATGCCGTGCTCGCCCTGCTGTACGATCCGGATGCCGCCGCACGGGCGCATGAGGCGGGAGAAGGCAGCGTGTTGCGGAACCTCGCCCTCGGCGGCCGGCACGGGCCTGCCGGGGTCGAGCCGCTCGTCGCCGACTGGGCGGTCGAGCGGCTCGGCGGCGGTCGCTTCACGGCGACCGGGCCGATGTATGGTGGCAACCGCATGGATCTCGGCCCGATGGCCCTGCTGCGCCCGCTCGCGGCTCCCGGCGTGGCGGTCGCCGTGTCCTCGCGCCGGCTGCAGGCAGCCGATCGTGCCATTCTCGCGCATCTGGGATTAGATTCCAGTTCGCCGCGCATTCTGGCCCTGAAGAGCTCGGTCCATTTCCGGGCCGATTTCGAGGCCCTGGCCGACGAGGTGCTGGTCGTGGCGGCGCGGGGCGCCAACATCGCCGACCCGACCGCGCTGCCGTTCCGACGCCTCCCGGACAGCATGCGCCGAGGGCCGGGCGTTCATAGCCCGGTATGATGCTCGCTCGGTTTGCCCGAGCGGACCGGCGGCCAGTCGGCTGTTCGCATTGTCTTCACTATTGGTTAACGTTACTGCGCTAGAAGGATGCCGGCGGGCGGCAGTTGGCCCACGCCGACGCAAGGTATCCCAAGGTACGCGGCAAGGTCGGCGCGCCGACCCCGAGCGACAGCGGACGACACGAGCATGGCCCGGACAGCGAAATCCCAGCCGAGATTCGACCATACGGACGAGGAGTTCCTGCTTGGCGATGTGCGGCTCGACCCGATGCCCGGGGAGGAGCCGCCCCTGATCCTGGCCCTGGACGATCTCGTTCAGGACGAGCACGGCGAGGTTGTGCTGTTCAATGACTCGGGGTTGCGGGCCTTGACGGTCAGCACCGTGGCGATCGTGGTCGAGCAGGGGGAAGCAGGCCGCCACGTCACAGCCGCCGGCGAGGACGTTTCCGGATTTCGCTACATAGCCTTCGCCAACGGCCTGCGCCTCTATTACGAGCCGGGTCTCGACCTGATCGTGACCGATGAGCCGGCCCCGATCGGTTGATGAAGAGCCATCCTTTCTCAACTCATCCTTGAGGAAGCCGACCGCTTCGCGGTAGGCTGAGCCTCCCATCTCGTCCGTCCTGTCCGCCATGCCGGCCGGGAGGGCTGAGCTTGGGAGCTGGAACAACAGGTTCCTATCGCGTCCGGGCGAGCTGGCAGGCTCGTCAACTCGCCCGCGTGCGGCGGCGTCTGCGTGCCGCCGAGCGCGCCGGTATCGCGCGGGCCGATTTCCTGGCGGTGATGAGCCACGAGATCCGCGAGCCCATGAATGGGGTGCTCGGGATGGTCCGGCTGCTGACCGAGACACCCTTGGACGTCGAGCAGCGGTCGTTTGTGGACAGCGCGATCGAGTCGGCTGAGGCGTTGCTCACCATCGTCAGCGACGTTCTCGACCTGACGCGGATTGACGCCGGGCGCCTGGAGCTGGCTCCGGTCGAGGTCGATCTCGCCAGCTTCGTCGAGCGCCTTCGGGTTCAGCTCGAGCCGCGCGCCCTCCAGCGCGGCATCGGGTTCCGCTGCGAGCTGCGGCCGGCTCTCCCCACCGCCGTCCGCCTCGATCCCGGGCGCTTGCGCCAGATCCTGCTCAACCTGATCGGCAATGGCTTCAAGTTCACCAGCCAGGGTCATGTCGGGCTGTGGATCGCGCCGTGCCCCGCTCCCCCCGGCATGGTCGGTGTCCGGTTCGAGGTGGAGGACACCGGATCCGGCATTCCGCCAGAGGCGCTCCGGCACCTGTTCTCCGCCTTCTCGCAAGTGGGGCCCGATACACCCCGCCTCTATGGCGGGAGCGGCCTGGGCCTGATGATCGCGCAGCGCTTGGCGCTGGCGATGGGCAGCCGGATCAACGTGCTCAGCGGGGACGGGCTCGGCAGCAGGTTCGGGTTCGACCTGGCGCTGCTGCCGGCGGACCCGGAGCGGCCGGTGATCACCTCGATCGCTGGGGCCGGCCTTCTGATTGTCGACCCAGTCGCGCGCAGCGCCGACAGCATGGCGGAGATCGCGACCGGCTGGGGCCTCGTGGTGCGCACTGCCCGCACCGGGCGGCAGGCGATGGCGCTCCTCGCCGAGGCCGCCGACCGCGGCGCGCCCTTCGACATGGTGCTCGTCGACCGGGCGGTGACGGAGCCGGGCCCCGAAGGTCTGGCGGTGGCCATCGCCGCCGATATCCGCCTTCGTCACACGCGCCTGGGCCTGCTCGTGGCCTCGGGCATCCGAGGCGATGCCGCTCGGGCCGGAGCCGCAGGCTTTGCCGCCTATCTGCGCAAGCCGGTGGCCCCGCAGACCCTGCTCGAGGGATTGCGCGCGCTGCTCGCCCGATCCGGAGGGTCTGTAGGCCCACCGATCACGGTCCACAGCATCAAGGAGCGGCAAGCGACGCCGTTGCGCCTGCTGCTGGCGGACGACAATCCGGTCAACGCCAAGCTTGCCCGGATGCTGCTGGAGCGCGCGGGTCACAAGGTCGATGCCGTGCCCGATGGCCTGAGTGCGGTGAAGGCGCTCGAGGCGCACGCCTACGATCTCGTGCTGCTCGACCTGCAAATGCCCGTCATGGGCGGGCTGGAAGCCACGGCACGAATCCGCGCCATGCCGGATCCGGCCCGCGCCGGCACGCCGATCGTTGCCGTCACCGCCAATGCGATGCGCGGGGATCGCGAGCTCTGTCTCGCTGCCGGGATGGACGGCTATCTGACCAAGCCGATCAGCGCCGCTTCCCTGCTCGAAGAGGTCGGCCGGCGGGCCAGACGGTCAGAACGGCATGAAATCGCTTGATCATTGATGATGGTAGCATATAAAACTATCTTTAGTTGATAACGCCGCCCTGTTTCCCGGCTCGGTGAGGAGCCATCGTCATGGTGCGGGCCAATCCGTTCCTTTGTCTGATCGTTGCCGCCCTGGTGAGCGGGCATGCGAGGCCGGCCCGCTCCGGGACGGACACGGACATCCTGACGGTCACGGCGACGGTGCTCAGCGCCTGCTCGCTGAGCGGCGGTACCCTGAACTTCGGCAGCTACACCTCGGGCCAGACCGGCAATCTCGATGTCAACGGCGTCATCAACTACGTCAACTGCAGCGGCAACCTGACCTTCGCGCTGGATGGCGGGCTCAGTGGCAACATCAACGCCCGCCAGATGCAGCAGGGCGCCGGCCGCCTGAACTACCAGATCTATCGCAATGCCGCCCGCAATGCCGTGTGGGGTACCGGCGCCGACGCGCAGGGTGTGGTTCTCATCGGCACCCAGAGCGGCTCGGTCACCGTCTACGGCCGCATCCCCTCCGGGCAGGTCGTCCCGGATGGCACCTATACCGACACCGTCAACGTGACCCTGACCTTCTGAGCCGCGCGGTGCGCATCCGCCTCATTCTCTGTTTTCTCACGACGCTTGCGCCCAGCGGCATCGAGGCGGCGTCGCTCACCGTAGCACCCACGCGTGTCGATCTCGCCGAGGGGGAAGCATCGGCTGCCGTCACGCTCCACAACAACGATGCCGACACGGTGATGGTGCAGGTGCAGACCTTCGCCTGGCCGGACGGCCCGGCGACCGTGGACCTCCAGCCGACCCGCGCGCTCCTCGCCGTCCCGCCGATCGCCGAGATCACCGGGCGCGGCCGGCAGATCATTCGGGTAGCGCTCCGGGCGCCCCTGACCGGCCCGCAAGAGCACGCCTTTCGTCTGCTCATCACCGAGGTGCCGCGCGGCAGCGCGAAGGCCACCGGTGTGCGCTTCGCGCTGCGGCTCAGCCTGCCGGTGTTCGTGACGCCGAAGGACGCCGAGCCGAGCCCCGTCTGGTCGCTGCGCGCGAGCGGGCAGGGCGCGGTGACGCTCGTGCTCCGCAACGAGGGCCATGCTCACCTGCAGGTGCGCCGCATCGCCTGGCGGCCGGACGGGCGTGCAGGCCAAGCGGCAAGCATCGATGCTCCGGCCTACGTGCTTGCCGGACGAGAGCATGGCTGGCCGCTTCCGGCCGGCACAGCGGCCGGGCCGATCCAGCTCGAGGCCGAGACCAGCATTGGCCCGCTGCACGCGACCGTCGCTCCTGCGAGCGGCTAGCCAGCTCACGGTTGCGGTGGCCCCGGCTGCGCCGCCGAACATCGTCTCCGCGCCGGCCAAGGAGACGCGGCCGGCGCTCCCGCCGGCCCGCCGCGATCCCCTGCTGCCGCCCCTTGCCGAGCCGTCGCCGTGGCGCGAGCTGTTGCTGGCGGTCGATCTGAACGGCCAGCCTGCCAGCGGGGGCGGCCTGTTCGTCGAGGGGCCGGAGGGCAGGTTGGCCGCGCAGCTCGCCCTGCTGGTGGCGTGGCGGATCCGGACCTCGGTCGCGAACGTCCTGACGTTCCAAGGCGCGCCCTACTATCCGCTCGACGCGATCCCCGGGGCCTCGTTCTCCCTCGATCGCGACGCCCTCACGCTGTCGCTGGATGTCCCGCCCGATCAGTTCGAGGACTTCGTGGCACCCGCGACACCGTTCGAACGGCCGATGCCGGTGGCCGGAGCCGGCGGCTATCTCGACTACGATCTGCTCTATCAGACCGGCAATGGGCTGCCCGATGGGCTGGGCGGCTTGCTGGAGCTCGGCGGCTTCCATGCCGGCAGCTCAGGCTTGTCGAGCTTCCTGCTCGAGGATCTCACCACGGCGCCCGGCGTCACCCGCCTGGACACCACGCTGTCTCGGGACTTTCTCGGCCCGCGCACGACGCTGCGCTTCGGGGACACGATCTCGACCGGTGGTGCTCTCGCAGCCCCGGTCCGCATGGCTGGCATTCAATATGCGACCAATTTTGGCACCGACCCGAGCTTCGTGACCTTCCCGCTGCCCACCATAGGCGGCCTAGCCCGGCAGGACTCGGTGGTCGACGTGTTCATCGACAATGTCCAACGCGACACCCGCTCCGTGCCGCCCGGCCCGTTCGCCCTGGAGAGTCTGCCGGCGGTGACCGGTGCCGGCGAGGTGCAGCTGGTCGTGACCGACCTGCTGGGACGAGAGCAGCTGATCACCCAATCCTACTATGTCAGCTCGCGCCTTCTGAAGCGCGGCCTCCATGATTTCGGCTACGAGCTGGGCGCTGCGCGCCGCGATTATGGCCGCGAGAGCTTCGACTATGGCGACGGCTTCGCCAGCGCCACCCATCGGTACGGCTTCAGCGACCGACTCACCGGCGAGGCCCATGCCGGGCTGGAGCCCACCGCGCAGACCGGAGCAGCGGGCGGCTCCTGGCTATTGGGCGACTGGGGTGTGGTAAGCGCCGGCACAGGCCTGGGCCATGGCGACGACGGCCCCGGATGGCTCGGCCAGCTCGCCTACGAATATGATTCGCGGCGCTTCGCCTTCGGTGCGCGCACCCGCTACACCAGCGACGGCTATCGCGAGCCGGGCGACGCCGAGGAGGCCGCGCGCAGCGACCAGATCAACCTCAATCTCGATTTCGGCGACTTTGGCCGGTTTGGGATGCTGCTCCTCAATCGCGAAGGACGCGACACCGAGGACGCGACCACGCTGGCCGCCACCTACAGCCTCGCCTTCGGGCCGGGCTCGCTGACATTGCGGGCGGCGCAGCTCTTCCGCCCCGACGAGGAATTGGCGCTCACCGCCATCTACACGATCCCGTTGGGCGAGCGGCGCTCGGCGAGCGTGGAGGCCCTCAAGCGCGGCGGGGACTACGGCACCGCGGCGAGCTTCCGGCAGACGCGCGGCGCCAGCGATCTCGGCCTGGACTACCGGATCGCCGCCGAGACCGGCACGCGCGACGACGGCATCGAGGGGCGCCTGAGCTACCAGACGACGGTCGGCGCGGCCGAGCTCGCCGCGGAGCGATTCAACGGCGACAATGCGTTCCGCGCCGGCGCCAATGGCAGCCTGGCCCTGATCGACGGGAAGATCGCCGCGTCGCGCCGCGTAGATCGGGCCTTCGGCCTCGTGAACCTGCCGGGCTTTCCCGACGTGCGAGTCTATCTCGACAACCGCATGGCGGGTCGCACCGACAGCGCGGGTCGGCTGCTCCTGCCCAGCCTGCGGCCCTACGAGGGCAATCGGGTGCGGCTGGACGTGCACGACCTGCCGCTGGACGCCGAGATCACGACGGCAGAGGTCGAGGCGGTACCCTACGACCGCAGCGGCATGACGATCGAGTTCCCGCTCGCGCGCGTGGCGCAGGCGACCGCCACGCTCCGCGGCGCCGATGGCGAGCCGCTGCCGATCGGGCTACGGCTGCGCAGCGCGGACGGGCGCGTGACCGCCTGGGTAGCGCGGGACGGGTTCAGCGAGGTCCGCGGGGCCGGGCCAGTACCGGTCACACTGACGGCGGAGGTGGACGGCCGGACCATCGGCTGCACCGTGCCCGCCGCCCCGAGCGACGAGTTCCTGGCCGATCTGGGAGTGGTCGATTGCCGCTGATGCGCACGGTCCTGTTTCTCGCCGTCGTTCTGCTGGCGCCGGTCAGCGCTCGGGCGGCGTGCAGCGTCGAGCTCGCGCCGGTCAGCTTCGGCACGGTGGACACCCGCGAGAGCAGCCGCGGCACCGGCGAGGTCGTCGTGCGTTGCGATACCGCCGCGGGGTTCGAGGTCGCGATCTCCGGCGCCGGTGGTGGCGGGACGCGGCGCATGGACGGACCGGGGGGCAGCCGCCTCGACTATCGCCTGTTCGCCGATGCCGCGCGCGCTGTCCCCTGGGGCGATGGGGGGTCGCTCGGGGCCCCGGTGGCGGCGGCGAGCGACGGGAACGATGCGCGCCGCCTCACCATTTACGGGGAGATCCCCGCCCAATCGGGTGTGCCCGCGGGGGACTACATCGCCAGCTTGCAGGTGACCCTTGCCTTTTGACGCCGACATAGGCGGATGCGCTCGCCTGCGATCTGCCGCCTCGCCTCGCGCGCTGGACGCTATCCTCCGCCATCCGGACATGCACCGGAGCGGAGGAAACGATGGGGCACCCATCCCGACACGCGGCCGCGGTCGTCGCCGCCGCCACCATGCTTCTCCTTGCCGCCGACCAGGAATCCGAGGCGGCCGGGCAGTCACGGGCGACGCTCTCGGTGGTCGTCCGCGTCGTTGCCTGTGGCGGCTCGACTGCCTCTGGATCGGCACGGGCCGAGGCGGCGCAGTGCTCCGCGGCAATCGCGCCGCTGTCGGTTCTGACCGAGACGCCACAACTGTCGGAGCAGGCAGCCTCCATGCCCGCGACGGGCATCGAGCAGGCCGGCGATGTGCGCTATCTTACGCTGATCTATTGACCAGCCGCACGGACAGCCGCTACATTTTCGCCTTTCGGTTGCTGGCAAAGCGGAGTATTCGTGCATCGGCTGAGAGAAGCCTTGGGAGCAGCATCAACCCATGGGTCTCTGTGACCGGCGTGCCGCGCTAGCCGTCCTTGCCTTGGGCGTTGGCGGCGGGTCGTCGGTGCGCGCGGCGACACCGCCGGACTTCGATGCCTGGGTCGAGGAGCTCAGGAGGGAGGCCCGGCGGCGCGGCGTTTCCCGGGCGGTTCTCGACCAGGCCCTGACCGGCGTCCGCCCGCTGCCCAAGGTGATCGAGGCCGACCGGCGTCAGCCCGAGAGCCGGATGACCTTCATCGAATATCGCGACCGCGTCGTCAGCACCGAGCGGATCGAGCGCGGCCGCGAGCTGCTCGCCCTGCACGCGCCGCTCCTCGGGCGGGTCGAGGCACGCTACGGCATTCCCGCACCGGTGATGGTGGCGCTGTGGGGCATGGAATCCAACTTTGGCGAGCGCCAAGGTACCTACTCGGTCTTCGGCGCCTTGGCGACGCTCGCCTACGAGGGTCGGCGCGCCAAGTTCTTCCGCGGCGAGCTGATGAGCGCGCTCCAGATCGCGCAGCACGGCTATGCCGACCCCGGCGAGATGCTCGGCTCGTGGGCCGGTGCCATGGGCCAGAATCAGTTCATGCCGTCGACCTATCTGGGCTATGCCGTCGACTTCGACGGTGATGGGCATCGCGACATCTGGCGCTCTCTGCCGGACGTGTTCGCCTCGATGGCCAACTACCTGTCGCGCTCCGGCTGGGACGCGCGCTATCGCTGGGGCCGCGAGGTGGCGGCGCCGGCGACCCTGTCGCCGAGCCGGCAGGGCCTCGATCACAAGGCGCCGCTGCCGACCTGGGACAAGCGCGGCGTGCGGCTGCCGGACGGCGGCCCGCTACCCACGGTCGCGTTGCCCGCCTCGCTGCTGCGCATGGATGGCGGCGACGGGCCCAGCTATCTGGTCTATGGCAACTTCAGGGTGCTGATGGCCTGGAACCGCTCCACCTACTTCGGCGTATCGGTCGGGCTTCTCTCGGACTCGTTGCGGGATGGATGACATTCTTCATCCATGATATGAACTGCGTATGACGCTGTTCGCCCGGGTCCGATGGGGTGTGGCACTGGCCTGCCAGCTGGTACTGCTCGCCGCCTGCGGCACGAGCGACAAGCCTCCGTCGACCACGGCGAGCGGGCAGCCCCTGGTAGGCTATTACAAGCTCGGCGCCCCCTACCGCATCAAGGGCCGCCTCTACCGGCCCGAATATGACCCGAGCTACGCTAAGGTCGGTACCGCATCCTGGTACGGCTCGGATTTCCACGGCCTGCCGACCGCGAACGGCGAGGTCTTCGACAAGGAGCTGATCACCGCCGCGCACCCGACCCTGCCGTTGCCCAGCATCGTGCGGGTCACCAATCTCGAGAACGGTCGCAGCATCGACGTCCGAGTGAACGACCGGGGCCCATTCATCGGCGACCGTCTGATTGATCTCTCGCAGGCTGCGGCCCGCAAGCTGGGCTATGAGGATCAGGGGCTGGCGCGCGTTGAGGTGCAGTTTCTGGCCCTCGCCGACGATGCGCGCGGGACACCACCCGCTCCGACCGTTGTCGCCCATGCCGTGCGGCCGGTGGCTCCGGCATCGGTACCCCGGCTGACGGTGCCCGCCGGCCGGGAGGTACAGATTGCCGCGCTCGAGCTTCCGGCCAGACCGGCAGCACCTCGGCCGGTGCTCGCCTCCGCACATGTCTGCCCACTGACCGGGCCGCAGCTGATCCAGATCGGTGCCTATGGCGAGACCGACGAGGTCCGAGCCGCCATGGCGACCGTCGACGGACTCGGCCCGCTGCGGGTCGAGCCAGCTTTCGCAGGCGACCGTGCGGTCGTCCGCGTGCGCCTCGGCCCCGTCAACGACCCCGCGGCCGCGGCGCGGCTCCTGCGCGCGGTGGTCGCCCTAGGCTATCACGACGCGTTCATGGTGCCCGCGGCCGGCAGAGTCGCTTCTGCGAGTTGCTGAGCCAGCCCGGGCTCTCCGATCGAGCGGGGTGAACGATGCGTTTCCGGCTGTTCCTGCCTTTGGCCGTGCTGCTCGTGTTGCTTCTTCCGGCATTCGGGGCTCGGGCGTTCGAGACCGCCGCCAGGGCCGCGATCATCATCGATTACCGCACCGGTGCGGTTCTGTTCGAGAAGAACGCCGACGAGCGGATGCCGCCCGCCTCGATGAGCAAGCTGATGACCGCCTACGTGGTCTTCGACCAGCTCAAGAGCGGCCGGCTGAAGCTCGACGATGAGGTGCTGGTGAGCGCGCGGGCCTGGAAGATGGGCGGCTCGCAGATGTTCCTGGAGGTTGGCGAGCGCGTGAGGGTCGAGGACCTGATCCGCGGCGTCATCATCCAGTCGGGCAACGACGCCTGCGTCACCCTGGCCGAGGCCATCGCCGGCTCGGAGGAAGAGTTCGCCCGGCAGATGAACGAGAAGGCGGCAGAGCTCGGGCTTTTCGGCAGCTCATTCGCGAACGCCACGGGCCTGGATGCGCCGAGCCATCTCATGACCGTCCGCGACCTCTCGACCCTGGCGCGGCGGATCATCTCCGAGTTTCCCGAGTACTTCCGGTTCTATGCCGAGCGCGAGTATGAGTATGCGGGCATCAAGCAGCCGAACCGGAACCCGCTCCTTCAGGCGGGAGTGCCGGGTGTCGATGGCATGAAGACCGGCTTCACCAATGGATCCGGCTATGGGCTCGTCGCTACCGCACAGCGCGACGATCGCCGGATCATCGCCGTGATGGCCGGCCTGGAATCGGCCGGGCAGCGGCGCACGGAGGGCGAGCGGTTGCTCGAGTACGGCTTTCGCGAGTTTCAGGAATACCGCGTATTCGAGCCTGGTGCGGTTGTCGCGCAGGCCGGGGTCTGGCTCGGCGTCGGACCCACCGTGCCGTTGACCGTGGACAAGGTGGCCGCGCTCACTTTGTCGCGCGAGGCGCGTCGCGGGCTCGTGGTCAAGCTCAGCTATGCCAGCCCTGTCGCCGCGCCGATCGCGAAGGGTCAGGGTCTCGGTCAGGTCGAGGTCACCGCCCCGGGTGCGGTGCCCGTCGTCCTGCCGCTCGTGGCGGCCGAGGACGTGGCGCGTGCCGGCGCGCTCGGCCGGGCGACCAGTGCCCTGGGCTACCTGATCTGGGGCGCGCCGACCACTTGAGCGGACTCATGGCCCAGGGGCGGTTCATCACCGTCGAAGGAGGCGAGGGGGCGGGCAAGTCCACGCAGGTTCGCCTTCTCGCCGATGCTCTGCGCGAGCGCGGCATCGACCTCCTGGTCACTCGCGAGCCGGGGGGCACCGAAGGCGCGGAAGCCATCCGCGGCCTGATCGTGGACGGTCCGGCCGAGCGCTGGCGGCCGCTCGCCGAGCTCTATTTGTTCCTCGCTGCCCGCGAGGATCACCTGCACCGTGCCATTCTGCCGGCGCTCGCCGCGGGGCGGTGGGTCCTGTGCGACCGGTTCGCCGATTCGAGCCGGGTCTATCAGGGTCTCGCGGGCGAGCTGGGCCTGGATCTCGTGGACAAGCTGCAGGCGCCGCTCCTGGGCTCGTGCCGGCCCGACCTCACGCTGGTGCTCGACCTGCCGGTTGCGGCGGGGCTCGCGCGCTGTGCCGCCCGCGGCGGGGCCGCCCGGTTCGAGGCCAAGGGCGCGGAATATCATGAGCGGGTCCGCGAGGGCTTCCGGCTGCTCGCCGCGCGCGAGCCGGGCCGCTTCGCGGTGATCGACGCCGAGCGTGCCGAGCGTGAGGTGGCCGCGGCGATCTGGCGGACGACGCTAGCACGCCTGGGTCTCGGCGAGCCATGACGGAGCCGCGCGCCAACCCCCATTTGTTCGGCCACGAGCGCGCCGAGGCGACGTTCGTCCGCGCCTTGGAGGGCGGGCGCCTCGCCCACGCCTGGTTGCTGCGGGGCGCCGCAGGCGTCGGCAAGGCGACGCTCGCCTACCGATTCGCGCGCCGGCTGCTGGCCGGCAGCGAGCACGCGCAGGCCGCTTCCGACCCGACCCATCCTGTCTTTCGCATGGTCACGAACCGCGCGCATCCCGACCTCAAGGTGCTCGAGCGCATCCCGAATCCGAAGACCGGCAGGCTCTACCGGGAGATCGTGGTCGAGCAGGTCCGCTCTGCCGACGAGGCGCTGCACGAGACCGCCGCCCGGGCGGGCTACAAGGTGTTGGTCGTCGATTCGGCCGACGAGCTTGGCCCTGCCGGCGCCAACGCCCTGCTGAAGCTGCTGGAGGAGCCTCCCCGGCACACCATCCTGCTGCTGGTCTGCCAGCGGCCGGGCGTCCTGCCACGGACCATCCTGTCGCGCTGCATGCAGCTGCCGCTGGCGCCGCTCGGTATTGCCAGCCTGGAGGCAGCGCTGGCGCAGCTGGCGCCCGAGCTGCCCGCCGAGCGGCGCTCCGTCCTCGCCGAGATCGCGGAGGGCTCGCCCGGTCGAGCGATCGAGCTGCAGGAAAGCGGCTGGCTCGAGCGCTACGCCGCCCTGCTGCCGAAATTGGTCGACGCCCGATCGGCCATGCTTTCGCGCCTCGAGCTGGCCAGCGAGCTCGCGAAGGGCAGCGAGGGCAGGGGTGCGCGCGCCGCTTCGGACCTGCTGGCGACGGTGCTCCGGCGTACGGCCTCGCTCAAGGTGGGCAAGGCACCGGAGCATGAGCTGTTTGCCGGCGAGGCCGCGCTCCTCGTCAGGCTCGCGGAAGGGCTCGCCCTTGATCAGTGGGTGGTGGTGTGGGACAAGCTCGCGCCGCTGGCAGGGCAGGTCGAGCGGCTCAATCTCGACCCCGCCCAGGCGCTCCTGCAGGTCCTTCAGGCGATCTGCGGTGCAGCACCGGAGCCCGAGCTCTCCCTCGCCTGAGTGACCTGGAGACCGGCATGGCCGCGTCCGGCGCGTTCTACGTCACGACGCCGATCTACTACGTCAACGACCAGCCGCATATCGGCCATGCCTACACCACGCTGGCCTGCGATGCGCTCGCCCGCTTCATGCGCCTGGATGGCCGCGAGGTCCGCTTCCTCACCGGCACCGACGAGCACGGCCAGAAGGTCGAGA
The DNA here is from genome assembly GCA_044224255.1 of Geminicoccaceae bacterium. Lineage (GTDB taxonomy): Bacteria > Pseudomonadota > Alphaproteobacteria > Geminicoccales > Geminicoccaceae > Benzoatithermus. The sequence continues at coordinate 16,733 of JBGAKU010000028.1, forward strand.
AGGCCGCGCGCGACGCCGGACTGGCGCCGCAGGCGTTCACCGACCGGGTCTCGCAGCATTTCCGCGACCTTGCCGCCGCGATCGACTGCAGCAACGACGACTTCATCCGCACCACCGAGGAGCGGCACAAGCGCGGCGTCGGCGCCCTCTGGGAGCGGCTGGTCGCCAGCGGCGACATCTATCTCGGCAAGTATGCCGGCTGGTACTCGGTCCGCGACGAGGCCTTCTACGGCGAGAGCGAGCTGGTCGATGGCAAGGCGCCGACCGGCGCGCCGGTGGAATGGGTCGAGGAGCCTTCCTACTTCTTCCGCCTCTCGGCCTGGCAGGATCGGCTGCTCGACTTCTACGCTCGCCGGCCGGACTTCGTCCTGCCCGCGACCCGCATGAACGAGGTGACCAGCTTCGTGCGGGGCGGGCTCCAGGACCTCTCGGTCTCGCGCACGACGTTCGCCTGGGGTATTCCCGTGCCGGGCGATCCGGCCCACGTCATGTATGTCTGGCTGGACGCGCTCACCAACTACGTCTCCGCCCTAGGCTACCCCGACATCGAGGGTCCGCTGTATCGGCAGTTCTGGCCCGCCGACTTCCATGTCGTCGGCAAGGACATCCTGCGTTTCCATGCGGTCTACTGGCCGGCCTTTCTGATGAGCGCCGGTCTCGAGCCGCCGCAGCACGTCTTCGCCCATGGCTGGTGGACGGTCGAGGGGCAGAAGATGTCCAAATCCCTCGGCAATGTCGTGAGCCCGTTCGCGCTGATCGAGAAGTATGGCCTCGATCAGACCCGCTACTTTCTGCTGCGCGAGATCGCCTTCGGCAGCGACGGCGACTTCAGCCACGCGGCCATGGTCCGACGGATCAACCATGACCTCGCCAACGACTATGGCAATCTGGCCCAGCGTGTCCTGTCGATGATCGCGAAGAACTGCGGTGGGGCCGTGCCCGAGCCGGGACCGCTGCTCGACGCCGACCGCGAGTTGTTGGGTGCCGCCGCGGCGCTGCTGCCGAAAGTGCGTGCCTGCATGGCCGAGATCGCCTCGCATCGGGCCCTGGAGCTGATCTGGGAGGCCTGCGGCGCGGCCAACCGCTACGTCGACGCTCAGGCGCCGTGGGCCTTGCGCAAGACCGACCCGGCGCGGATGGCGACCGTGCTCTGGGTGCTCGCCGAGACCGTGCGCCGGCTGGCTCTGCTGACCCAACCCTACATGCCGGGCTCGTCGGGCAAGCTCCTCGACCTGCTGGCGATCGCCGATAGCGAGCGCGACTTTGCAGCCTTCGAGACCGCGCTGCGTCCCGGCACCGCCCTACCGGCGCCCTCGGGCGTGTTCCCGCGTCACGTCGTGCCCGAGGCGGCATGATCGTCGACAGCCACTGCCACCTCGACTATCCGGGCCTGGCTGAGGATGAGGCCGGCGTGGTCGGCCGGGCGAAGGCCGCGGGCGTGGGCATCATGGTCCACATCGCGGCCCGGCAAGCCGGCTGGCCGGTTGGGATCGCCCTGGCCGAGCGCCGGCCGGAAGTGTTCTGCGCCGTCGGCGTCCATCCGCACGAGGCCGGAGCGGAAGGGCTCGACGATCCGGCTCCGCTGATTGAGCTGGCGTCCCACCCACGGGTCGTCGCGATCGGCGAGAGCGGTCTCGACTATTTCTACGACCGCAGCCCGCGCGATCGGCAGGCCGCGAGCTTCCGCACCCACGTCCGCGCCGCCCGGGCCACGGGGCTGCCACTCATCGTGCACACGCGCGACGCCGACGACGACACGATGGCGCTGCTCGAGCAGGAGATGGCGCAGGGGCCGTTCACGGGCGTCATCCACTGCTACAGCTCGAGCCGCCGCCTGGGCGAGCGCGCCGTCGCGATCGGCCTTCACCTCGGGATCGGCGGCATCCTCACCTTCAGGAAGTCGGAGGAGCTCCGCGCCATCGTGCGCGACATGCCGCTCGCGAGCCTGCTCCTCGAGACGGATGCCCCTTACCTCGCCCCGGTACCGGTGCGCGGGAAGACCAACGAGCCTGCCTATACGGCGCATGTGGCCAAGACTTTGGCGGAGGTCAGAGGCATGCCGGTGGCCGAGATCGAGGCCGCCACGACCGCCAACTTCCACCGCCTATTCGCCAAGGTCCCCGGATGCGCGTGACCGTGCTTGGCTGCGGCACCTCGTCGGGCGTGCCGCAGATCGGCTGCGACTGCGCGGTGTGTCGCTCGCCCGATCCGCGCAACAAGCGGCGGCGCTGCTCGATCTACATCGAGGCGCAGGGCCAACGCATCCTGGTCGACACCGGCCCGGACCTTCGCCAGCAATGTCTGGATGCCCGCATCGGCGAGATCGACGCGCTGCTCTACACCCATGCGCACGCCGACCACGTCCACGGCATCGATGATCTGCGCACCATCAACAACCTGATCATGGCGCCGGTAACCGCCTGGGCCGATGCCGCCGTGTTCGACCGCATCCGCGAGCGGTTTCCCTATGTCTTCGCCGGCGGCCATGGCACGCATGGCTGGTGGCGTCCGGAGATCGCGCCGCACGTCTTCCATGGTCCGTTCAAGGTCGGGCCGGTCGAGATCGTCCCATTCCCGCAACGCCATGGTCGCGGCACGACCTGGGGCTTCCGCATCGGCCGGTTCGCCTACTCCACCGACGCCGACCACCTGGACGACGAGGTCTTCCGCATCCTCCAGGGCGTCGAGGTCTGGATCGTGGATGCGCTGCGCGAGAGCCCCCATCCCAGCCACGCCAATCTCGCCCAGGCCCTGTCCTGGATCGACCGGGTCGAGCCCGGACAGGCCTATCTCACGCACATGAACCACGAGGTCGACTACACCGACTGGTGCAGCAAGCTCCCGCCCGGCGTGCTGCCCGCGCATGACGGGCTGGTGATCGAGCTGCCGGATTAGCCCGACATCGGGGCCGGCCGTGCCGTCCCGAAGGATAATATTTCCCTTCCCTGTCGCCGGATTTTGGCGAACAGTGGCGAGATGCCGCAGGGAGGAACGCATGTCCGAACGCACCGACAATACGGCCACGCGCTATCGCCTGACAGCGGGGCGGAGATGGCTGGTCGCAGCCGTCATGGCGGGCATCGCCGTTGCGATGGCACCGATCTCGGCCAAGGCACAGAGTTCTGCCGAGATCGCAACGACGATGCAGCAGCTAGAACGGCAGGCCAGCCGCGCGGGCGATCTGGACCGCCTGCTGAATGGCACGATCGGCAAGGTCCAGGCGTCGATCCAGAAATGCCTGGCCGAGGTGCGCCGGGTCGGCAACAATGAGGAAGTGCACAGGGTTCTGCGCAATATCGCCCGCAAGCCGGGTCAGCAATACTTCAATCTCTCGACCGAGCATGTCCTCGACCGACTGGAGAGGGCGGCAGGGCGCAGGCTCGACCTCACTGAATTCGATCTGCAGACCTGTGTTGCTGCCTACGATCTCTATCTTGGATTGGAAGCGCATACCGGTCCGATCAAGACGGGAGCCTCGCAGTTCTGCTCCCCGGGAACCACCTTCTGCGAGGGTACCATACCGGGAGCTTATGTCTGTTGTGGCGGCAGCACCCCGATCTGCGCCCAGTCCTGTGACGAGGACGGGGATTGCGAGCCCTACTGCGAGCCGAGCCTGAGCTGCTTTCCCGCCGAGGCCACCGTCGCCATGGCGGACGGCACGATGCGGCGCATGGATGAGCTGCGCATCGGCGACCGCGTCGCGGTCGTGCGCCCCGACGGCACGCGCGGGTTCGACGAGGTCTACCTGTTCACGCACAAGGATGCCGTCTCGACCAACCAGTACATCCGCCTGACGCTCGCCTCCGGCCGCGAGCTCGCCCTGTCGCCGCGCCACTTCATCCCCGTGGCGTCCGATGCTGCCGCGACCTGGGACGACCGGGTGGTGAAGGCCGCGGAAGAGGTCGGCATTGGGGACGTGGTCTGGTACGAGAGCGCCGATGGCACCACCGCCAGCGCGCCCGTGACGGCCATCGCCACCGAGGCGCGCCCGGGTCTCTACAATCCGCTCACCCTGGGCGGCACCATCCTGGTCGACGGCGTGGCCGCTTCTGCCCACAGCGACTGGTTCCTGGACGGCATCCTGTCGCCGGCGAGCCAGGACGTTGTCTACCAGGCCCTGTTCCTGCCCGTTCGGGCGCTGTATCGCCTGATTGGCCCGGAGTGGACCGAGACCATCGCCGAACGCTGGGGGGTCGTCGACGCGGTGCGCGATGCGAGCCTGGCGGCTGCGTCCGGCTGGCTGGCGCTCGCCCTGGTACTCATGGCTGCGGTGACGCTGCTCGTGAGGCGGCGGCGACGCGCTGTTGCCGGGTGAGCGTGCCGGGCACGCGCTGATCAGCGGCGGGTCCAGCGGCATAGGGTTGGCGCTGGCCCACCGACTGGCCGAGGCGGGCTGGGACCTGACGCTCATCGCCCGCGACCGGTCGAGGTTGGCGGCCGCCCGGGCGGCCGTCGCGCCTCACGGCCGGGCTGTTGACAGCGTCTCGGCCGACGTCGCCGACGAGGCGGCAGTCGCCGCGGCGGTTGCGGCCGCCTCGGCTCGCCTCGGCTCGCCCGGCCTCGTCGTCGCTTGCGCGGGCATCGTGGTCCCGGGCCGCTTCGACGAGCAGCCCCCAGACGCGTTCCGGCACAGCATGGAGGTCAACTATCTCGGCGCCCTGCATCTGGTCCGCGCTGCTCTGCTGGCGATGCGACCACGCGGCGGGCATATCGTGCTCGTCGCCTCCGGTGCCGCCCTGATCGGTCTTTACGGCCATACCTCCTATGCTCCCTCCAAGTTCGCGGTCCGCGGCCTAGCGGAGGCGCTGCGCAGCGAATTCTCGGGCGGGAACATCGGCGTCTCCGTGGTTTATCCTCCCGATACCGACACGCCGGGCTTTCGCGAGGAGCGGCGCACCAGGCCGGCGATCGCCAGCCAACTCGCCGGTGCCGGCGGCCTGATGACGGCCGAGCAGGTGGCGGACGCCATCATGCGTGGCATCGCGCGGCGCCATGCCGTGATCACGCCGGGCGCCTCGATGACGGTCCTGCGCTGGTTGCACAGCCTGATCGGCCCCGCGCTGCATCGGTTCTGGTTCGATCCGCTGATCGCGCGTGCCGAACGCAGGCAAGAGCGAGGTGCGGCATCGGTTGACCAGCCAAGCGGACGGCCCGACGATGTCGGCATGGCTGAATCCCGAGGGGAGGGTGCAATGTCGACGACCGTCAAGGACATGCTTGCTGCAGCCAATGCAGCGGTTCCGCGGGTTAGCCGCGAGGATGCCGATGCCCTGATGCGGGGTGGCGCTTTGGTTGTCGATGTGCGCGATGCGCCGGAGCTGCAGGCTGCCGGCAAGGTCAAGGGTGCGAAACATGTCTCCCGCGGCATGCTCGAGTTCCGCGCCGACCCCGCCTCGCCCTACCACGATCCCGACTTCAGCCCCGATCGGACTGTGATCGTCTATTGCGCCTCCGGTGGCCGCTCTGCGCTGGCGGGCAAGGCGCTCCAGGATCTCGGCTATCGTGACGTGCGCAATCTTGGCGGGTTCAAGGACTGGGCCGAGGGCGGGGGTGCCGTCGAGCCGGCCTGAGCTTGGAGCCGAGCGATACCGTCGTCGGTTGAGCTGACCACCACGACAAGGAGCAGCCATGACCGATCATTCGACCGCCTCCGGTGGCTGTCTGTGCGGTGCGATCCGTTTCGTCGTCGAAGGCGAGCCGTACCGGGTCGGCCTTTGCCACTGTCTCGACTGTCGCAAGCAAGGCGGGGCGCCGTTCGGGGCCTTCGTCATCTTCCCGGCGGACAAGGTCACATTCAGCGGCGACGAGCCGGGCGTGTTCGCTGGTCGCAGGTTCTGTCGAAGCTGTGGCTCGCCGGTCTACGGTCGTGCCGAGGGCTCGGACGAAGTGGAGCTGCATCTGGGATCGTTCGATGAGATAGGCTTGTTCGTCCCAAGCTATGAGCTCTGGGTCATCCGCCGGGAGCCGTGGCTTTCGGCGATGGGCAGTATTGAGCGTCACTACGAGCGTGACCGCCCGCAGGATCGCCGATCGGAGCCTTGAGTATCGGCGTTTATCGCCCGACGGAGCGCATGCCCGGCTCGGGATAGCGATCACCTGCCGCCGAGCCCGGAGGCAGGGCTTCGTCGATCTCGGCGAGGTCGCCAAACGTGAGCATCACGGCTTCGGCGGCGAGATTCTTCTCCAGGTAGGAACGGCGCTTGGTACCTGGTATCGGCACGATGTCGTCGCCACGCGCCAGCTCCCAGGCGAGGGCCAGTTGTCCGGCCGTGCACCCCTTGCGCGCGGCCATCGCCTCGATCCGTGTCACCAGCTCAAGGTTCTGCTGAAAGTTCGCGCCCTGGAATCGCGGCGAGTTGCGCCGCCAGTCGTCGGGGTCGAGATCCCCGGGCGAGCGGATCTGCCCCGTCAGGAAGCCACGCCCCAACGGGCTGTAGGCGACGAAGCCGATGCCGAGCTCGCGCACGGTCGGCAAAATCACATCCTCCGGGTCTCGGCTCCAGAGTGAGTATTCGGTCTGCAGCGCGCTGATCGGGTGCACGGCATGGGCACGCCGGATGGTGGCCGGAGCCGCCTCGGACAATCCCAAAAAGCGCACCTTGCCCTGGCGGACGAGGTCGGCCATGGCACCCACCGTCTCCTCGATCGGGGTCTCCGGGTCCACCCGGTGCTGGTAGTAGAGGTCGATCACCTCGACGCCGAGCCGGCGCAGGCTTGCCTCGCAGGCCGAGCGAACATAGTCGGGGCGGCCGTTGATGCCGAGTGGCGTGCCATCGGGTGATCGGACATTGCCGAACTTCGTCGCGAGCATGACCTGGTCGCGCCGACCTCTGATCGCGCGCCCGACCAATTCCTCGTTACGGCCGACGCCGTACATGTCGGCCGTGTCCAGGAAGGTACAGCCGAGGTCGAGCGCGCGGTGAATCGTGGCCTCGGCCTCCGTCTCGTCGCGCCCGCCATAGAAGTCCGACATCCCCATACAGCCAAGGCCGATCGCCGAGACCTCGAGGCCCTGGCGTCCGAGCTGTCGCCGCTTCATCCTCATCTCCGGCTATGCCACTGTCGCTGAACGGGCGGATCGACGGAACCGTTCCCTTGCTTGCCCGGCCCCGTTACCCAATCATGGAAAGCTGCATGCAGCTCGACCGCAACGGTTACTACGACCTGCCACCCGGCAAGATCGCGGCACTCGTGACCTATCTCGAGATGATCGAGCCGCCCCCGGTTCGGCCGGTGCCGGAACTGGCTGGTCTAGCCCTGCGCCGCGTCGCGGAGCCGGATCTTGACTGGTACCGCGGCCTGTTCCGGCGCATCGGCACGGACTGGCTCTGGTTCGGACGACTGGCACTGTCGGACGACGAGGTGCTGGCCACCATCCGCCACCCCATGGTCGAGGTCTACGCACTGATGCAGGATGGCCAGGACGAAGGGCTGCTCGAGCTCGACCGTCGCGAGCCGCCCGACATCGAGCTCGCCTATTTCGGCGTCACCGCGGCAGTGCAGGGGCAGGGTGCCGGCCGCTGGCTGATGGATCAGGCGCTGCGGCACGCCTGGGCGCATCGCCCTCGCCGGATCCGGGTGCACACTTGCTCGCTTGACCATCCCGGCGCCCTTGCCTTCTACATCCGCTCCGGGTTTCGGCCTTATCGGCGGGCGGTCGAGGTAGCCGACGATCCGCGGCTGATCGGGCTCGTGCCGCGCGACTCGGCCGCTTGGTTCCCGCTGATCGACTCGAACGCCTGACCTCACCGCGCCAAGCTCCGCTCGCGCCGATCGCAGCCGCTCGTCGCTCCGGGCATCCTGAAGCTCTGGAGCCAGGGCCGAGCCGGGCGCCAGGGCCGAAGCCTCCCGGTCGTCGAAATGGATGGAGCGCGCCAATGGGGCCGAGGACCGCGGTCCCGGATGCTGCCGCCGATGAGGTACCGGGCCCGCCAGGGGCGAGCCCGGCCCGAATCATCTGCCAGCTTGCCTATTAGTACGGCGGATATTCGTAGGTATCCTGGAACACGTCGCAGAGCTTGTCCGGATAGCTGAGACGCTCGAGATTGTAGGGTATGTTCTTGCCATCAAATGAGATCGTACAATACCAGACATCCGGCGTCGAGCTGTAGTCTGCCGAGGTGCAGTCCCACTCGATCGGGTTGCGTGGACCACCCTGTGGCGCGGGCGGATAGGCGCCGCGCACCCAATAGGACTCGCCGCCCAGATGGGCGCCCTTCGGTTGATACGACGAGCCGCGCGATGTCACCACGGCGCCGTCGAACACGGCCATCCGGTTCTTCCCATACTCGATGAACGAGTGCTTGCCGTCCGCCTCGTAGACGGCCTGCCTGCCGGTCAGCCGGGAGTGAAACTTGACATTGAGAACGATGCGGGTGGTATCGTCGTACTTATCCTTGTTCCGATAGCAGACGGGATAGTCATACGACTGGGCGGCAACCCGCTCGGCCGCGAGCGAGGCCGGAACGGCCACGGCCAGGACCATCGCGGCGAATTTTATGGCGTGCATCCCTTCGTCTCCGTGCTTGATCTGTGATCAATGCCCATGTGCAATCGTCCGACCGATCTTGTGTCGGCATACCGTACACATGGATGGGTTATGATAACTCAAAAATAATCGGATGCAGCATTTTTTTTGCGGACAGTTTTATGAGCAAAGACTACTTCGAATTAACTCCGCTCCGGTTAGAATATGCATTCTGGTATGTGTGCCATAAGCAATAGTTGATCCCGATCCCATGCTCATCGACCATCGAGAACAGGTGCCGCCGACGGCGAGCGCCGGCTCGCCGGCTCGTTGTGCCGCAGGTCAGCAGCGGTCGAAATTGTCGCAGGCGATTCCGCAGCAGTGGTCGAGACGGGGATCACCTAACAGATGAGCGAGCCGGCTTGGCCCTTCCACGTCGCGGCGTCGGGTCGCGAACGTCCTGGCTGCCGCGGATTCGCCGGCGCGACCTGCGCCGCAGAAGCCGGCACGTGGGGTCAGACGCGAGCGTCGACCGGGCGTTCAGCCATCCCTATTTGGGCTGCCAGATCACGTACCATTTTCTGACCGGCTTCAGCGTCTCCCAGGTGCCCTTGAAGCCCATCGGGATGACGAAGCCGTCGCCCATGCCGTAGGTATCGACGTGGCCGTCCTGGTCGGTGAGGCGGACCTTGCCGGCGAGCAGCAGGCAGAACTCGTGCTCGGTGTAGTCACACTCGATGATGCCGCCCTCGTGGGTCCAATAGCCGGCGGTGAAGGCCCCGGTCGTGTCCTGGTACCACTCGACGGCGTCGATGCCGGGCGGCTTGCGATCGAAGCGGATGGTCGGCATGCGGGGTCCTTGCGGGCAAGTGCGGCGCAGCCTAAGCCTCCGCACCGTCGCACGCCAAGGGGGATGCCGCTCCATGCTCGTTGCGCGCCGCGCCACCCTCGCCGCTGTTGCCGCCATCGTGCTCGCGGGGCCGGCTTCGGCCCAGGACCAGCCGCTGGTCGCGGTGACCGCGATCGTCGAGCATCCGGCACTGGACGCGACCCGGGACGGCGTCAAGGAGGCGCTGGCCGCGGAAGGCTTCGTCGACGGGAAGACCATCACCTTCGTCTATGAGAGCGCGCAGGGCAGCCCGGCCACGGCGGTGCAGATCGCACGCCGGTTCGTGGGCGAGGGGCCGGCGGTGATCGTGCCGATCTCGACGCCCTCGGCCCAGGCCGTCGTGGCGGCGACCCGGGACATTCCGGTCGTGTTCAGCTCGGTGACCGATCCGGTTGGCGCCAAGCTGGTCACGAATCGCGAGCATCCCGGCGGCAATGTGACGGGCATGTCCAACATGTCGCCGATCGGCAAGCATCTCGACCTGGTCCAGGAGATCCTGCCGAGCCTGAAAAGGCTAGGCGTGATCCACAATCCCGGCGAGGTCAATTCGCGAACCCTGGTCGGAATGCTCAAGGCCGAGGCGCCGGTGCGGGGTATCGCGATCGTGGAGGCGCCGGCGAGCAAATCATCCGACGTTCAGGCGGCGGCGCAGAGTTTGGTCGGCCGGGTCGACGCGGTTTACGTGCCGACCGACAACACCGTGGTGTCCGCCTTCGAGGCACTCGTCCAGGTCGGGCGGCAGAACAAGCTGCCGGTGATCGCCGGCGACATCGATTCGGTGCCGCGCGGGGCGATCGCGGCCGTGGGATTCAACTACACCGACGTGGGGCGGCAGACGGGCAGGATGGTCGCTCGGGTGCTCAGGGGCGAGAGGCCGGGCGACATCCCGGTCGAGCAGGCCCAGACCCTCGAGCTCGCGGTCAATCCCGCAGCTGCCGAGGCCATGGGCGTGACGCTGCCGGAGGCGCTGGTGGCGCGGGCGGACATCGTGGTTAGGTAGGGCGGTGCTTGCGGCCGCGTGCGGCACAGCCTAAGCCACCGCACCGCCGCACGCCTACGGGGAGGCCGCGCCATGCTCGTCGCTCGTCGGGTCGCACTGGCCCTGCTCGCCGCCACCGCGCTGGCCGGGCCGGGCATGGCTCAGGACAGGCCCCTGGTCGCGGTGACCGCGATCGTCGAGCATCCCGCCTTGGACGCTGCGCGCGACGGGATCAAGGAGGCGCTGGCCGCGGAGGGCTTCGTCGACGGACAGACGATCACCTTCGTCTACGAGAGCGCCCAAGGCAACCCGGCGACGGCGGCGCAGATCGCGCGTAAGCTCGTGGGTGAGGCGCCGGCGGTGATCGTGCCGATCTCGACCCCCTCGGCACAGGCGGTGGTGGGGGCGACCAGGGACATCCCGGTGGTGTTCACCGCGGTGACCGATCCGGTGGGGGCCAAGCTGGTCGCCGATGCCAAGCATCCAGGCGGCAACGTCACCGGCATGTCGGACCTGTCCCCGATCGGCAAGCATCTCGACCTGGTCAAGGAGATCGTGCCGGGCGTGAAGAAGCTGGGCGTGATCTACAATCCCGGCGAGGCTAACTCGCTCACCCTGCTGGAGCTGCTCAAAGCCGAGGCGCCGGCGCGCGGGATCGCGATCGAGGAGGCGCCGGCGCCCAAATCCTCCGACGTCTTGCCGGCGGCGCAGAGCTTGGTCGGCCAGGTCGAGGCGATCTATGTCCCGACCGACAACACCGTGGTGACCGCACTCGAGGCGATCGTGCAGGTGGGTCAGCAGAACAAGCTGCCGGTGATCGCGGGCGACACCGATTCGGTGCCGCGCGGGGCGATCGCCGCGCTCGGCTTCAACTATGGCGATGTGGGCCGCCAGACCGGCAAGATCGTGGTGCGCGTACTCAAGGGGGAGAAGCCTGGCGACATCCCGGTCGAGGGCGTCGAGATCACCGAGCTCGCGGTCAATCCAAAGGCGGCCGAGGCGATGGGCGTGACCTTGCCCGAGGCGCTGGTGGCGCGGGCGAAGACCGTGGTGCGGTGAGGAGCCCTCACCCAACCCGACCCTCCTCCGCTTTGCGGGAGAGGGAGGCTGAAGGTGGCGCTGCCTGGGTCGGGGTAGGGGTGCGGCGTTGAGCACCGTCGCCTTCCTCGGGGCGGTCGAGCTCGGCCTGATCTATGGGCTGGTTGCGATCGGGGTTTATCTCTCGTTCCGGGTGCTCAACTTCCCCGACCTCACGGTCGACGGCAGCTTCCCGCTCGGGGCGGCAGTGGTGGCGGCGGCGATTACCGGCGGATTGGGGCCCTGGCTCGGTACGGTGCTGGCGATCGCGGCGGGGGCGCTCGCCGGGCTGGTGACCGCGCTGCTCAATGTGCGGTTCAGGATCCTGCATCTGCTCGCCAGCATCCTGACCATGATCGCGCTCTACTCGATCAACATCCGGGTCATGGGCCGGCCCAACGTGGCACTGCTCGGCGATGCGACGGTGCTGACGCCGTTCGAGGGCCTGGGGTTGCCGTCCCTGTGGTTGCGGCCGCTCTTGCTGCTGATCGTGGTAGCGCTGGTCGCTGCCCTGCTCGTGCGCTTCCTCGGCAGCGAGATCGGCCTCGCCATGCGCGCGACCGGCGTCAACCCGCGCATGGCCGAGGCGCAGGGCATCCGGGTCGGTGCGGTGACCTGCCTCGGCATGGCGCTCAGCAACGGCCTCGTCGGGCTGGCGGGCGCGTTGTTCGCGCAGGTGAACGGATTTGCCGACGTGACGCTCGGGACCGGCACGATCGTGGTCGGTCTGGCCGCCGTGATCATCGGCGAGACGCTGGTGCCGCGCGCGGGCGTGGCCGCCGCCGTGGTCGGCTGCCTCCTGGGCTCGGTGTTCTACCGGATCGTGGTGGCGCTGGCGCTGGAGGCGGATTTCCTGGGGCTCGAGGCCTCCGACCTCAACCTGGTGACTGCGGTGCTGGTCGGGATCGCACTGATCCTGCCCGCGACCCGGGCGAGGCTGCTGGCGCGGCGGGCGCCGGCGCGATGATCGAGCTGAAGGGTGTCGAGGTCACCTTCCATCCGGGCTCGGTCCTGGAGACGCGCGCCCTGCGCGGCGTCGATCTCGCGATTCCCGAGGGTCGGTTCGTCACCGTGATCGGCAGCAACGGTGCGGGCAAGTCGACCCTGCTCAACGTGCTGGCCGGGACCGCCCGGGCCACGGCCGGGCGGATCACTATCGATGGCGCGGATGTCACCGCGCAGGGCAGCGGATCGGGCCCGGCTGCTGGCGCGCGTGTTCCAGGACCCGCTGGGCGGCACCTGCGGCGACCTGACGATCGAGGAGAACCTGGCGCTGGCCGAGGCGCGCGGCCGGGCGCGTGGGCTTGGTCGCGCGGTGACCGCTGTCGCACGTGGGCGCTGGCGCCAGCGGCTGGGTTCGCTCGGGCTCGGGCTAGGGTCAGCTCGGCGACCGGATGGGCCTGCTGTCGGGGGGCAGCGGCAGGCGGTGGCGCTCTTGATGGCGACCATGGCACCCTCCAAGATCCTGCTGCTCGACGAGCACACGGCGGCCCTCGACCCGCGCACGGCGGAGTTCGTGCTCGGCCTGACCACGCTGCTGGTGCGCGAGCTGGGCCTGACCACGCTGATGGTCACGCACTCGATGCACCAGGCGCTGGCGCTCGGCGACCGGCTCTTGATGCTGCACGAGGGCAGGATCGGCCTCGACGTCGCCGGCGGCCAAGACGGTCGAGGACCTCTTGGCCGAGTTCAAGCGCCGCCGCGGGGTCGATATCGTCGAGGACCTCTTGGCCGAGTTCAAGCGCCGCCGCGGGGTCGAAGAGTCAATAAAATGCTATCGAACGGGTGCATATCGTGCCAGTATCGTGTCATCATGGCTGGCTGTGGCGCATGATTTACTTAGGCGGGCATGACAAGCGAGGCAAGTGCGGCCTTAGCCCAGCTGGATCTGGCGATTCGACGCTTCGGCGAAGCGTGGGCCACTGGCGAGCTAGCAGTTCTCGATGAGCTCCTGTCGCCGACCTACACGCACATTGATGCCTATGGCGATTTCCATGATCGTGCTTCCTGGCTGGCCTATGCCGGTCGCCGCGCTGGCCGATCGACGCAGATCGGCTTTCGCGAGATGGCGTTGCGGCTGATCGGCGAGATGGCCATCGTCACCGGTATCAATGACGTCGAGGCCGTTGGCGATCCGCAGGCGGGCGCGCGGCAGCATCTCGTGCTGCGCTTCACGCAGGTCTGGGTTCGCCGCGAGGGGCGTTGGCTGCGCGAGGTGTTCCAGGCGACGATCTCGGAGAAGGCATAACCGGGTATGGGTGATGGCGGAGCCGATCCGCAAGACCTTCTTCGGCGTCGACGGGCATAGCTGCGGCTGCCCGGTGCGGTCAGTGGCGGGGGGCGCCTCCTCGTGGGTGAGACCATGAGCGAGAAGCTTGTTCGAGCCACGCGGGTACGACACGCCGGCCGGCAGTGTAGTCGCCCGCTGTGGGCTGGCGGGGCCACTTCGTCGAGCGGGTGCAACTCGAGGGCCGGGTGGAGGCCGCGACCGAGTTCGCTGGGCTCAGCGCGATGTTTGTCGACGAGCGCGACACGCATTGGCGGGGGTTCCAGCTGGTCTGGGCCGGGCGGAGGGGTGGAGCCCGACCTCGCCGATCAGGCGGCCAAGCCCGCCATCGGGAGCGTCAGGTGCACGGTGAGACCGTCGGCTTCCCAGGTTCGCGAAATTTGTCCGCAGAACTGTCTTTCGACGACATTTCTGGCGAGCACGCTGCCAAAGCCCTCGCTTTGCGCCGGCCCGTCGGGGGGCGGCCCGCCCCGCTCCTTCCAGGTGAGGCGGAGCTTGTCGTCAGCCACGACGCCATCGACTTCGATGCGGCCCTCTGGCGTCGACAGCGCGCCGAATTTGGTCGCGTTGGTCGCGAGCTCATGCAGCAGAAGCGCCACTCCCGTGACGGCGTTGCCGCCAATCGCCACGTCGGGCCCACAGATGACGAGGCGCTCTCCTTGACCGGCTGCCAGATCGACATACGGCGAGAGGACCACGCGGAGCAGGGCATGCAAGGTGGTTGCCCGACTGACCGTCGTTGCTCCGCCCGTAAGGTCCGGCAGCGTCAGTTCATGGGCCTTCGCGAGCGCGGTCAGCCTTCCCCGCACCGACCTGGCCAATTCGTCGGGCGTTCGCGCCGAGCCCGTGCTCAATGTCACCACACCGCTCGCCAGGGCGAACAGATTCTTGGTGCGATGGTTCATTTCTCGCAGCAGCAGGTTCTGCTGCCGTTGCGCCTGCCGGCGCTCGGTGATGTCCCGCGCGATCTTCGAC
>JBGAKU010000371.1:0-4183 GCA_044224255.1 Geminicoccaceae bacterium
CGCCGCCGCGAGATAGGCGCCGCGCCGGTCGCAATTGCCCCCGGTGCAGGCGTCGCCCTTGGCGTAGTCGGTCGCCGGGCGCGCGCCCTTGCCCGGACCAGTGCCGTTGAGGTCCTGGCCCCATATCAGGAACTCGATCGCATGATAGCCGCGGCTGACATTGGCCTCGACCTCGTCAATCTCGTGGAGCTCGGCCAGCAGGTCCGGGCCGATCGTGCTCGCGTCGATCTCCTTCCCCCCCACGGTCAGCTTGGGATTGGCCACGACGTTGGCGACGTAGAACGCGTTCTCGTCGCTGCTGTCGCCGTAGGACTCGACCAGGACGTAGTCGATCAGGCCCTCATCGAGCGGCCACGCGTTCACCTTGCCCTCCCACTCGTCCACGAGCGGGTTGCCGAAGCGATAGACCTCGGTCTGCTGATAGGGCTCGCGTGCGGCCAGCCAGGCCTCGCGCGCCGCGGCCAGCGTCGCCTCGTCGGGCGACTGCAGCAGTGCACCCACCGCCTGGTCCAGCTTCTCGGCCCGGACCAGAGCATCCCCATACATCGCCTGCGCGATGTCGGCATAGTTGCCGAGCACCGCCGCCGGGCCATCGGCGGCGGCCACGGGAGCGATCGGGACGGCCACGGCAAGAAGCGCGGCGAAGCGAACGGAGTGAGCCATACCAACGATCCAACAGTGATGAGCCGACCGTCAGTCTCTTAGGCAGGGAACAGGCACACACAAAATGCTATGTGCGCTGCCTTCAGAAAGAATAGTTCCAGCTTACAGTTTAGATCGGCTTCAATCTACTTCAGGTCTACAGCAGCTCCTCCAGAACAGGTATCAACGGCAGGTCGGCTGGCGGCATCGGCAGCTCGCGCAGAGCGCGGGGATGGAGCCAGCGCAAGGCTTGGCCCTCGCGGGCCTCCGGCTCGCCTCGCCAGACCCGACAGACATAGAGCGGCATCAGCAGATGAAAGCCGTCATAGGCATGCGAGGCGAAGGTCAAGGGCGCGAGGCAACTCGCCTCGGTGTCGATGCCCAGCTCCTCGCGGAGCTCCCGGATCAGCGCCGTCTCGGGCGTCTCGCCGGTCGCGACCTTGCCGCCCGGGAATTCCCACAGGCCCGACATCGCCTTGCCGGGCGGGCGCCGAGCCACGAGCACCCGGCCGTCGACGTCGACCAGAGCGCAGGCGGCGACGAGGACGAGCCTGACCGGTCCCGGCTCAGGACCGGTAGTCGGCATTGATGTCGATATAGCCGTGGGTGAGATCGCAGGTCCACACCGTGGCCGAGCCCGGGCCGTCGCCGACGACGACCCGAATCGCGATCTCGCTGCCGGCGAGATGCGCCGCGACGGGCGCCTCGTCGAGATCGAGCACGGCCGACCCGTCGCGGGCGACGTCGTGGCCGCCGAAGGCGACGCCGAGCCGCGCCATCTCGACGGGCTCGCCGGACTTGCCGACCGCCATGATCACCCGGCCCCAGTTCGCGTCGCCGCCCGCGATCGCGGTCTTGACCAGGGGCGAGTTGGCAATGGCGAGGCCGATCCGCCGGGCGGACGATGCGTCGACCGCACCATCGACCGTCACAGCGATAAACTTCTGCGCCCCTTCCCCATCCCGCACGACCTGATGGGCGAGATCCAGGAGCACGGTGTTGAGTGCCTCACGGAAGCCGGCGAGCCGCGGATCGTCGTGACCGGCCGGGACCGCATTGCCGGCCGCACCGGTCGCGAACAGCAGGAGCGTGTCCGATGTCGAGCTGTCGCTGTCGACCGTGATCGCGTTGAACGAGGCGTCGGTGGCCTCGCTCAACAGGGTCTGCAGGATCGGCGCCGGCACCGTCGCGTCGGTCACGACGAAGGCGAGCATCGTCGCCATGTCGGGCGCGATCATGCCCGAGCCCTTGGCGATGCCGGCGATCGTGACGAGCGCGCCGTCGATGGTGCAGCTCGCATGGGCACCCTTGGGGAAGGTGTCGGTGGTCATGATCGCACGCGCCGCCGCGGCGATGCCGTCGGCGCGCAGCCCGGCGACGAGATCGTCCACCCGCGCCGTGATCCGCTCCACCGGCAGCCGCTCGCCGATCACGCCGGTCGAGGCCGCGAACACCTCGTCCGGACGGCAGCCCAGGGCCGCAGCCACCGACTGCGCCTCGGCCTGCACGGCCGCATCTCCTTCCGCGCCGCGGAAGACGTTGGCATTGCCGGAATTGACGATCACCGCCCGAGCGCGCCCGGCCGGCAGGATCTGGCGACCCCAGACGACCGGATGCCCGGCCGTGGTCGAGCGGGTGAACACCCCGGCGACCGTGCTGCCCGGTGCTAGCTCGATCAGCAGGAGGTCGTCGCGGTCCCGGTAGCGGATGCCCGCGGCCAGCGTCGCGAAGCGAGCGCCGGTCACGGGCGGCAGATCAGGAAACCGCGCCGGGGCCAAGGGCGACCGGTGATCGATCTTCGCCATCGACCGATCCCGCCGGCTACTGCGCCTTGGGGGCGCCGTCGATCGTGAACAGCTCGATCGTTGCGCCCTTGCGGACGTCCGCGAGCAGCGCGTTCACGATCTCGCGCGAGACCTGCTCGCGCAGCTCAGGCTCCTTCTCCTCGAAGGTCGGCACGGTCTGGCGGCGATCCTCGACCTTGATCACATGCCAGCCGAACTGCGACTTGACCGGCTTGTCGCCCACCGTGCCGGGTGCGATCGTGAAGGCGGCCTCGGAGAATTCGGGCACCATGGCCTCGCGGCGGAAATAGCCGAGATCGCCGGCGTTGGTCTTCGCCGACGGATCGGTCGACTTCTCCTTGGCGAGCGTCGCGAAGTCGGCCCCGCCCTGCAGCTGCTTGATGATGTCGAGTGCCGTCGCCTCGTCCGCGACCAGGATGTGCGCGGCGCGGGTCTCCTCGAATGCGAAGCCGGGCTGGGACTTCATCCCCTCGTAGGCGGCCTTGAGCTTATCCTCGGTGGCGCCCTGGTCGATGGCCTGCTTCACGACCGCATCACGGAGCGCGTTGTCGTGCGCGCGTTGGAGCTGCGCCTCCACCTCGGGATTGTCCGCCAGCTTCTCCTCATTGGCCTTGGCCAGCAGGAGCGTGCTGGTCACGACCTGATCGACCAGGGGATCGAAGATCTGCTCCAGCGGCATCTGCCGATACTGCTCGGGCAATGTCTGGTAAACCGCCTCGACGTCGCTCTTCTTGATCTGGGCTCCATTGACCACGGCCACCACCGGATCGGTGGTCTGCGCGCTCGACGGCATGGCGAAGGCGAGCACGGCCAGGGCCGTGGTGGCGAGAGCAAGGGCGCGCATGGAGACTCCAGAGGTCAGTGCGGTGCGCGCGCGGTAAACCACATGCAAGGTCCGACGACAAGCGCGGGCGCCACCGTCCGGTGGCGCGCAGCACGGCCCGGACCCTGGTCATCTACGCCTCGGCGTGAAACTCTGTCGCCGCGATGGCCGATTGGTCGAGGAGCGAAGCGATGGCGGACGTGCTGGTGGTGGGGGCCGGGCCGGTCGGTCTCACCATGGCCCTCGAGTTGATCCGCCACGGCGTCGCCTGCCGGATCGTCGACCGTCTGGCCACTCCGTCGCCCTATTGCCGCGCGCTCGGCGTGTCGCCGCGCTCGCTCGAGGTGCTCGAGCAGATCGGCGTCGCCGGCGAGATGATCGCGGCCGGCCTCTGGCTCAGGGGTCACCGGGTGATGGTCAACGGCGCCGTCGTGGCCGAGGTGGAGAGCGGACTCGACGGCGTGCCCTATCCGTTCCCGCTCGGGCTGCCGCAGTACGCCACCGAGGCGATCCTGGAGGATCACCTCGCCCGGAGCGGAATCCTCGTGGAGCGGTCGACGGCCCTCGCTAGCCTCGATCAGAGCGAGGACCGGGTCAGTGTCCGGCTCGCCCGCGGCGACGGGAGCGTCGAGGTCGCCCGATTCAGCCATGTCGTCGGCTGCGACGGCGCGCACAGCACCGTGCGCAAGGCGCTGGGGCTGGCATTCGACGGTGAGGCCTACCCTTACGATTTCATGCTCGGCGACGTAGCCGTCGAGCTCGGCCTGCCACGCGGGGTGCACCTGCGCGCCTTGAGCATCGGCGAGTCGGGCATGACCGGCTTTCTGGTGGCGATCCCGCTGCCCGAGCCCGGCCGCTACCGCGTTTCGATGCTGGCCTCCCAGGAACCGGCCGACGAAGTCGGATCCGCGGG
>JBGAKU010000372.1:0-4177 GCA_044224255.1 Geminicoccaceae bacterium
GATTGGGAAGCGACATCCTCGCGCGAGTTGACGGCCGTCAACTTTCGTCGAAGCTTGGGGGCCGCGTCGCGAGTGAAAGCGTTTAGGCATGACGTTGGTGCAAAATTGGCAATGATGCCTGTTGCAGCGGCAGTCAGCCGGAATATGTGGGCGGCCCGCCGATCCGAGAGCCGCATGCCGTACGGCCAACGAGCCCCGTCGCCACAAGATCCCAAAGGCCCGCTATCGTGTCGAGAACTGGCGAGCGCACGATGCGGCGCTACGCGAGCGCGGCAGCCTGACGGTCTGGGTGACGCCCGAGGCGATTGCCGCCTGTACATCGTCCAGGACAGGTCGGCAGGGTCGGCCGCAAGCGTACGCCGATCTTGCAGTCGAGACCGGCCTGCTGCGCTCCATCATGGGTCTGCTCGGCTTGGAGCTCACGGTCCCCGATCACATCACTTTCTCCAGGCGCAGCATCAATCTGCGCGTGGTGGCCGCCCTACGGCAAGAAGGCCCCGTCCACATCATCATCGATCCGACTGGCCTGAAGGTGTTTGACACCGGCGAGTGGCAGCTCGAGGAGCATGGTAGCCGAGCACGCCGGAGCTGGAGGAAACTCCATCTGGCAGTTAATCCTGACAGCGGTGGAATCCTCGCCTCGGCATTGACGGCTACCGACACGGGTGACGCATCCCTGGTCAGGCCCTTGCTCGACCAAGTGGCGGGAACGCTGGCCTCGGTCATCGCCGATGGCGCGTAGAATCATGCACGTTGATGCTCCTGTTTCTCTACGCAATGGTCGAAGCGCAAGCGGTCAGTCCGGCCGGCCATGAGGTTGCGGAAGCCAGCGACGGCCGCCTCGGTATCGGGGAATAGATGCAGCCGCATGGGCGGGTGAGGGCCGACGACGATGGTTCCGCTGCGGATGCGCTGGTCGATCCAGTGCCGCGGGATGCCAAGGCGCTCGGCCAGTTGGGACACGGTCAGCCAGCCCGCGAGGCGGCGGGGATGAGACGGTGCCTGCAGGATCCTGTGGCGTAAGCGGATGGCCCTGATCGTGTTGACCAGGACCTGGCCGTGCCGCGGTGAGCGGAAGCCCTCCTCTGTCAGCAGCGCGGCGATCGCCGCGTCCTCGGTGCCGGCCCGCGCCAGGTCGAGAACCCTGGCTTCCATCTCCGCGCCGCGCGCGAGCGAGGTCAGCGCGCCGACCGCGATCCCCACCTCCATCTCCGTCGTCGCCCCGCCGCGCCAGACGATGCGCAGCTGGACGCAGTCCCGTGTCGAGCGGTGCATCACCACCTTGTCGATCAGGCAGCGCAGCAGCGCCTTCTTGTGGGCCCGGGTCACACCGGGCTGCCGCCAGAGTTCGGGCAACCGGGGGGCGAGCGCGCAAAAATCGGCGCGCTCCGCCGCCGTGAGGCAGAGCGTCTGGGCGTTGGCGGCGCGGCGCCGTGCCAATGCCTCCTCGGCCTGGCGCAGGTCGCGCAGGGCGGTCTCCCACCGGCGTTCCAGCTCGGCGGCGACCAGGCGGTTGTCGGGATCGACCCGGTTGAACTGGCGCCCGGCCAGCAGCGCCTGATAGCGCAGCCGCTCGACCTGCTGCGCCTCGGCACGATCGAGCGCCTCGGCGGCGTCGTGCCGGGCCGCCTGGGCCTGCTCCCAAGCGTCCAGCTCGGCTGGCGCGACCGCCTCGAAGAAGGCGGCCACCACGCGTGCGTCGATCGGGTCGGCCGGGAGGTGCTGGCACATGGGAGCACCCTGGGTGTGCTGCAGGTAGGTGCAGGCGTAGCGGTTGCCGTTGCAGTACTGCACGACGAGCTTGTGGCCGCACTCGCCGCACCAGGCGATGCCCTGGAGCAGGGCGGCGCCGTCGCGGGGCATGCCGCGCGTCTGGCGGCGGAGGTACTCCGCGTAGTTGTCGCGCAGCATCGCCTGGATCCGCTCGAAGGTCTGCCAATCGACGTAGGCAGGATAGCGATCCTTCACCACGATCCGCCACTCGTCCTGCGGCAGGCGGGTCATGGCCACCCGTCCATCGGAGGACCGCGTGTAGCGGGTGCGGCCATAGGCGAAGGCGCCGGCGTAGGCGGGATTCCTCAGCATCCGGCGGACCGCGCCCGCGGTGGGTGGCGTCCAACAGATGTCGCCGCATGGCTCGCGCCGCGGCAGGCTCAGTCCGCGGGCACGCAGGCCACGCATCACCTTGGCCGCCGAGCGCTGCTCGAGGAAGCTGCTGAACACCAGCTCCACGCAGCCCTGCACGGCACGGTCCGGATCCTTGGTCACCGTACCCTGGGCATCGCGCGCGAGCCCCGCCGGCAGCGCCAGCGCCAGGTCGCCGCGCTCGGCCTTGCTCAGCAGGCCGGCGGTCAAGCGGCCGCGCAACGTGTGCAGCTCGACCTCGGAGATGGTGCCCTTCAGCCCGAGGAGAAGCCGGCCGTTGGCGGAACTCGGGTCGTACACACCGTCGCGGTCACCGATGAGACATTGCCGATAGCCGCACAGATCGAGCAGCGGGTACCAGTCCGAACAGTTGCGGGCGAGCCGGGTGACCTCGTAGCTGAGGATGAGCCCGACCTCGCCCAGCGTGACGCGGGCGATCAGATCCTTGAAGCCGCGCCGGTGCTCGGCAACGGCGCCGCTCTGGCCGAGGTCAATATCGATGACCTCGACGTCGGCGTCGTTCCAGCCGAGGTCACAGGCGCGTTGGCGCAGCGCATACTGCAGGCGCAGGCTCTCCTGGTTGGTGAGCACCTGATGCGGCGTGGACTGACGGATGTAGATCACCGCCTTGCGGCACAGGTGCCGCGGCGTGACGAGGTCCGAGGTCATGGCTCATCTCCCGGAGCAGGGCGGCAAGGTCGTCGAGGATGACGCCGCGCCGGTCGGCCGGCAGGCTTGACCAGACCTCGCGGGGGCTGATGGACATGCGCGTTCACCCTCTGCTGCGAGGCGGAGCAGGTCGTGGATCGCCTCGAGGGTGAGTTTGGTCCCGCCCACCTCGCGCGGCAGCGGATGCAGGCTCGTCGCCCTCACCGGAAGCGGCAGCACCGTGCCGCTGCGGTGGGCGACATGGATGTGGTCGCTCCTTGCGCTCTTTACCGCCGGTACCACCGCAAAGCGGCGTCCATAGAGCGGGTGCCCGGGATCGGTGACGGTGATAACCGCCTCAGCCACCTCCGCTTCCCGATAGCTCCCCAGAGTATCGAGGTGTGGGCTCTTTTGATCGAAGCAGCGTCTACGCCGATATGCACGAGCGCCATCCGGAGGCTGCGGTGATCGTGCCCCCGCGCGTCGATGCGGCGCTCAGTGAGACTGCCGAGACCGCGCCCACCCAGCGCGACCGTCACATCCAGGCGATCAAGGCGAGAGGCCGAATGGCTTGGCAGAAGGACAGCGGCTACAATGTGCGGGCTCGCGTGGAGAGCCAGATCGGGCGTTGGAAGCGCGTCATCGGCGATGGCTTGTGCTTCCACACCGACGAGGCTCAGGTCACCGAGGTCACCATCGCCGTCGAGGTTCTCAACCGCATGCTCGATCTCGGACACCCGAATTCTGCCCCTGTTGCCTGAACGACGGCAGGATAAAGGGTTTCTTTCGCCCTCTGCACCTCGCTGCAACACGCCGCCGAGCGTCGCCCGGCACAACCGCTTGATCGATCCGTGGTCAGCCTCTCTGACCGGGTAAGGCATTTGGATCTCAGCACAAGCCCCGGCATTTTGTTATGAAATTTCCACTGCAATACACTACCCGCGCCGACTTTGCCGACAGCAGTTACGAGGCACGTCGACCATGGGCGAGTCGACCGAGTCGGGTCACGTCGTTGACCACGATCTGGCTGCCCCTGGTCTCCACGCCCGCGTCCCGCAGCCGCGCCAGCGAGCGGGAGAGGGTCTCGGGCTGCATGCCGAGCCGGGCCGCGACCAGCACCTTGTCCAGGGGCAGCTCGATCTCGGCACGCGGCTCGCCGGGCGGGCACAGGCGCACGAGGAAATCCGCCAAACGTTCCAGCGAGGAGCGGTTGGTGAGCTGCTCCACCTGACGGACCAACCGTCGGAGGTGGCGCGACATCGAGCCCAGCAGATTGAGCGCGAGCTCCGGGCTCTGCCGGATCTGCTCCAGGAAGTTGCCGGTCGGCACGGTGAGGAGCCGGGCCCGGCTGATCACGATGCCGCTCATCGGGTAGTCGCCGCTG
>JBGAKU010000373.1:0-4157 GCA_044224255.1 Geminicoccaceae bacterium
CTGAAGCTCTGCGGCCCCGGCGAGTGGCTGGCCCTGAAGCATGGCAGCAGGATACGTCGGTCCTGGAAGAAGCTGCATCTCGCCACGGACGCCGACACCGGCCGGATCGTCGCGTCGGCGCTGACCGGCCACACGGCCGATGATGGCGCACAAGTCGGCCCTCTCCTCGACCGGATCGCGGGCCCGCTTGCCTCCTTCACCGCCGACGGCGCGTACGACCGGGACGATGTCTATGGCGAGGTCGCCGCACGGCATCCCGACGCGGCAGTCATCGTGCCACCGCGCTCCGGCGCGGTGCCGAGCGCCACGGCCGAGACGACGCCGACACGGCGTGACCGGCACCTCGAGGTCATCGCGGAACGCGGCCGTCTCGGCTGGCAGAAGGCATCCGGCTACAACTGGCGCGCCTTGATCGAGGCGGATATTTCCCGCTGGAAGCGGGTGATTGGGGATACGCTGCGCTCGCACACGGATGGGCGTCAGGCGACCGAAATGGCCATTGCTGTCGACGTCCTGAACCGTATGCTCGAGCTTGGACGCCCGGAGTACGTCCGCATCGCGTGACCCCGGACGACAAGATAGGGTTCAAGGCGTCCGCTCGGCTGATCCGTGCAACAAAGTCTCGCCATTGCCCACGTTCCCGCCCTCTTGGGCAAGAGGAGCGATGCCGATGCGGGCCTTCTCGGCGCGCTCGTGCTCTGGGCGCACCAGAGGATCCGCTATGAGCGGGCACTCAACGAGCTGCACCGCCTCGACGACCGCGATCTTGATGACCTCGCCATTGCCCGAAGCGATTTCCCGGCGCTCGCCTGGCGCCATGCGACCGGGGCCGAGCCACTCTCCCGTCCACCCAGCTGAAGGCGCGCCCGTCGGCTTGGAACGGGCATGCGGGAAGGGCAAACCAGCCATGCTGCATTGCAACATCGCTGGTGCTTGTGAATGCCGAGGTTCGACCTCACTTGATTGTGCAGTGCAGCAATGAGGAGCGCGCCATGGCGAAGCCCGATGTCGTGACCTTTCCGACCTCCGAGTTCAAGCTTCCCAAGCTCGACCTCGACACTCTCTTCGCAAGCCAGACGGCCAATCTGGCCGCAGTGCACGAGGCGCAGAACGTGCTGACCGGCGCCGTCCAGGCGATCGCCAAGGTACAGTACGGCTATGTCGAGCAGGCGGTGGCCGAAGCCAAGGCGGCGCTCGCCACCAAGGAGCTGCCCAAGCCCGAGACCATGCTGGCCAACGCCAAGGCCGGCATCGAGAGGGCGGCCGCGGTCGCCAAGGAGGTCACCGACCTCGCGATCGGCGCCCAGCAGCGCGTTTACGAGGTGCTGGTCCAGCGCGGCCGGGCCAGCGTCGACGAGCTCAAGGCGGTCGCCGCCTGACACCCCTTTCCGCTCGGTGCGGAGGCGGCCCGGCATAACCGGCCTGCCGATCTCCGCGGTTCTCTCCTTCGATGCCGAGCCAATCGAGTGCCCCTTCGCCTCCCTGGGGCACCGGTGATACTGGGCCCCGAGCACATCGCTCGGGGCCGTTTTCTTGCGTCCGGATCATCCCTGAGCGCGGGCCATCTCCTCCAGGAAAACGCCGTTCAGCGCGAAGAGCAGGTCGGTCGCGGCCGCTTTAGACTCTCCCATTTTGGGCCCAAAATGGGAAAGATGGATATGCCGGTCCAGCAGAAGCNCCGCCAGGCGAACCAAGGGCGAGGCGGGGATGAGCGAGCCGGCGCCAATGGCCGTAAATGGGAATGTTCCGTCGCGGCGGGGCTCCAATGCCGCCCCGACGACCGCGCGAGTACCTCACCGCCGCGGAGGTCGAGCGGCTGATCGCCGCCGCCCGGTCATGCGGTGGCCGCCATGGGCATCGGGATGCCACCATGATCCTGATCGCCTATCGGCACGGCCTGCGTGCCTCCGAGCTCGTCCGCCTACGCTGGGACATGCTCGACCTGGCGCAGGGGCAGCTTCATGTCACCCGGCTCAAGAATGGCCGGCCGAGCGTGCACACCGTCCGCGGCAGCGAGCTGCGCGCCCTGCGTCGCCGGCAGCGCGAGCAGAGACCTCCCTCCCCTTACCTGTTCACTACCGAACGGCGCGCACCGATGAGTGCCGCCGGGTTCAGAAAGCAGCTGGCCGTGATCGCGATCGCCGCCGGCCTTCCCCGTCCATCCGCATATGCGGCGTCATGCTTGCGGCTTCGCGCTCGCCCATGGGCGGCACGATACCCGCGCCATCCAGGAGTGGCTCGGGCATCGCAACATCCAGCACACCACCCGCTACACCGAGCTCACCACCTATCGGTTCAGGGATTTCTGGCAGCGGGAGGATTAGCAAGGGCTGAGCTGCCCTCAGGCCTGACCCGGCTCAGACGCTCGCGTTCAAAGCCAGCGACCTTGCGGTACCGCCCGGCGATCTCCTCCAGCTCGGTCCGGGGGATCACGTTGTCCAGCTGATCGAACCCCTGTGGTGCCCGCATCGCGGCTAGGTCGATCACCTGCTCGGGGCCCATCTGCCGGTTGCTGAGCACGATCGGGCTCGTCGCCCCGAGGCGCTCCGCCTCGTAGGCGCGGAGGTCTTGAACCAGGTCCCTATGTTCGACGAGCGAACGCGCGAGCGCCCGCCCGTCGAGGATCGCCTGGGCGGCGCCGTTCGAGCCCACGGGGTACATGGGATGGGCAGCGTCGCCGAGCAGCGTGACCCGGCCCGTTCCCCAGCGCTCGAGTGGATCGCGGTCGCACATGGGATATTCGTAGAAGGTGGTGGTCCGGCGTACCAACGTCGGGACGTCGACCCAGTCGTCGAACCGCCAGTGCGCCAAGTGGGGCAGAACCTCATCCAGCTGCCCCTGACGGCTCCAGTCCTCGCGTCGGGGCGGCGGTGTGGAGCCATCGCCGAGCTTGGCCCAGACCACCCAGTTGGTCAGCAGGTAGTCATCGCCGGCGGTGTCGCGCGCGATCGGATAAAGCACGACCTTGGTCTTCAGATCCCCGGCAATCACCATTGAGGCGCCGGTGAGGAACGGCTCCGCCCTGATTGCGCCGCGCCAGAGCATGTGGCCATTCCACCTGGGCGGGCCCTCCTGCGGATGAAGCTGCGCTCTTACCGCCGAATGGATGCCGTCCGCACCGACCAGGAGATCGCCGTGCCAGGGCGGCAATGCCGCGCCCGTCGTGCCAACGAAGCGGGCCGTCACCCCCTGTTCGTCCTGCTCGAAGTCGATCAGCCGGTGCCCGAGGTGGATCCGATGATCGCCGAGCCGGTCTCGCATGGCGCGGTAGAGCAGCCCTTGCAGGCGGCCACGGTGGATCGAGAACTGGGGCCAGGCGTAGCCCGCCTCGAGCCCGCGCGGCTCGGTCCAGATCCGCTGCCCAAGCTGATTGCAGTAGATCAGCTCTCTAGTCCGCACGCCGGTGGCATCGAGCTGCTCGAGCAGGCCGAGCTCGGCCAGCTCCTTGACCGCATGTGGCAGCAGGTTGATGCCGACGCCGAGCTCGCGGACCTCGACCGTCTGCTCGAAGAGCTCGACCTCGATCTCCCGCTCGGCAAGGCTGAGTGCCGTCGCCAGGCCGCCAATGCCGCCACCGATCACAAGTACCCGCATTGCCGCGCCTCACCTGAGTCCGGAAGTTGGCGTCGAGAGTACGCCTTTCGTCTGCGGCAGGCAGGTCGGTCAACAGAACCGATGGGTGGTTGTCGTCTTGGCGGGTCGCGGCAAAGCTGGCACTGCCTCGCGAAGGCCGAGGCATGGATGGGAGGCGGCATGGTAGAGTTGATGGCCGGCATCACGCCGGCGGGCGATGGTCAGGATGGCATTGCCTGGAACGTCCTTGGTCACCGCTACCGGCTCAAGGCCGAGTGCGACAGCATGTTCTGCTTCGAGACCGTCGACCCGCCGGGCACGTTCGTGCCACCGCACGTCCACCCCACCCAGGACGAGTTCATCTACGTGCTGGAAGGGGTGCTCGACCTCGAGCTCGCCGGGACCAGAACCCAGGCCAGGGCAGGCGATCTTGTGCGCATGCCGCGTGGCGTCCCGCACGCCTACTACAACAACCAGACCCTGCCGGCGCGGGCTCTGTTCTGGGTCACCCCTGCCCGGCGCCTGCGTGCCCTGTTCGACCAGCTGCACGAACTCCAGGATCTGGACGCGGTCGTGCGCCTGTC
>JBGAKU010000374.1:0-4127 GCA_044224255.1 Geminicoccaceae bacterium
TGAGGTTGTCATCCACCGACACCACCGCGCAGCCGCCGAGTACCGGAAGGAGCGGCAGCTCGCCGAAGGCGGCGAGCGCACCTTCTCTCTCGACGCGACCGACGAAGCCGTCGGTGCGGCCCCGTGCCACCCAGGCGAAGCCGAGCCAGGTCGGCCGGACCGGCTCGCCGCCGGCACGCACCACGGCGGCGAAGGCGTCGGCGTCCGACGTGCCGGGCGGGAACGCCACCAGCACGAGGCCCCGGGTCTCAGGCGGGAGCGAAGCCTGCCTGAGCGACAGCGCCATCATGCCCACCCATGCGGCCGACACCGCGCCCGCCAGCAGCAAGGCGAGGCCATGTCCGGAGAGCCTGGGCGCGGTAGCCATCACGCCCGTCAGGATAGGCCGGTGGCGGGCGGCGTTCCATCCCGGGCGCCGACCACGGCCGGCTCGGGCGCGGGCCGCTCGACGATTGGATAATGGATCAGGGCGGCGAGCAGGCTCAGCACGACGCTGAGCCACCACACGACATCGTAGGAGCCCGTGCGCTCGAACACCACGCCGCCCAGCCAGACGCCGAGGAAGGCGCCAACCTGATGGCTGAAGAAGACGACCCCGAACAACATGCCAAGGTTTCGCACGCCGAACATCAGCGCCACCAGCCCCGAGGTGGGCGGCACGGTCGACAGCCACAGCAGGCCCATCGCGGCGGAGAAGGCCAGCACGGTCGTCGGCGTCGGCGGGATGAGCACGAACAGCGCGATCACCACGGCGCGCGCGAGATAGATGAGGCAGAGCAGCCACCGCTTCGAGCATCTCCCGCCCAGCACGCCGGCACCGTATGAGCCGACGATGTTGAACAGCCCGATCAGGGCTATGGCGATCGCGGCCCACCCGGTGCCGACACCGATGTCGCCGAGGTAGGGCGGCAGGTGCACGGTGATGAACGCGACGTGGAAGCCGCACACGAAGAAGCCGGCGACGAGCAGCCGGTAGCTGCCGTGCCCGAATGCCTGCCGCAGGGCGTCGGCCTGCGACAGCGGCGGCTCGGGCGCGGAGGCGCCGACATGCCCACCCTTGGCGCCGCCCAGAGGAATGGTCAACAGCGGGATCAGCAGGGCGAAGGCGGCGAGCAGCAGCAGGGCGGTCGACCAGCCGAAACCGGCGATGAACGCTTGGCCCAGGGGCGCGAAGAGGAACTGCCCCAAGGAGCCGGCCGCGGTGGCGATGCCGGCCGCCCAGGAGCGGCGCTCCAGCGGCAGGAGCTTGCCGAGGGCGGAGATGACGACGATGAACGAGGCACCCGCCAGCCCGAGGCCGACCAGCACGCCGGCGGTCAGGTTCAGCAGGAGCGGTGTCGTGGAGGCGGGCATCAGGGCCACGCCCAGCGCATAGACGATGCCGCCGCCGGCCAGCACGCGTGCCGGCCCGAAACGGTCGGCCATGGCGCCGGCGAAGGGCTGCGCCGCCCCCCACAGCAGATTTTGCACGGCGAGGGCCAGGGCGAACACGTCGCGGCCCCAGCCGTTGGCGGCGGAGAGCGGCCCGGTGAACAGGCCGAAGCTGGCTCGTACACCGAAGTTGATGAGAGCGATGAGGCAGCCGCAGATGACGACGACGGTGATCGCGTGCTGACTGTACTTGGCAGTGGCCGTTCCGGGGGCGTCCATCGTTTCTCCTCGCCCACTTCGGCTCGATCCGTGCCGGGGTGGGATGGTGTCTCAGTTTGAACCCCGCGGCGGGCTGGAAGCCGTCGTCCCGCCGGAGCGGCCATGGCGGCCCCGGCTGTGTCCGTCACACCGAGCGGGTGACGCCGCCGTCAACGCGGATGTTCTGGCCGGTGATGTAGCCGGCGCCCTCGGAGGCGAGAAAGGCGACGGTTGCGGCGATCTCCTCACTGCGTCCGTAGCGGCCCATCGGCACGCCCTGCCGGCGCTCCTCGGTGGCCGGAAGGCTGTCGATCCAGCCCGGCAGGACGTTGTTCATGCGCACATTGTCGGGAGCGTAGGTGTCGGCGAAGATCTTCGTGTAGGCGGCGAGGCCCGCGCGGAACACGGCCGAGGTCGGGAACATCGCGCTCGGCTCGAAGGCCCAAGCCGTCGAGATGTTGATGACCACCCCGCCTTTCTGCGCCTGCATGATCGGTGCCACGAGCCGCGTCGCGCGAATGACGTTCATCAGATAGGTATCGAGGCCCGCGTGCCACTGCTCGTCGGTGATCTCGAGGATCCCGGCCCGCGGCCCGTGGCCGGCACTGTTGACGAGGACGTCCACCCGTCCCCAGCGCTCCATGGTGCGGTCGACGAGGCGCTTCAGATCATCGACGGACTGGTTCGACCCGGTCACGCCGAGACCGCCGAGCTCCTTCGCCAAGGCCTCGCCCTTGCCGGAGGAGGACAGGATCGCGACCTTGAGACCGTCGGCCGCGAGGCGCCGTGCCGCCGCTGCCCCCATGCCGCTGCCACCTGCGGTGACGATGGCCACTTTCTCACGCACGATCCTGATCCTTCCCAAAAGGATAGGAGCAGCCTCGGGCGCTCCGCTTCGTGCCGAGCTATGGCACCAGGGCGGAAGCGGGACTATGGAGATCGTCGACGTCGATGCTGTAGGAAATCTACTGGATGAGGGAGCATTCTGGCCGCCTGCCGCCGCTGAACGGGCTTCGGGCGTTCGAAGCCGCGGCGCGGCACCTCAACTTCCGCCTCGCGGCCGAGGAGCTCGGTGTCACGCAAGGTGCTGTCGCGCAGCATGTGCGCGGCCTCGAGGCGGATCTCGGCCTCAAGCTCTTCGACAGGCTGCCTCGCGCGCTCGCCTTGACCGCTCCGGGGCGCGGCTACGCCGACCATCTGCGCCGCGCCTTCGAGCTGATGGCGGAGGCCACGTCGGCCCTCCGCCCGGAACCCTTGCGGTCGACGATCAGCGTGACGCCGACCTTCGCGTCGAAGTGGCTGATCCCGCGCCTGCCCGACTTCGCCGCTGCGCACCCGCAACTCGAGCTGCGGGTTCTGGCCAGCGAGACCCTGGCGAACTTCCAGTCCGACGGGGTCGACGTCGCCGTGCGGCAGGGCCGCCCGCCCTTCGGCCCCGGCCTCATGGCGGACCTCCTGTTCGAGCAGGAGGTCGTGGCCGTGTGCAGCCCGGCACTCCTTCCCGACCTTTCGCGTCCGCTCGCGACGGGTGAACTCGACCGGTTCGCCCTCCTGCACGACGCGCACGACCTCTGGCCCGTATTCGCGGAGGTGGCCCTGGGGCGGCCCCTGCCCGAAACGTCGAGGCGGGTCCGCTTCAATCAGACTTCGCTCGCGATCGACGCGGCGATCGCCGGTCAAGGTTTGGCAGTGGCGAGCAGCTTCCTGGTGGAGCAGGACCTAGCGGCCGGGCGCCTCGTCCATGCCTTCGCCGCCGGGATGCGGGGGGCGCTCGACGCCTACGTGGTCGTGCCGCGTCGGCCGCGCCGTCCGGAACCGACCGGATTAATCAGGTGCTGGCTCCTTGCGCATGCGTGCAGAGGAACAGGAGGGCACGCTGAGCTGGAGGCCGGATTCAAACTGAGACACCACCCGGATCGCGGGCGCTGATCCGAAACGGGTCCTGTCAGGGTTTCCAGGGCGGATTGGCTCGAGCTCTGGCGGGGCCTAGACCGGCTGGGGAGCGCGCAGGCTGCCCGCCACGGCGCGGCCTTCCTCGATCTGATAGACGTGCGTCGCGATCTCGAGGAAGGCCGGGCGGTGGGTTACCGCGAGCACGGTCGTCCGATCCTGCAGCTCGACGATGTTGCGGCAGATCTCGCGCTCGGATTCGGGATCGAGCGCGCTGGTGACCTCGTCGAGGATCAAGAGGCGAGGCTTGCGGATCAACGCCCGCGCCAGCGCGATGCGCTGGCGCTGGCCGCCCGACAGCCGCGCACCCTTGGTGCCGACCTCGGTCTGCAGGCCCTCCGGCAGCTGGGCCACGAACTCCTCCGCCCCAGCCCAGCGCAGGGCCTCCCAGACCGCGTCCTCGCCATGATCGGTGTCGCTGAGCGTCAGGTTCTCGAGCACGCTCGCATGGAACAGGATCAGCTCCTGCGGCACGTAGCCGATCATCGTCCGCCACGCCTGGAGATCGATCCCGGCGAGATCAGTGCCGTCGATGAGGATCCGGCCGC
>JBGAKU010000375.1:0-4118 GCA_044224255.1 Geminicoccaceae bacterium
ATCGTGCCGCTCAGGCCGGGGTCGAGCTGGACCTGGCCCGGTGCCACCGCGAAGTCCTGGACCACGATCATCTGCGGCCGCGGTAGCTGCTGCGCGGTGACGATCTCGCTCGAGCCCTGGGTGCAGGCGGCGAGAAGCGCCAGCGCGCCGACCGCAGCGGCGCGCCCGCCGTGAGTGCGGAGGCCGCTCATCCGCTCACACCCCGCTGCGGCCCGGTCATGGACACGAGGCTGAGCTGGCCGCCCGAGCCCTTGTCGAAGGTGAAGAAGCGCGTGTTGAAGCCCTGGCACTGCTCGCCGCCCTGGCGCATGCTCTCGTCGAACGAGGTGAAATAATAGGTGACCGCGATCACCACCTGCGAGGAGGTCTGGCGCGCGACCTTGCTTTTGTCGATCGTGTCGAGCTGGACCTCGTTGCAGGTCCAGTCGTCCTCCGTGGCGTTGTCGTCGTAGAAACTCTGAATCTGGTCCTTGATGCTCGGATACTCGGTCAGGGCCGGGTTCTCCGCCTTGTAGGCGGCGCATCCGGCGAGCCCGGCGGCCAGGACCAGGATCGGCACGACACGCATGGTTGTTCCCCCAAGGAAATACGCGCTCAAGCTCGGCTACCGATGCCTAGGACTGGGCAGGACAGCGCGCAAGGCCGGCGAAAGCCCCGGTGTGTCCCGCACCCCCAGCCCTGCTCAAGCGGGGCCGGGTTGGCTCGCCGGGTCGGGCTCCGCCTTCTTCTTCCGCCCCAGCCAATCGCTGAAGCCCTGCAAGATGACGTAAAAGGGCGGGACGAACAGATTGTTGAACAGGGTGGCGGTTATCATGCCACCGAGCACGGCGGTGCCCAGCACCTGCTGGCCCGCCGCACCGGCGCCCTGGGCGGTGGCGAGCGGGATCATGCCGAAGATGAAGGCGAGCGAGGTCATCATGATCGGCCGGAACCGCTCGTGCGCGCCGCTCAGCGCCGCCTCGGTGAGCGACAGGCCCTTGGCCCGCTCGCCGCGGGCGAACTCGACCACCAGGATCGCGTTCTTGGCCGCCATGGCGATCATCAGCACGATGCCGATCTGGCAGTACATGTCGTTGGCGAAGTTGCGCGCGATCATGCCACCGACGACGCCGAGCAGCGCCAGGGGCACGGCCATGATCACGGCGAAGGGGTTGGTCCAGCTCTCGTAGAGGGCGGCGAGGACCAGATAGACCAGCAGGATCGACAGCGCGAAGATGAAGATCGCCTGATTGCCGACGATCTGCTCCTGATAGGACATGCCGGTCCAGGAATAGCCGACGTTCGAAGGCAGTCGGTCGGCGGCCGCCTGCGCCACCAGATCCATGGCCTGACCCGAGCTGAAGCCGGGCGCGGCCGCACCGTTCAGGCCCACGGTGGGGTAGAGATTGTAGCGTGAGACGGTCGCGGCACCCTGGGTGTAGGTGATGTTGGCGAGGGCGCCGAGCGGCACCATGTCGCCCGCATTGTTGCGGGTGCGCAGATGGTCGATGTCGTCGGGCTCGAGCCGGAAGCCGCTGTCGGCTTGGACGTAGGTCTGATAGCTCTGGTTGAACAGGTTGAACTGATTGACGTAGCTCGAGCCGGTGTAGGACTGCAGCGCCGAGAACACGTTGCCGACCGGCACACCCAGGGTCTCGGCCTGGTTCCGGTCGATGTCGACGAAGATCTGCGGCACGTCGTTGCGGAACGAGGTGTTGACCGCAGCAATCCCCGATTGGCTGCGCGTCGCCTCGATCAGGGACAGGGCCGAGGACGCCAGCAGGTCGAGGTCGGTGCTGCCGCCCTGCAGCTCGAGCTGCATCTGGAACCCGCTCGACACGCCCAATCCCGGGATGGCCGGAGGAATCAGCGGGAACGTGATCGCCGATTCGACGCCGGCAATCCGACGGCGCACATCCGCGATGATGGTGTGCTGGTCGAGGCCCTGCTTCTCGCGGTCCGCGAAGGGCGTGAACACCAGATACATCACCGCGCCGTTGGCGAGCGTCGTGCTGTTGTCGAGCAGCGAGACTCCGCCCACGGTCACCCAGCCCAAGATCCCGGGCGTGCCCTTGAGCGTGGCCTCGATCTCCTTGACGGTGGCCTGGGTGCGCGCGAGCGATGAGGCGCTGGGCAGCTGGACACCCAAGATCGCGTAGCCCTGATCCTCCTCGGGCAGGAAGCCGGTGGGCAGGCGCATGAAGCCGGTCGCACCCAGGCCCAGCACGCCCAAAAACAGCGCCACCGTCACGAATTTGTGGCGGATCATGAAGCCGACCGTCGCCGTCTGGCCCTTGGTCAGCGTGCCGAAGCCCCGATTGAACCAGCGGAACAGGAAGAACTTGGGCGGCTGCGGCTTGCGCAGGATGATCGCGCACAAAGCCGGCGTCAGCGTGAGCGCGTTGATGGCGCTCAGTGCGGTCGAGGAGGCGAGGACCAGCGCGAACTGCTGGTACATCTGACCGGTGATGCCGGGCAGGAAGGTCGCCGGCACGAACACCGACATCAAGGTCAGGGTGACGCCGGCGATCGCCCCGCCCAGCTCCTCCATCGCCTTGATCGCGGCCTCCTTCGGGCCGACGTTCTCCTGCTCCATGATGCGCCAGACGTTCTCGACCACGACGATGGCGTCGTCGACCACGATGGCGATGGCCAGCACCAGGCCGAACAGCGAGATCAGGTTGATCGTCAGGCCGAAGGCGGCGAGCAGGGCGAAGGTGCCGATCAGCGAGACCGGGATGGTGATGGTCGGGATGAGCGTGCCGCGCCAATCCTGCAGGAAGATGAAGATGGTCAAGAAGACCAGGATACCGGCCTCGATCAGGGTCTCGATGACGCCGTTGATGGCGTCGTTCACGAAGATCGTGGTGTCGAACAGGATCGTGTAGTCGAGGCCCTGCGGGAACGCGCCCTTGAGCTCCTCCATCTTGGCCTTGACCGCCTTCTCCACCTCGAGCGCGTTGGCGGTGGGGAGCTGATAGATGGCGAGGCCTGCGGTCGGCTGCCCGCTCAGATTGGAGAAGTTGCTGTAGGTCTGCGCCCCCAGCTCGACCCGCGCCACGTCGCGGACGCGCACGAGCTGGCCGCCGCCCACGGGAGCGGATTTGACGATGATGTCCTCGAACTGGCCGACCTGATCGAGGCGACCCAGCAGGTTGATCGTGTACTGGAAGGGCTGGTCGGCAGGTTGCGGCGGAATGCCGACCTGGCCCGCGGCCACCTGCACGTTCTGCTGATTGAGTGCCTGGACGACGTCGTCGGGCACGAGCCCGAAGCTTTGCATCTTCTGCGGATCGAGCCAGATCCGCATGCTGTAATTGCCGGCGCCGACCACATTGACCTGTGCCACGCCCGGAACGCGGGCGAGCTCGCTTTGCAGGTTGATCGAGGCGTAGTTCGTCAGGAACAGGCTGTCGTAGACGCCCGTCGGCGAGATGAGATTGGCGAACAGCAGGATGTTGGTCGACTGCTGCTTGACCGTGACGCCCTGGGCCGAGACCTGCGGCGGCAACTGGGCGAGTGCTATCGCCACCCGCTGGTAGACCAACGTCTGCGCCGTATCCATGTCGCTGCCGACCTGGAACGTCACGATCAGCGTATAGGTGCCGTCCGACGCGCTGTAGGACTGCATGTAGAGCATGCCCGGCACGCCGTTGACCTGCTGCTCGATCGGGATGCCGACGGTGTTCGCGACGATGGTGGAGCTGGCGCCCGGATAGCTGGTCGTGACGTAGATCGTCGGCGGCGTGATGTTCGGATACTGCGCCACGGGCAGGCGCAGGAGCGCCACCACGCCCAGGAGCACGGTGACGATGGCGACGACGCCGGCGAAGATCGGTCGCTCGATGAAGAATTTGGAGAACATGGGCGGCTAGCCGGCCTGGGCCGCGGCTTTGGCCGGCCCGCCGGCCGGCGCCTCGCGCGGCGTGACCTTGCGGCCGGGCACGGCGCGCACAAGCCCATCGACGATCACCCGATCATCGGCCTTGAGCCCGCTGTCGACCACTTGGAGCGTACCCACCGTCTGCCCGAGCTGGATGCCGGTGCGCTGCACGACATCCTCGGCGCCTACCGTCAGCACGTAGGCGCCGGCCTGATCCCGCCCGATCGCGGTCTGCGGCACGAGCAGGGCGTCGGGG
>JBGAKU010000029.1:0-27148 GCA_044224255.1 Geminicoccaceae bacterium
GGGCACTGTAGTCGAGCGCGTCGTCGACCAGCTGGAAGGCGGTGCCGAGATGGTCGCCATAAGCCGCGAGCGCCTGCTCCTCGGCCTCCGGCCGCTCGGCCACCACGGCCCCGATCTGGCAGGCGGCGCGGAACAGGGCACCGGTCTTGGCCGCGATCACGCCGAGATAGGCCTGCTCGCTCGTGGTCGTGTCGTTCGAGGTGATCAGCTGCTGCACCTCGCCCTCGGCGATCACGGCCGAGGCGTTGGACAGGATCTCGAGCACCCGCAGACTGCCGTCCGCGACCATGAGCTGGAAGGCGCGGCTGAACAGGAAGTCGCCGACGAGCACGGGCGCCTTGTTGCCCCAGACCGCGTTGGCGGTGGCGGAGCCGCGCCGCAGGCCGCTGTCGTCGACCACGTCGTCGTGCAGCAGCGTCGCGGTGTGGATGAACTCGACGCAGGCGGCGAGCGCCAGCTGACGCGTGCCGCGATAGCCGCACAGCCGTGCGGAGAGCAGGGTCAGGATCGGCCGGACCCGCTTGCCACCGGCGGCGATGATGTGCCGCGCCATCTCGGGGATGAGGCTGACCTCGCTCTGCATCCGGTCGAGGATGATGCGATTGACCTCGTCGAGTTCGCCGGCGACGAGGGCGCGTACCCCGTCGAGCTTCGCGGCGGAGCCCTCCGCCGACAAGGGTGCTGCAGGCAGCGCCGTCAAACCGCGTTCTCCCTCGCGCGTGGCCGATGCGCGCAGGCGGCCCGCGCATGCGGGTTGCTATCACGCGCCCGGGGGGATAGCAAACCGCCGGCCCTGACCCCGTCCGCTATCGCCGGTGCTTCCGTGATCGAACTAGTGCGCAGCAACGATCTCGTCCACCTGTCCTGGGCCGAGGCGATGCTCCGCTCGGCCGGCATCGACAGCGTCCTCGCCGACGTCCATGTCAGCAGCGTGGAGGGTAGTATCGGCATCCTGCCCAGACGGCTCCTCGTCGCCGCGGAGGACGCGGAGGAGGCGAGGCGTGTCCTGGACGGCGCCGCGGCCGCGGTGCTCGATGACCGGCCGGAGTGAGGTCGAACAGACCGAGGACGCGATCCTCGGCGGGCGCGTGCGGCTGCGCCAGCCGGGCCGCGGCTACCGGGTCGCGATCGACCCGGTCCTGCTCGCCGCCGCCGTGGCCGCCGCTCCGGAGGAGCGGATCCTGGACGCCGGCACCGGCACGGGCGCTGCGGCGCTGTGCCTCGCCCGACGCTGCGCGGGGGTGCGGATCGTGGGGCTGGAGCGCGACCCCGTGCTGCTCGCTCTGGCCCGCGACAATACGCGAGCGAACGGGCTCGAGGACCGCGTGTCGATTCTGGGGGGCGACCTCCTCGAACCCTGTCGCGAGGCGCCGTTCGATCGGGTGATGACCAATCCGCCGTTCGATCTTCGCGGGTGCGCCACCGCACCGGCGCAGGCCAGCGCTGCCGCCGCCCATCAGGGCGAGGCCGATGCCGGCGCCTGGGTCGCGGCCTGCCTCGCCCGGCTGCGGCCGCGCGGCTGGCTGACGCTGATCCAGCGCCCCGACGTCCTGCCGGCTCTGCTCGGGGCACTTGCGGGCAGGGCGGGGGACGTGGTGCTCTTTCCGCTATGGCCGAGCGCCGACGCCCCGGCGGCCCGCCGCGTCATCGTCACGGCGCGCAAGGGTACCCGCGGCCCGGCGCGGCTGTCGCGCGGGCTCGTGCTGCACGGCCTCGACGGACGCTACACCGAGGCCGCGGAGGCCGTGCTGCGGCACGCCGCGCCGCTCGAACCCTAGCCGGCCGAGAACCATGCCCGACTGGACCCGATGGATCTTCCCCTGGCGGCGACGCGTGCCCACGATCCCGGCCGTGCGCCTGCACGGCGTGATCGGCAGCGTCGGGCTGGCCGGCCGGGGGCTTACGCTCGCCGGCATCGAGCGGACGCTCGATGCCGCGTTCGGTCACCGCCATGCCCCGGCCGTCGCGCTGCTGATCAACAGCCCGGGCGGCTCGCCGGTGCAGTCGGCGCAGATCGCCGGCCGGATCAGGGCGCTGGCCGAGGAGAAGAGCAAGCCCGTCCTCGCCTTCGTCGAGGACGTCGCCGCCTCGGGCGGCTACTGGCTCGCCTGCGCAGCCGACGAGATCTTCGCCGACGCGGCCTCGATCGTGGGCTCGATCGGGGTGATCAGCGCCGGATTCGGCTTCGAGGAGGCGCTCACCCGGCTCGGCATCGAGCGTCGCGTCCACGCGACCGGCGAGCACAAGGGCATGCTCGACCCGTTTCGCCCCGAGCGGACGGCGGATCTGGAGCTCCTTCGCAGCATCCAGGCCGAGATCTTCGCGGGCTTCGTCGCCCATGTGCGCCAGCGCCGCGGCACCCGTCTGACGACCGCCGAGGCCGACCTGTTCGACGGCCGCGTCTGGACCGGCGCCGCGGCAGTGCCGCTCGGGCTGATCGACGGGCTCGGGGAGGCCCGGGCGACGATCCGGGAGCGGTTCGGGAAGGACGCCCGGCTGGTCGTCGCCAATCCGCGTCGCAGTCTCCTGCGCAGGTTGCGCTCTCGCGCCGAACCAGCGCATGCTATGGAGGAGATGTTGGCGGCTCTCGAGGCACGCACTCTGTGGCGTCGCTACGGGCTCTAGCCGTTCGGACGACGGGGTCGATGTTCACGCTCAGCTTCAGCAAGATCCTGATGACCGTCCTGGTCGTGGTCATCGCCTGGCGCGGCTGGCGGATCTACCAGGGTATGCAGGCCAGACTCGCGGCCGCGAACGAGCGCGCCGGCCATAACAGACCCGCACCCCGCGCCACCGATCTGGTCGAGTGCGTGCGCTGCGGCATGTTCGTGCCGAACGGGACCGTGTGCCGCAGCCTCGAGGAATGCCGGTTCCGCCGCGGCTGAACGTCCCGGCTCGCCTTGACCCGTGCGGACCCGCTGTCTAGACGTTGCAGCGCACCATCGAAAGTCGATCCAGAAAACTCGTGGCTCCCGACCGTCCTCCCAGCTTTCAGGACCTGATCCTGCGTCTGCAGCGCTATTGGGCGGAGCGCGGCTGCGTCATCCTGCAGCCCTACGACATGGAGGTCGGGGCGGGCACCTTCCATCCGGCCACGACCCTGCGCGCGCTCGGGCCGGAGCCCTGGAACGCCGCCTACGTGCAGCCCTCGCGCCGCCCGACCGACGGGCGCTACGGCGAGAACCCCAACCGGCTGCAGCACTATTACCAGTTCCAGGTCATCATGAAGCCCTCGCCGCCGGGCTTCCAGGACCTCTATCTCGGCAGCCTCTTGGCGCTGGGCATCGACCCCGGCCTGCACGACCTGCGGTTCGTCGAGGACGACTGGGAGAGCCCGACCCTGGGTGCCTGGGGCCTGGGCTGGGAGGTCTGGTGCGACGGGATGGAGGTGTCCCAGTTCACCTACTTCCAGCAAGTCGGCGGCTTCGACTGCCGCCCGGTCTCCGGCGAGCTGACCTACGGGCTCGAGCGGCTGGCGATGTACGTCCAGGGCATCGAGAACGTCTACGACCTCGACTTCAATGGCCAGGGCGTGACCTACGGCGACGTGTTCCTGCAGGCCGAGCAGGAATATTCGGCGTTCAATTTCGAGATCGCCGACACCGATCTCCTGTTCCGCCATTTCGAGGATGCGGAGCGCCACTGCCGGCTGATCCTCGAGCGCAAGCTGCCGCTGCCCGCTTACGACCAGTGCCTGAAGGCGAGCCACCTGTTCAATCTGCTCGATGCGCGCGGCGTGATCAGCGTGGCCGAGCGGGCTGCCTATATCGGCCGGGTCCGCGCCCTGGCGAAGGCATGCGCGGAGGCTTGGCTCGCTTCACGCGGCCACGGCGCGGTGGCCTAGGCGATGGCCGAGCTGCTGCTCGAGCTCCTGTCCGAGGAGATCCCGGCACGGATGCAGGACCGGGCGCGGGAGGATCTCGCGCGCGGCCTCGCCGAGGCGCTGACCGCGGCCGGGATCGCCTTCGAGGCGCCGGCCCGGTCCTATGCCACGCCACGGCGCCTGACCGTGGTGATCACCGGCCTGCCGCTGCGTCAGGATGACCGCGTGGTCGAGCGGAAGGGGCCGCGCGTGGATGCCCCGGAGCAGGCGCGCGCCGGCTTTCTGCGCGGGCTCGCAGGGCTGGACCACACGATCGAGGAGCGCGAGGACCGGAAGTCTCGCGTCCTGTTCGCGCTGGTCCGTGAGACCGGTAGGGCCACGGCCGACCTGCTCGCCGAGCTCATCCCGGCTGTGGTCGAGCGCGTGCCATGGCCGAAGTCGATGCGCTGGGGGGCAGGCGAGTTCCGCTGGGTGCGCCCGCTGCAATCGGTCCTGTGCGTCTTCGACGGGGCGGTCGTGCCGTTCGCGCTCGCGGGCATCGCCTCGGGCAGCGAGACGCGCGGGCATCGCTTCATGGCGCCCGAACCGTTCGCCGTGCGCGACTTCGCCGACTATGTCGCCCGGCTGCGCGAGTCGAAGGTGATCCTCGACGGGGCGGAGCGCCGCGCGCTGATCGCAGGCCGTGCGGAGACTCTGGCCGCGGAGCAGGGTCTGGCCCTCGCCGACGATCCGGCGCTGCTGGACGAGGTGAAGGGCCTTGTCGAATGGCCCGTGCCGCTGCTCGGCGCCATCGACGAGCCGTTCATGACGGTGCCGCCCGAGGTGCTGGTCACGACCATGCGCAACAACCAGAAATATCTGGCCTTGCGCAACTCCGACGGTTCCCTGGCGCGGCGCTTCGTGCTGGTCGCCAATCTCGAGGCCAGCGATGGCGGCGCGGCGATCGTCGCCGGCAACGAGCGCGTTCTCCGTGCGCGGCTCTGGGACGCCCGGTTCTTCTGGGACCAGGATCGCAAGGCGACGCTGGAGAGCCGTCTGCCGGCCCTGGCCAGGATGGTGTTCCACGCCGAGCTCGGCTCGCAGGGCGAGCGGGTCGAGCGGCTGGTGGCACTGTCCGGTGCGCTCGTACCCCTCGTCCCCGGCGCCGACCGCACTCTTGCCGAGCGCGCGGCGCTGCTCGCCAAGGCCGATCTCGTCACCGGCATGGTCGGCGAGTTTCCCGAGCTGCAGGGGATCATGGGCGGCCACTATGCCGCCGCGCACGGCGAGCCGCCGCCCGTGGCGCTGGCGATCCGCGAGCACTATGCACCCAAGGGCCCGGACGATAGCTGCCCGACGGCGGCGGAGAGCGTGGTCGTGTCGCTGGCCGACAAGCTCGACACGCTCACAGGCTTCTTCGCCGCCGGCATCCGGCCGACCGGGGCCAAGGATCCCTTCGCGTTGCGGCGTGCCGGCCTGGGCCTGATCCGCCTGGTGTTCGAGAACCGGCTGCGCCTGCCGCTGCGGCCGCTGATCGCGGCGGCGGCCGCGGGCTATGGCGGGCGGTTCCAGGCGTTCGAGCCTCGCGAGCTGATCGCGTTCCTGGCCGACCGGCTCAAGGTGCATCTGCGCGAGCGCGGCGTGCGCCACGACCTGATCGCCGCGGTCCTGGCCGCGGGCGAGGAGGACGATCTGCTGCGGCTGGCCTCGAGGGCCGAGGCGCTGCAGGCCTTCATCGACAGCGAGGACGGGCGAAATCTGCTGACGGCCTTTCGCCGTGCCGCGAACATCGTCGCTATCGAGGAGCGCAAGGACGGTCGCCGCTACGATGGGCATCCCGTGCCGGGGCGCCTGATCGAGGCCGAGGAGGAAGCGCTGTTCGCCGCGATCGAGGTCGCCGGTGGCAGCATCGACGCTGCGTTGGCGCGCGAGGACTATGGCGCCGCGATGGCCGGTCTCGCCTCGCTCCGCCGGCCGCTCGACGCGTTCTTCGCCGCGGTGATGGTCAACGCGGCGGAACCGGACCTGCGGCTGAACAGATTGCTGTTGCTGGCACGGATCAGCTCGAGCCTCGCGCATGTGGCCGATTTCGCGCTGATCGAGGACACGGGCCGACCGTCCGCCTGAGCGATCCTGATCCGGGGTATCGACCGATGACGAAGTGGGTGTACGGGTTCGGCGGCGGCCGAGCCGAAGGCACGGCTCAGATGAAGGCGCTGCTCGGCGGCAAGGGCGCCAACCTCGCCGAGATGAGCAATCTCGGCCTGCCGGTGCCCCCGGGCTTCACCATCTCGACCGAGGTCTGCAGCTGGTTCTACGCCCACGGCCGGACCTATCCGGACGATCTCGCGGCCCAGGTCGACGCGGCGCTGGCGAGCCTGGAGGCGGAGCTCGGCAGCCGCTTCGGCGACCCGGCGAGCCCGCTCTTGGTCTCGGTCCGCTCCGGTGCTCCGGTCTCCATGCCCGGCATGATGGACACCGTCCTCAATCTCGGCCTCAACGATAAGACGGTCGAGGGTCTGGCCACCGGCAGCGGCGACGCCCGCTTCGCCTATGACAGCTACCGTCGCTTCATCCAGATGTATGCCGACGTGGTGCTCGGCGCCGATCACTACCTGTTCGAGGAGGCGCTGGAGGACCTCAAGCAGGCCCGCGGCTGCCGCTTCGACACCGAGCTGGATGCCGATGCGCTGCGCGCGCTGGTCAAGACCTATTCGGGCCTCGTCGCCAAGGCGACCGGCAAGCCCTTCCCCCAGGACCCCAAGGAGCAGCTCTGGGGTGCGATCGGTGCGGTGTTCGGCTCTTGGGAGACGCCGCGCGCCATCACCTACCGGCGCCTCCACAACATCTCCGGCG
This sequence comes from Geminicoccaceae bacterium, assembly GCA_044224255.1. Lineage (GTDB taxonomy): Bacteria > Pseudomonadota > Alphaproteobacteria > Geminicoccales > Geminicoccaceae > Benzoatithermus. The sequence continues at coordinate 6,659 of JBGAKU010000029.1, forward strand.
ACATGGGCACCGCCGTCAGCGTGCAGGCCATGGTGTTCGGCAACATGGGCGACGACTGCGCCACCGGCGTCGCCTTCACCCGCAATCCCTCCACGGGCGAGAACGCGTTCTACGGCGAGTTCCTGGTGAACGCGCAGGGGGAGGATGTGGTCGCGGGCATCCGCACGCCCCAACCGCTGACGCGCGCCATGGCGACCGGCAGCGGTGCTGCGGGCGAGCCCATGGAGGAGATCCTGCCGCAGGCCTTCGCCGAGCTGGCGGACGTGTTCCGCAAGCTCGAGGCGCATTATCGCGAGATGCAGGACATCGAGTTCACCTCCCAGCGCGGCAAGCTGTTCATCCTGCAGACCCGCACCGGCAAGCGCACCGCGGCGGCCGCCCTGAAGATCGCCGTCGACATGGCCGGCGAGGGGCTGATCTCGCAGGAGGAGGCCGTGCAGCGGGTCGACCCGGCCTCGCTCGACCAGCTGCTCCATCCCACCCTCGATCCCAAGGCCGAGCGCAAGATCATCGCCAGGGGCCTGCCCGCCTCGCCGGGTGCCGTGTCCGGCAAAATCGTGTTCAACGCGGATCACGCCGAGCGGATGGCGGCCGCGGGCGAATCGGTGATCCTGGTCCGGATCGAGACCTCGCCCGACGACATCCACGGCATGCATGCCGCCAAGGGCATCCTGACCTCGCGCGGCGGGATGACCAGCCATGCCGCGGTCGTGGCCCGCGGGATGGGCAAGGCCTGCGTCTGCGGTGCCGGCGAGCTCGCCATCTCCTATGCCGAGCGGGCGGTCACCGCCAAGGGCGGCGTGCGCCTGATGGAGGGCGACGTGATCACCCTCGATGGTGCCGAAGGCACGGTCATGCTGGGTGCGGTGCCGACCGTCGATCCGCAGCTTTCCGGCGATTTCGCGACCCTGATGGAGTGGGCCGACGCCAATCGCCGGCTCAAGGTGCGCACCAACGCCGAGACCCCGCTGGACGCGCACACGGCGGTCAAGTTCGGGGCCGAGGGCATCGGCCTGTGCCGGACCGAGCACATGTTCTTCCAGCCCAACCGGATCGTCGCGATGCAGGAGATGATCCTGGCCGACGACGCCGAGGGGCGGACCAAGGCGCTGGCGAAGATCCTGCCGATGCAGCGCGCCGACTTCGTCGAGCTGTTCGAGATCATGGCCGGGCTGCCGGTCACGATCCGGCTGCTCGATCCGCCGCTGCACGAGTTCCTGCCGCACGAGGATTCGGAGCTGGCCGAGGTCGCGTCGTCCGCGGGCGTGGACATCCGCATCGTCCGGCGCCGGCTGGCGGATCTGAAGGAGAGCAACCCGATGCTCGGCCTGCGCGGCTGCCGGCTGGGCATCCTGTTCCCCGAGATCTACGAGATGCAGGCGCGCGCCATCTTCGAGGCGGCGTTCGAGGTCGAGGCGCACACCGGCCGCACGGTGGTGCCCGAGGTGATGATTCCCCTGGTCCTGGCGGCGCGCGAGCTGCAGCTGATCAAGCAGCGGATCGATGCCGTCGCCGCCGAGGTCGCCAAGGAGCGCGGCGGCTCGCTGCATTACCAGATCGGCACCATGATCGAGCTGCCGCGCGCCGCCCTGCGCGCCGGCGAGATCGCAGACTATGCCGAGTTCTTCAGCTTCGGCACCAACGACCTCACCCAGATGACGCTCGGCCTGTCGCGCGACGATTCGGGCAAGTTCCTCGAGCCCTACATCCGCGCCGACATCTTTCACGGCGACCCGTTCCAGACCCTCGACACGAGCGGCGTGGGCGAGCTCGTCCAGCTCGCCGCCGAGCGCGGCCGTGCGTCGCGCGCCGACCTCAAGCTCGGCATCTGTGGCGAGCATGGCGGCGATCCGGCCTCGGTCGCGTTCTGCGAGCGGGTGGGCCTCGACTACGTCTCCTGCTCGCCCTACCGCGTGCCGATCGCCCGTCTTGCGGCGGCGCAGGCCGCCCTCAGGGCCAAGTCGGCGCATTGAGCGGGCTGCTCGACGAGCTGCGGCGGGGCGGCAAGGCCGCCCTGGCCCGTGCGCTCGGGCGCGCCGAGGCGGCACCCGAGGATGAGGCGACGCTGGCGCTCCTGGACGCCGCCTGGGCGGCACCCAGGGCCGAGGTGATCGGCCTCACTGGCCCGCCCGGGGTCGGCAAGTCGACCCTGGTCTCGGCCCTGGTGCGCGCTTGGCGTGCGCGCGGCCGCACGGTGGGCGTGATCGCGGTCGACCCGTCCTCCCGACGCACGCGTGGCGCCCTGCTCGGCGATCGGACGCGGATCGACGTCGATCCCGAGGATCAGGGCGTCTTCGTCCGCTCGCTCGCGGCGCGCGAGCGGTTGGGCGGGCTTGCCGACCTCGCCGCCGCCGCCATGGTCCTGATGCGCGCCATCTACGACGTGGTCCTGGTCGAGACGGTCGGGGTCGGCCAGTCTGAGACCGAGATCGCGGAGATCGCGGACACGGTGCTGTTCGCCGTGCAGCCAGGCTCGGGCGACAGCCTGCAGTTCATGAAGGCCGGCATCGTCGAGATCCCGGACGTGGCGCTGGTCACCAAGGCCGATCTCGGCGCCATCGCCGATCGGGCCAGACGCGACCTCAAGGGTGCGCTGGGCATCGCCCCGGGCGGCGGCGACTGGCAGCCTCCCGTGCTGCTGGTCTCGGCGACGACGGGGCAGGGGATCGACGCGACGCTCGACGCCATCGAGCGGCATCGGGCCCACCTCGCTCCCGGGCTGGCCGCCCGCCGGGCCGCCCAGGACGAGGCGTGGCTCGCCCGGTGGGTGCGCGAGGAGTTCGGCCGGCGCGGCGCCGCCCGATTCGGCACCGGCCGCCTGGGCGGCACGGGCTCACCCTTCCGGCGGCTCGCGCGCCTCGGCACGGAAGCGGCAAGCCCCGCCCGCCAATAGCCTCACCGCCCCCGCGCGAGCGCCGCCATGGGCAGCCAAGCCGGCGGCGCCGGGGTCAGGATGGCCTCGCCCGCGGTCAGCGGGTCCTCACCCGCGCCGAGCTGCTCCAACCGCAGCAGGGCGAGGGCGAGATTGCCGTCGCCCGAGCGCATCTCGCCCGCGTCCTTGCCGGCGCGGGTGATCAGCGTGCCGGGCGCGGGCAGGGGGCCGTCCACCCGGACCGGCAGCAGCCGGCGCTTGACCAGGCCGCGATGCTTGGTCCGGGCGGTGAGCTCCTGGCCGACGAAGCAGCCCTTGGTGAAGCTCACGCCGTGCAGCTCCTCGAATCCGCTCTCCAGCAGCAGGGAGCGGTCGACCACCAGGTCGCGGCTGCCGTCGGGCACGCCGAGGCCGAGCCGGAGCCGGTCATACTGCGCGAAGTCCACGCGCTCCAGACCGTGCGCGGCGATGAACCCGTCCATCCCCACGCGCGGCAGCACCAACCGCAAGCCCAGCTCGGGCAGGCGCGGATCCTCCACTGCCGTAGGCAGGGCGGCGGAGAGCGGCTCGTGGTCGAACACGGCGAGCACGCCGAGCTCCTCCGACACGTCCGCGAGCGTCACCTTGGAGCGCAGCCGGTACATGGTCAGCCGCCGGAGCAGCTCGGCCAGCCGTGCCTTTTCCCCGTCCAAGAGCAGATGGCCGCCGCGATCGTAGAGCAGGAAGTCGAAGAGATATTTCCCCTGCGGAGTCAAAAGTGCAGCGTAGATGGCTGATTCCGGCTGTAAAATGTCCATATCATTGCTGATCAGCCCCTGCAGGAACGGGCGGGCCTCGCTTCCCTCGATGCGGATCAGGCCGCGATCGTCGAGCTGGATGCAGCGATGGGTCGGCATGGGTGCTCTGTCGCTGGTGGTACGCTCTGCACTGCACGCACGTAACGGGAGGAAGCCCATGGACAAGGCGCTGGTGCTGCCGTCGCTGGACCCGTCCGCACAGGCGGTCTTTCTGGACTATGATGGCACACTGGTCGAGATCGCGCCGACACCGGAGGAGGCGAGGGCCGACCCCGAGCTGCTGCTCCTGCTCGAGCTGCTGCAGGAACGGCTCGACGGTGCGCTCGCGATCGTCACTGGCCGGCCGGTCGACGACATCGACGCCCTGCTGCATCCGCTGCGGCTGACCGTGGCCGCCCTGCATGGGCTTGCGGTCAGGCGTCGGGACGGCAGTACCATGGTGGCGCCGGTGGCCACGGCGCTGCTCGACCCGGTACGCGACGCCTTCTCGGCCTTCGCAGCCGATCATCCGGGAACACGGGTCGAGGACAAGGGTTTATCGGTTGCGCTGCACTATCGCGGCGCCCCTTCGGCTGGCGCGGCGGCGGAGGCCCTCGCGCAGAGGCTTGTAGCCGCTGCCGAGGGTGTTCTTCGGCTTCAGCGGGGAAAGATGGTGGTCGAGCTGCTTCCGGCAGGCACGGACAAAGGAAGAGCGATCACGGTGCTGATGGGGGAGCCGCCATTTCATGCCCGCCGCCCGGTGTTTGTGGGCGACGACGTCACCGACGAGGCAGGCTTCTCGGCGGTCAATGAGCAGGACGGCATGAGCGTAAGGATCGGCCACGGCCCCAGCGCCGCACGCTTCCAGTTGCGGAACGTTGGCGCCCTGCGGGACTGGCTGCGGCAGGGGCTGGGCACATGAGTCGCCTCGTGGTGGTTTCCAACCGGGTGCCGAGCCCGCGCAGCAAGCTCGCCGCCGGTGGTCTCGCCGTCGGCGTCCTCGCGGCATTGCGCGAGAAGGGCGGCATGTGGTTCGGCTGGAGCGGTGAGCTCGTGCCGGACGCGGCGGATCGGCGGCTCGAGCTCGTCGATCGGGGCAAGATCAGCTACGCGCTGCTCGACCTCACCGAGGCCGAGCATGCCGGTCACTATGGCGGCATGTCCAACCGCACGCTGTGGCCCCTGTTCCACTATCGCATCGACCTCACCTCGTTCGAGCACGCGTGGTACGCCACCTACCGCGAGGTCGCGCGGCTGTTTGCCGAGCAGCTCATGCCGCTACTACGACCCGACGACCGCATTTGGGTGCACGACTTTCACTTGATCCCACTCGGAACCGAGCTGCGCCGGCTGGGCTGGGGAGGCCGCTTGGCGTTCTTCCTCCACATCCCGTTCCCGCCGACCCAGCTCTACGTGACCATGCCCTGGCATGGCGAGCTGGGCGCCGACCTCACGGCCTACGACGCGATCGGCTTTCAGACCCCGACCGATCGCGAGCATTTCGCGGACTATGCCGCACGCGAGCTCTGGGCGGAAGTCCTGGACGGGCCGTGGATCTGGGCCGAAGGACGCCCGATCGAGGTGCACGCCACACCGATTGGCGTCGACTTCAAGGAGATGCAGCGGCTGGTCGGCTCGGCCGAGAGCCGTCGCCAGTACGAGACAATTCGCAATCACCTGGACGGCAGGGCGCTGATCGTCGGGGTCGACCGCCTCGACTACAGCAAGGGCATCCCCGAGCGTCTGCGCGGCTTCCAGGCCCTGCTCGAGCGCTATCCGGGCCACCGCCGCAAGAGCGTCCTGCTGCAGATCTCGGCCCCCAGCCGCGAGGACCTGCCGGAGTATCGCGACCTGCGGCGGACGACCGAGCGCCTGACCGGCCACATCATCGGCCGGTTCGGCGAGCCCGACTGGATGCCGCTGCGCTACATCAACCGGACGCAGTCGCGCCGCACCCTGGCAGGCTTCTACCGTGCCGCCCGCGCGGGCTTGGTCACGCCGCTCCGCGACGGCCTCAATCTCGTGGCGGAGGAGTTTGTCGCCGTGCAGGACCCGGACGATCCCGGCATTCTGGTCCTGTCGCGTTTCGCCGGCGCCGCGTCCCTGCTCGACGGTGCTTTGATCGTCAATCCCTACGACGTCTACGGCGTCGCCGCAGCCCTCGACCGCGCCCTGACCATGCCGCTCGAGGAGCGTCAGGAGCGCCACGCGCGTCAGCTGGCAGCGTTGCAGCAGAACGATGTCACGGCATGGCGCCGCCATTGTCTCGCGGCGCTCGACGGCAACCCGGTCCCGGGCGAGGGGAACGGGGTCATCGCCGCCGCAGCATGATGCCCGTAAAAGTAGATGACCGACACGCCTAATTCTATCTAAATGTACTTGTACCATGATGCAGACTCCTGCATTGTCTAGCGGGGCTTTGATAGTCTCGTGAGAAGGTGCGCGTTCGTATTCTTTCGCTTTCATTGAACAATCGATGGCGGGAAAACGAAAATGCCAAGTAATCACGACGAATCGGTTTTGTACCGAATTGGTAGACCGTTTACTGCGATAGTTCTGATCTGCAGTATCACCTCCTGCCAGAGTTTGAACGACCCCGGTGGCTTAGTTGTTCCGGAATTGGGGCCAATCACTTATACCAGCGGAGCCGTTCCCGACTCCCTGATGCAAGAGGGTTGGGATCAGGGGCTAAAGGACGCGCTGAAGCAGGCGTTCGTGGACGCCGAAAAACTGGATGAGAAGCTCTACGACGCGATGTGGAAGAACGAAGCCTACAGCTTCGTTACCGGCCTCGGTATGTTTGCGGCAGGCATCGCAACGTTGGCTTTTGGTGTGTTCGATGCATCGCGCACGCTCCTTCTTGCGGGCGGCGTCACCACGGCAAGCCTCGCCGGGGTGAGGACGTTCTACCCGTTCCAGCAGCGGAACGCGCTGTACGCGAAGGGCCGTACGGCACTGCAATGTGCTGTGGAGGTCACCCGGACTGGAATCGCCTTGGGCAGCGCTGGTGCGGCGAACGGAAACGAGACGCTCTCCGCGGTCCTGAAGCGGGCACGCGACGCTGCGACCGAACTTCAGGGTGCCGCGGCTGAGGTGGCGGCCCTCCCATCGACCGACAATGTGCGCACCGAGGTGTCGCGCGCCCTGCTCGTTCCTGTAGCGGAGCGGGACGCGTCCGATCTCCTTGCCGCAGCGGGCGCCGGCCGCGCCGTGCAGGAGCAGCTCAGGCCCGAGCTGCAGGTGGCGTTCCTGCAGAATGCGATCACGAAGATCCACGCGATCATCGATTCTGAGGCCAACAAGCTGCAACCAGATCCCGAAGGCGCGCTCGCGCAGGCTCGCAGCCAGCTCACCGCCAATCTTGCGGCCGTCAAGGAGCCGGCGTTGGAGGCGCGCCGGCTGGCCGGCCTGGTCGACAACAACCGGCCCAAGGTTACCTCCGCGCCCAGTGCGGGCGGAGGCGGAGCGGCAACGAAGGAGGTTAAGGAGGTTGTGGAGAAGCAGGCCGAGGCCGCTACTGCAGCCGACGATCTCAAAGCGAAGATGCAGACGATCGACGCCAAGCTGAGCAACATTGACAGCTGCATTGCCGCGCTCACCGGCTCCGGCACGTAGTTCGACCGGATCGATCGAGCAGCTGCCGACCGGCCCGGTCCGTTCTGCAGAGGTCCCTGACATGCCAAGCCACGCTTGGAGGCCGAGCGGCGTCGTCGGCCTGACGGCTCTGCTCGCCACGGCCTTGGTCGGGCTCGTGTCTTGCGGTCCGACGCCCAACCAGTATCTGGCGGAGCCCGAGCGCGAGTTCGGCGTCTCGCGCACTGGCGCCGATCTGCGCGTCTATCACGCTGCGCTTCTGACGCCGAACGGCATCGGCTTGCGGGAGCCCGGCTTTCTGGTGGGCGTCGAGAACCTCCACCCCGAAAGTGCGGAGTTCGCCCCCGCCAACGATCCGAACCGGCGGCAGGGTGAGCGGCACGTCCTCACCCACATAGTGCGCTACAATCTGGGAGACCCTGCAGACCCCAAGGCGGCCGGTGTTCGATCCTGCGTGCTGTTCTCGATCCTCGATCGAGACGATCCGGATCCCGATCGGCGTCTGTTCCAGCGCTGCCCCGGTGTGCCGCCCTATCAGGTGACCGCGGGATCGACGGCCTCCTCGTCGCAGGGGGAGGCCATTGCCCGACTGAGGGAGGGCATCACCCTTGCCCTGACGCAGGCGGCCGCGACCAAGCCTCTCAGTCACATCCTGGTCGTGGTGATGGGCTGGAACACTGACCAGGTCTCGGCTCTCGCCAACTTCGACAGCCTCGCGGGCAATCTTGCCGACGTCGCGCGCGAGCGAGGGGAGACCTTCCGCCCTCTCGTCATCGGCCTGAGCTGGCCGTCGAAGTGGCAGCTGGGCGAGTGGTCGGTCGTTCCGGATATTCTCATCCGGGGGGTAAGCTTTCCCTTCAAGCGTCGCGATGCCAACGACACCGGCGTCCACGTCCTCCGCGATCTTGTCCTGGAAGGCGTGCTCCCAGGGCGCCGACATGCGCCGCATGCGGACGGGCAAGTCGAGCCGCCGATCGTCCTGATCGGCCACAGCTTCGGGGCGAGGGCGCTCGTGCGGGCGCTCGCCACGCAGCGAGCCGCCGGCGCCGGCTTCCTCGACACGGACCGTCTCTTGCTGCTGCAGGGAGCATTCGAGTTCAAGGACTTGTTCCAGAAGCATGGCCAGGGACCGCTTGCCGAGGCATTCGACCAGGCTCGGCCCAGGGTCACGATGACGGCGTCGCGCTACGATTCCGCGGTCGCGGCGGCGTTCTGGGGCCAATATGCCGGCGACATCGACACATTCGACAAGGCCTGCCGGGGCGAGAAGGGAAGGTTCCTGGGCGCCGCGCAGATGCCCGGGGATCTTGCGCCGATCGGCTGCGCCGAGCTCCGCCCGGGCGCTGCGGACTTCGCGCTCGATGTGTGCACGGCCACCGAGGACGACCCGGCACCGCTCGCCCGCGCCCTGGATGGCCGGCCGGTCCGGTACTTCGACGCGAGCCGGCTGATCAATTGTCAGCCTCCATTCAGCGGCGGCGGCGCTCACAGTGACGTCTTCCGTCGGGAGACGGCGCAGTTCCTCTGGAGTGAGATCGAGCCGCAGCCCGCTCAGGAAAGGTCGCCGGATTCGTCCGGATAGATCGCATCGAGCACGGGAGGCACCCAGCCGCCGCGGGCAAGGGCCTTCAGGACCGCGCGGACGTCGATCCAGCAACGGCCGAGCCATCCCGGGGGATCCCAGCGAGACACGCATCTGCTGCGTGCGCCGTCACAGCACGAACCTGCCACCCGCCCGTGGGCTGCGACGATAATGCATGCGTCCCATGGCCATCTCGGCATTTGACCTGGGCTATATGTGATAGCATATTAATAACAGCTCTCGAATGTACACTCTTCCAAAGTGCTTAGCGGCCTTGGAGAATCGGCATGGCGCTGCGCCAGATCGTGCACGACCGCAGCGAGGCGACGGACTGGGCCGCCGCTTCGCCAACCGTTCGCCCGAGCGACGCGCTCGACGATCTGCGCCGCCTCTACGGCATGCTGGATGGGCCGGCTCTCCTGCGTGCGCTGATCGGGCCGGATGGCCCCTTGCACCGGCGCACCGCCCTGGTGTCCTCGTTCGGCGCGGAAAGTGCGGTTCTCCTGCACATGGCGGCCACGGTCGATCCGGCGCTCCCGGTCATCTTTCTCGACACGGGGCGCCACTTCCCCGAGACGCTGGCCTATCGTGACCAGCTCGTCGATCGCCTGGGCCTCGAGGATGTACGCAGCGCCTACCCCGATCGCACCGCGCTGCTGAGATACGACCGCAAGGGGCGGCTCTACGCCGACGACCCGGACCTGTGCTGCGACATCAGGAAGACCGAGCCGCTTAACGAGGCGCTGTCGGGCTTCGATGCCTGGATCACCGGCAGGAAGCGCTTCCAGGGCGGCCTGCGGGCCGACCTCGAGGTGATCGAGCCGCAGGCCGGAACGGGCCAGGTCAAGCTGAATCCCATTGCGCGCTGGCCCGAGGAGCGGCTCGAGGCCTATCGGCTGGCCCACGGCCTCCCGGCGCACCCGCTCGTGGCCAGGGGCTACCGCTCGATCGGCTGCGCCACCTGCACCCGGCCGACCGCAGCCGGCGAGGACGCCCGGGCCGGGCGCTGGTCCGGCCTCGACAAGACCGAGTGCGGCATCCACCTGCCGGCCCCCTACGGAGACAATATATGAGCGCCACCCGCGGCAACCTCGTCCTGCGCCTGCCCGAGGGTGCCCCGTTTGCTCCGGAGGAGCGGACCGCGCTCGATGGCATCCTGGGGCGCGCGTCTGGTGAGCAGAGGGCGTGGCTCGCCGGATTCCTGGCCGGCCTCGCCGCGCGCGATACCGCACACCGCGCCGAGCCGCAGGCAGCACCGCGGGCGGCCGAGCCGCTCCTGGTGCTCTAGGGCTTCAAGGTGACACTCACCGACGTGGCCGACGCCGACCTTGCCCAGGTGGCACGCGCCAAGAACCTGCTCGTCGTGGCCGCGACCTGGGGCGAGGGCGAGCCGCCGGCCCGGGCGGTGCCGTTCATGCGGACGCTGCTGGGCGAGGGTGCGCCGCGCTTCGAAGGCGTGCGGTTCTCGGTCCTGGCCCTGGGCGACCGGGCCTACGTCAATTTCTGTGCCACCGGCCGTGAGATCGACCAGCGGCTGGAGGCCTTGGGCGGCGTGCGGGCAGCGCCGAGAGTCGATGCCGACCTCGACTTCGCCAAGCCCGCGTCGGCCTGGGAGAAGCAGGCGCTGGAGGCGTTGCGGCCCGCGACGCCCGCCGAGACCGGCGCCGAGATCATCCACCTCGACTTCCCGCAGGCGACGCCGGAGCCCGCCTGGTCGCGCGAGCGGCCGTTCGCGGCCGAGGTCACCGAGCAGACGATCCTCACCAGCTCGCGCTCGGAGAAGGTGACCGCCCACCTCGAGCTGTCGCTCGCCGGCTCGGGTCTGGCGTTCGAGCCCGGCGACGCGATGATGCTGATGCCGGAGAATGATCCGGCGACCGTCGAGGCACTCCTGGCCGCCGCCGGCGTGCCGTCGGACGAGGCGCTCGCCAACCGGCTGCGGCGCGAGCTCGACGTGACCACCCTCTCGCGGCCGGCGCTCGAGACCTATCAGGCGCTGCGTCCCCAGCCCGAGCTGCAGACCCTGCTTGAGGGCGACGGCTGGCGCGGCTGGCTCGAGGGTCGCCAGCTCGTCGACCTCCTGGAGGCGTTCCCGAGCCGGCTCGAGGCCGAGGAGCTGACGCGCCTGCTCCGGCCGTTGCCGGCACGCGCCTACTCGATCGCCAGCTCGCCCTTGGCCTACCCCGAGGAGGCGCATCTCCTGGTCGGCCTAGTCGCCTACGAGTCGCACGGCCGCCGGCGCCAGGGCGTGGCCTCCGGCTTTGTCACGCAGCGGCTCGCCAAGGGGCAGGAGGTCGGCGTCTATCTCCGCCCGAACCGCCATTTCCGCCTGCCCGAGGACGGCAGCACGCCGATCGTGATGGTCGGCCCCGGCACGGGCGTGGCGCCGTTCCGCGGCTTCGTCCAGCATCGCCGCGAGCAGGGTACGACGGGGAAGAGCTGGCTGTTCTTCGGCGAGCAGCGCTTCACCCACGACTTCCTCTACCAGCTCGAATGGCAGGAGCTCGTGGAGGAGGGGGCGCTGACCCGCATGGACGTCGCCTTCTCGCGCGACCAGCCCGAGAAGGTCTATGTCCAGCACCGCCTGTGGGAGCAGCGCGCCGAGCTGTGGTCCTGGCTGCAGGACGGGGCCATCCTCTATCTCTGCGGCGACGCCACCCGCATGGCCAAGGACGTCGACGCGATGCTGGCCCGGATCGCCCAGGACCAGGGTGCGATGACGGCGGACCAGGCCACCGCATGGCTCGAGGACCTCGTGCGTCAGCGCCGTTTCCGCAAGGATGTCTATTGATGACGCAGACCACGGGCGAGCTCAGCCGCAACGAGCGGATCAAGGAGGCGAGCACCTATCTGCGCGGTACGATCGCGGAAGGGCTGGCGGCACCGCTCACCGGGTCGATCGTGGAGGACGACACCCAGCTCACCAAGTTCCACGGGCTCTACCTGCAGGACGACCGGGATCTGCGGCCCGAGCGCCGGAAGAAGCGGATGGAGCCGGCCTTCGCCTTTATGGCGCGGGTACGGCTGCCGGGTGGCGTGTGCACGCCTGAGCAGTGGCTGAAACTCGACCGGATTGCGACCGACTACGCCAATGGTACGCTGCGGGTCACGACGCGGCAGACCTTTCAGTATCATGGCGTAATCAAGCAGAACCTGCGTCGTGCCCTGCAGGGGCTGGACGCCGCCTGCCTCGACACCCTGGCGGCCTGTGGCGACGTGAACCGAAACGTTGTGGCGAGCTCGAACACGCGCGCCTCGGCCGTTCACCGGGCGGCGGTGGAACTCGCGACCGCCATCAGCGCCGATCTTCTGCCCAAGAGTCGAGCCTATCGCGAGATCTGGCTCGAGGGTGAGAAGGTGACGGGCGATGAGCCCGAGGACGAGCCGATCTACGGGCGGACCTATCTGCCCCGGAAGTTCAAGGTCGTCGTCGCGGTACCACCCGACAACGACGTCGACCTGTTCGCCCACGACCTGGGCTTCGCGGCCGTCACCGACGGAGAAGGGCGCCTCACCGGCTGGAACGTCACCGTCGGCGGCGGCATGGGCATGACCCACGGCGAGCGCCAGACCTTCCCGCGCTTGGCCGACGTCATGGCCTTCTGCACGCCCGAGCAGGCCGTGGACGTCGCCGAGAAGGTCGTCCTGGTCCAGCGCGACTTCGGCGACCGGTCCGACCGCAAGCACGCGCGCCTCAAATACACGATCGAGGATCGCGGTCTCGCCTGGTTCCGGGCCGAGGTCGAGAAGCGCCTGGGCTACCCGCTCCGGGATCCGGTGCCGGTCCGCTTCGAGCGCACCGGCGACCGTTATGGCTGGCGCCAGGACGACGCAGGCAACTGGCACTTCACGCTGTTCATCGAGAACGGCCGGATCGCGGACCGGCCCGGCTGCGCGATGCGCACGGGGCTGCGCCGGATCGCCGAGGTGCACAAGGGGGAGTTCCGCATGACCCCCAACCAGCACGTCATCATCGCCAACGTCCCGGCGCGGCAGCGCAAGCGGATCGAGGCGCTGCTCGAGGAGCATGGCATCACGAACGGGGACCGCTCCGGACTGCGGCTCAACGCCATGGCCTGCGTGGCGCTGCCGACCTGCGGTCTGGCGCTGGCCGAGAGCGAGCGCTACCTGCCGACGCTGATCGACGCGCTGGACGAGGTGCTCGACGAGGCCGGCTTGCGCGAGGACGAGATCACGATCCGCATGACCGGCTGCCCGAACGGTTGTGCACGCCCGTACGTCGCCGAGATCGGCCTCGTCGGCCGCGGCCCCGGTACCTACAACCTCTATCTCGGCGCCGCCTTCGACGGCACGCGGCTGAACAAGCTCTACCGCCAGGATGTGGGTCACGCCGCGATCGTCGAGGCGCTGCGACCGTTGCTGCTGCGCTACGCCAAGGAGCGCGAGCCGGGCGAGCGGTTCGGCGACTTCGTGATCCGGGCGGCGGTGGTGAAGGCGACGCGGCAAGGCGCAGATTTCCACGACGCTTAGGTCGGCCGGTGCCGAGCAAACGGCGGGACCGGGTTTGGAGGTGGGGTCCGGCAGCCTCGTGAGGCAGCCGGATTCGGCTTAGTTTTGCGCCTACACGGAATGATCGGATAAGGTACGTTATGACAAATAAGTTCGCTTCGTGAATGCCTGTGGCCAGTGCCCCGGGCCCCCGGGTCAGCCCCTGGCCATCCCCAGCTCGCGTTGCCAGAAGCGCATATCGCGGCAGGCGGCGACGAATGCCTGGATATCATCGGCTCCCTCGATTCGCATGCAGCCACCGTCGCGCTCGGCGTTGTCGATGCCGGCCTTGGTCAGCAGAGGCTCGGCTGCGCCGGTGTAGCCGACGAACTTGAAGTGCGCGAACGCGTCGGCGGCGAAGTCGCGCGCCGCCGGATGGCCCGCCAGCGTCGCGGCACCTTCCGCGGACGGCAGGATGAACACCGCGTCGAACAGCACCGACGGGCCGCCGTCGAGCTTCTCGTCGGCTGTCATCCAGGTCCCGTCGCTGGCCTCGATTCCCCCGACATTGGGCGCCACCAGCTTCAGCAGCGCGCCCTGGCGCTCGAGTTCGGACTTCACCGCGTTGAGCAGGCCTGCGTCGCTCCCGTCCGTGACCAGCGCGCCCACCTTGCGCCCTGCGAGCGATTGCGGGCCGTTGAGGAGGATGCTGAGTGCCGGCGATGCCGGCAGGTCCTGGCGCGTCGGTTGGGCCGCATCCGCCGGCATCGGCTCGTCGCGCAGCCGCAGGCCGCTGGCCACGTTTCGCGCCAGGCCATCGTCGATGTTCATCAGGTGCGAAACCACCCTTGCCCGGATCGCCGGCGTCTCGACCTTGCTCAACTCGAAGGTCAACGCCGAGGCGATGTGCAGTCGCTCGATTTCCGTCTGGCTGATGTAGAATTGCCGTGCCTGGCTGTAGTGGTCGGCGAAGCTCTCCGGCCGGAGCCGGCGCTTGGTGCCGGCCTCCTCGGCCGGGAAGCTGCGGAAGCCCTTCTCGGGCGATTCGCGCGGACCCTCGCCCCACGAGTTCGGCTGGTAGTTCGCGCGCCCCTTCGGGGCCACCTCGATCCGCATGTAGCCGTCCTGCTGAAAATTGTGCACCGGGCACCCGCGCGGCCGATTGACGGGGATCTCGGTGAAGTTCGGGCTGCCCAGACGCTTCAACTGCGTGTCGAGGTAGGAGAAGTTGCGGCCCTGCAGCAGCGGATCGTTGGTGAAGTCGATGCCGGGCACGATGTTCTGCGTGCAGAATGCCACCTGCTCGGTCTCGGCGAAGAAGTTGTCGACGACCCGATCCAGCACCATGCGCCCGACGCGCCGGACCGGCACCTGCTCCTCGGGGATGATCTTGGTCGGATCGAGCACGTCGAACTCGAACTTGTCGGCGAAATCGTCGTCGAACAGCTGCAGACCGAGCTCCCACTCCGGATAGTCGCCTTGCCGGATCGCATCCCAGAGGTCGCGGCGGTGAAAGTCCGGATCGGCGCCGTTGAGCTTGAGCGCCTCGTTCCACACCACCGACTGCATTCCCTGCTTCGGCTTCCAGTGGAACTTGACGAAGGTCGACTTGCCCTGCGCATCGACCAGTCGGAACGTGTGAACGCCGAAGCCTTCCATGAACCGGAACGAGCGCGGGATCGTCCGGTCCGACATGATCCACATGACCATGTGCATGCTCTCGGGCGTCAGCGAGATGAAGTCCCAGAAATTGTCGTGCGCGGTCTGGGCCTGCGGAAAAGCGCGATCGGGCTCCGGCTTCGCCGCATGAATGAGATCGGGAAACTTGATCGCGTCCTGGATGAAGAAAACCGGGATATTGTTGCCGACTAGATCCCAATTGCCTTCCTTGGTGTAGAACTTGACCGCGAAGCCGCGCACGTCGCGCGCGAGGTCGGCCGAGCCTTCGCTGCCGGCCACGGTGGAGAAGCGCACGAAGACCTCGGTCCTCTCGCCCTTGCGCTGAAACAGGTCGGCCCGGGTGACGTCGCTGAGCGAATCGTAGGTCTCGAAGAAGCCGTGAGCACCATAGCCGCGCGCATGCACGACCCGCTCGGGAATGCGCTCATGATCGAAGTGGAACAGCTTCTCGCGGAAATGAAAGTCCTCGAGCAGCGTCGGCCCGCGCTCGCCCAACCGCAGCGAGTTCTGGTCGTCGGCGACGGGGATGCCCTGATTGGTGGTCAGGACCTCGGCGCCTTCGTCCGCGATCTGGTGAAGCTCGCCACCATGCCCACGCCGCAGCGTCGCCTCGCCGATCCGAATCCCGTCCCGTTGCCGCGCGGCCATGACCTGCCCTCCCCGGACCTCGCCCACGTGCAGCGGGCGCCGGATCAGCCGTCGACCCTGGCAGAAGGTTCCCGCAAGGCAGGGCGACGGGCTCGCCCTGCCCTCGCCGGTCAGCCGTTGCGGTAGGTGTAGCTGTAGCCGTTCAGCGCCGGCGCACCGCCCAGATGGGCGTAGAGCACGCGAGCGCCCGCCGGGAAGAAACCCTTGCGGACCAGATCGATCAGGCCCTGCATCGATTTGCCCTCGTAGACCGGGTCGGTGATCATCGCCTCGGTGCGCGCGGCGAGCCGGATCGCCTCGCTGGTCTCACGGCTCGGCACGCCATAGGCCGGATAGGCATAGTCCGGGTTGATGACGATCTCGTCCTCGCGCACGGCACGGCCCAGCCCGACCAGCTCGGCCGTGCCGTCGACGATCTGCCGGACCTGGGCGCGGGTCTGCTCGAGCGTGCCCGAGGCGTCGATCCCGATCACCCGCTCCGCGCGACCGTCCTTGGCAAAGCCCACGATCATGCCGGCCTGCGTGGACCCGGTGACGACGCAGACGATCACATGGTCGAAGCGGAAGCCGAGTGCTTCCTCCTGCGCGCGGACCTCCTCGGCGAAGCCGACATAGCCGAGGCCGCCGAATTTGTGGACCGAGGCGCCGGCCGGGATGCCGTAGGGCCTGCCGCCGGCGTCCTTCACCGACTGGATCGCCTCCTCCCAGCTCCTGCGGATGCCGATGTCGAAGCCATCCTCGACGATGCGGCTGTCCGCTCCCATCAGCCGGGTGAGCAGGATGTTGCCGACCCGGTCGTAGACGGCGTCCTCGTGCGGCACCCAGCTCTCCTGCACCACCACGCATTTCATCCCGATCTTGGCCGCCACCGCCGCGACCTGGCGGGTGTGGTTGGACTGGACGCCGCCGATCGAGACCAGCGTGTCCGCCCCCGAGGCGATGGCGTCGGGCACGATATATTCCAGCTTGCGCAGCTTGTTGCCGCCCATGGCCAGGCCGGAGTTGCAGTCGTCGCGCTTGGCCCAGATCTCGACCTGGCCGCCCAGCGCCGCGGTCAGGCGCGGCAACGGCTCGATCGGCGTCGGGCCGAAGGTCAGGGGATAGCGGGCGAACTTCTCGAGCATGTGGGCCTTCCCGGGTGGCTGGACATCCGGACCCTAGCAGCAAGGCCGCGAGAGGTGCTTCCGAAGTAGCCCTTCCGAATGCATTATCCGCCCCACGAGCGACTGCTGTAAGATGTCTTCTTCCGGAATTTGCTCACATGGCGGAAGCTTCTTCCATCCCCTCACCGCTCGATCGCATCGACCGCCGGATCCTGGCCCTGCTGCAGCGCGACGGCCGCCTGAGCAACGCCGAGCTGGCGCGCAAGGTGAACCTGAGCCCGGCGAGCTGCCACCGGCGCACCCAACGCCTGTTCGCCGACGGCTTCATCCAGTCGGCGCGCCGTGATCGCCCCCGAGCGGGTCCAGCGCGGCACGCTGGTGCTGGTGGGCGTGGTGCTCGACCGCTCGACCCCTGAGAGCTTCAGCGCCTTCGAGGCGGCGATCCGCACCCTGCCCTTCGTCCTCGACTGCCACCTGGTGGCCGGCGATTTCGACTATTTCCTCAAGATCCGGGTCAAGGACATGGCCGACTTCAACCGCCTGCACGGCGAGCGCCTGATCGCCCTGCCCGGTGTCCGCCAGACCCGCACCTTCTTCGTCATGAAGGAGATTGTCGACAACGCGCCCTTGGACTTCTGAGCGCAACCTTGTCAAACCTCGCCACGAGGGAGATCGACGTCATGGCCAAGGCCTATTGGGTTGCCACCTACCGCTCGGTCAGCGACCCGGACGCGCTGGCCGCCTACGCCAGGCTCGCCGCCCCGGCGATCGCTGCGGCCGGCGGGCGCGTCCTGGCGCGGGGGGTGCCGGCCCAGGTCTACGAGGCGGGGCTCCAGCAGCGCACCGTGGTGATCGAGTTCGACAGCGTGGCCCAGGCCCGAGCCGCCCACGACAGCCCCGCCTATCAGGAGGCGCTGGCCGCGCTCGCCGGCGGCGCCGAGCGCGACATCCGGATTCTCGAAGGGGTGTGAGGGCCGTGGCGACCAGCCCGTTCCGGCGCGTGATGCCCACGACTAGCAACATTGCTACAAACGCTTGCCGCTCAAGCGCGATCCTACAACAATGTAAGTCATGAGCGTCACCACGATCTCCAGCCGCGAGTTCAACCAGGATGCCGGCGGCGCCAAGAAGGCTGCCGACAAGGGCCCGGTCATCATCACCGACCGCGGTCGGCCGGCGCATGTGCTGTTGAGCTTCTCGGACTATCAACGGCTCGTCGGCGCCGGCCCCAGCCTTTCGGACGCTCTGGCCATGCCCGGCGGCGAGGCGATCGAGTTCGAGCCGCCGCGGCTCATCGGCCCCCTCGCCCGGCCGGCCGAGCTCGAGTGTACCTCCTAGACACCAATCTCGTGTCGGAGCTGCGCCTCGGCCCCCGCGCCGACGCTGCCGTCCGCGCCTGGGCCGACCGGACCCCGGCCGGCCTGTTCTGGCTGTCGGCGATAGCGCTCCTGGAGCTGGAGATCGGCGTCCTGCGCATCGAGCGCCGCGACCCCGCCCAGGGTGCGCTGCTGCGGCACTGGCTGGAGCAGTCCGTCCTCGCCCGCTTCCGGGACCGGATGCTGGCCGTGGACCTCGACGTGGCCCGCCAATGCGCCCGCCTGCACGTCCCCGATCCCCGCCCCGACCGCGACGCGCTGGTCGCCGCCACCGCCCTCGTCCACGGCCTGATCCTGGTCACCCGCAACGAGGCCGACTTCGCCGGGACCGGCGTGCGGCTGCTCAATCCGTGGACCACGCCGGCGCCATGACGGTTCGAGCCCGCCTTCCTCGGCCGCGTCGCCACCCACATCGTCGACGAGGTCAAGGGCATCAGCCGCCTCGCCTACGACTTGACCGGCAAACCGCCGGGCACGATCGAGTGGGAGTGACCAACTCCGGTCAGGCGCCCGAATCGAGCCCCGTCAGCAACCGCCGCACCGCCTCCTCCAGCATCGGCAAGTCCCGCGTCGCAATGTTCCACAGGATCACGAGGTCGACCCGGTCGTAGTCGTGCCGCAGGACGTTGCCGATCCCGGCGATGTCCGCCCACGGGATCACCGGCTCCAGCGCCTTGAGTGCCGGATCGAGCCGCCGCGACGCCTCGGAGATCCGCTCGACGAACCGCTCCATCGCCGCGACCGCGACCTCGTCGGCCGCGAAGCTGTCCCGATCGTGTCGCATCGCCAGCCGCCGCGCCGAGGCGATCTCCAGCGCGATCTGCCCGAGCCGGTCCCGCTGCCGATCCGGCAAGCTCAGAATACCCGCACGAGGTCCGGCGCGATCCGTCGCCGGAACTCCGGTGCCGCCCGGCTGGCGAAGCTCAGCCCGACCTCGCGCCCGAGCAGGTGCTGCAGCTCGTCCCTGAGCCGCACGACGCCGAAGCCGAGCTTCGTGTCCTGGTCCAGCTCCACCAGCAGGTCGACGTCGCTGTCGGGCCGCACCTCGCCGCGCGCCACCGACCCGAACAGCGCCAGCCCGCGCACACCCTGCGCCCGCAGCTCGGGTGCCCGCGCCCGCAGCAGCCCGACGACCCGCTCCCGCTCGCCAACCATCCGCTCCACCGTTCCAGCCGCCGACCAACCCATTCTACCCCGCACACTTCCGCCGTCGCAACGACCGCCGCCCTCTACCCTTTCGACCTCACCTTCCTCGGCCGCGTTGCCACCCGCATCGTCAACGAGGTCAGGGGCACCAACCGCGTCATCTATGACCTCACCAGCAGGGCGCCGGGGACGATCGAGTGGGAGTGAGGAAACACTCTGGGTGAATGACGTGGAAGCTCAAAACAGAGCACGTTCACATAAAGTACCTGAACGAAGTCTCGGTGAGGTCATCGTCACCATATTCATCAAGGATACCGCCGACCCGCCGAGCAAAGGAAAGCGAAACCGGCCACTTCCCCCTAATATCGGCTGTATTCCAGTTCATGCGAGTGAGGTTGAGGACGTCTTGTGCTGCAGCAATAGCGCTCTCAGCGCCGATACAGCGGACCTCGAACGGCTGCGGAACGTGCGGGCCGGGGTATGTGCCCAGTTCCGGCATGAAACCAGAGGTGAAGAGGAAGGATCGATCCTCGTTAACGGTACAGACGGTCCCCACCTTAGGTGGATAGGGGCCGTATCGCAGTAACCGGAACAGGCTGGGCACTAAGGTGACCATAGAGACGACAGGGGTTTCCTTCAACGCTGCAACAAAGCCTGCCTGCTCGGCACAATCAATGTAGGAGGTCTTGTGCAGTACGACGCGCAACGGAGCTCCGCCAGTGCGGAGCTCGTATTCAGCAAGTACATTCCGTGCGAGCTCCAATGCCTGCTGCTCGGATAGATGAACATTTCGGCCCTGGTCGGGTTCGATAGGGATGCCCTCGCCGCGAATCGCAAATCCTTCGCCGTCACTTGAAAACGCTTGAGCTAGGCTTGATCGGACAATGGCTCTCTGCGTCGTCTCGAAATGGTGAAAGCTAATTCCGACAAAGCAGGTGTCGGGACCCGTTGGTGGCAGTCGCCAAGGTACACCGCCCGCCTTATAGTAGATGCCGACGGCGAAATTCCAGGCGCGCGTCGCCGCGTCTTGATTTCTCGGAGTATCATTTAGTAGCGCATTGGTTACGAGTTGGATCGGGAGCCGGTTCCTCAGCGCACGGGCTTTAAGGGCAAGCCTCAAGTCCCGCTTGAGGAAGTCTTCTGGAGTCTGCTCAACCTCATTCAGTTCGTCGAAAAGGTCGAACTGGCTATGCGAATGTGCGTGCTTCAGTGTCGCCCTTCGTTCGACCGAGCTGACTTTACTCAGGACATTGTCCGGAATACA
>JBGAKU010000029.1:27205-31178 GCA_044224255.1 Geminicoccaceae bacterium
GGTGAGCGTCTGCATAGAAGTCCACTATCCGCTGGAAGCACAGATAAGGGTCTCCCTCTAGCGCGCGAGCGAGGCTGTCGTTTGTCTCTGACGTCAGAGCGATGGCAGATGCGTCGGGGGCGAGAAGTTTCTTGTGAAAGGCGTCGGCGAAGCCAGGAAAAGTCTTCTTGAGAAGACTGGACTCACCGAGGACAGGCACTTCGCGTCCACACCGCTCGAGCCACCGGCTTGTAGCTGCAACCTGTTCGGCCGGCCCGATGATGCCAACATGGATATGGTCCTTTCGGGCTGAGCCAAAGCGAAGGTCGAAAGGACCTGCCGCGAGCAGCCCTACCTTGGGATCGGCGTGTGTACTAGCGCCCCCGAATTGCAGCTTCGGAGGCGGCAGTTCTATGACCGACAGTTCAATCGACATCGTCGGGATCGTCTGAGTTGAAGTTGTCGCCACGACCTCTTATACTGTCCCTACCGCCATCGTCGGGCTCAAGCGCCAATGCCTCAAGTTCGGCATCCAGCCTCTGCAGATCTTCGTCGATTTCCAACTCTCGCTGTGAAATCTCGTCAAAAGCCGAAACATTGAACGAAATGGTCGGGGTACGATGAGACAGGACAACCGGGGGTGCGAAGCGCGCAAGGTCACTATCTGTTGGGTGTTCAAGGGCGAAGAGCCCCTCTGCTTCATTGGAAATGACAGCAAGCCAGAAGGAAACATCATGAAGAACGCTTGGGTTAAAGTCACGGGCCGCTCGGCGAGTCGATAGCGCGTTGGTCCTCTCCCGGCTAAGGGGCTTTCGTACCCCGTCCCGCGTGAAGGCGTACCCAGGTGTTAAGATCAAGGCCCAGTCGTGACCAAATCGCATGAAGGAAAAGCTCACCGCCTTATGCTCGTAGTAGACAACATCATTCGAGTCGAGTTTAGTGCGCGCTTTAACAACGGTCCGAGTCGCCTTCCGTAGGCGCGCTTGATAGCTGATCTTAAGTTCGACCTCGTCGCCTCGTGCGAAATACGCGCGCCGCCGATCGTACTCGATCTGAAGGCCTCTGGCTCGGAGATGCTCGAAAAGAAGTTCGTGAAGGAGTTTGAGTATTATCGTTTCTCCGCCTGGAAGGTCGACAAGCTCTTCAAAATCTATAGAGTCAATCTCCCCAATCTCGAGCGGCGTAACCATGGCTTCGGCCAACTCTTCCAGGTTATATAGAGAATAGAAGCGCCCGTCGGTGACATGACCTGGCGGCACTGCCAAGTCTTTGGCGTTTCGATAGAAGCTCTTATTGGACTTCGCGCTGGTGGCCACATGCCAAACTTTCACTGGCAATATCTCAATGGGGACAAGATTGGAAGAGTATCGGACAGTTTCCTCAGCCAAAGGGAGCGCAGTGTTTGTGATTTCATCTATTGCCTCGGGTCTCGCCGTGATTGTAACCATGAATTGGCCATTATTTCTGAGTGGTCCGAAAGACACTGAACCATTGTTGTTGATGGTCAGGCGAACCATATCGGAGAGGCCCGACCCGCGGCGATCCATCTGGCCACCGCCGTAGAAAAGATCTGAAATCGCCGGATTTCGATATCCCTTGATTGGGCTGGCGCGTTCCGCAATCGCATCCTGAAAAGATTGCTCACCCACCTGCGCAGCTATTTCCTCGACTAGTCCGCCAGGGCTGATGACGGTGATTGACTTAGGTTCGGCAATAACCTCAACGGGTTCGTCCCGATTGTAATCTCTATGGACAATCGCATTGACAATCATTTCTTTTACTGCAAGCGCATTATATGCGCTGACGTTCCGTGATACTTCGGCCTTCAGTCGAAACTGAAGATTCACCAGTGCGAGGAGGTCAATGAGATCGTCCAACTGGCTCCAGAGGTTACCGATGATCTTTCGGCGCACTGTGAACTCACCGTCGCGGTTTCCCGGCTCAAGTTCGGCGTCGTCACCGAAGCATCCTCGCAACCAATGGGCTGGCCCTGAAGCAAGAAACTCAACCCTTGCCTGTGGGAATTGGTGTGAAGGATTGTGTGAGAAGAGCAGCCATCCCGCTAGCGTTGGAGCGATGGCAGGGCCGATTGGACGTACCAGATCCAGTCGGTCCGTCATCTCCTCAATCCATGCCTTGTCGAATTCGTCGGGTCGCCAGAGGTCAGTCCTCTCGGCGTATTGACGCAGGCGGGCATGCAGCAGGGATTGCTCAAATCCGGAGACGTCGAACCCGTCCAGTGGGCGCATATCCGCAGGAGTGCCGCTCACACTATGGCCAGAGAACCGACGGGTCGGGCGCGCCCCGCTGGCGGTCATGATGGCCAATAGATCTTTCTCGAAAAGATCGTCAAATCCACTGATTGGGACAAGCTGAAAGTTTGAGCCAATGGTCAGCGCAAGCTTGTGTACAAAAGGTGAGAAGGAACTACTGAGTCCAGGGCTCTTCACACACCAATATACCCCATGGAGAAACCCTCCCGCACTCGCCTGGGCGAGAAAGAGATCCTGCATGACAGATCGCTCGGCGCCGCGATAGCCAACTACGATTATAGGATGGTCACGAAGCAGCGGCTTTAATCGATCAGCCAACTGTGCATCAAGCGATTGAACTTCGTTCGTAAGATTTCTGTCGGAGTAGTGCTTTACTGAGCCGTGCAAGAAAATCAGTTGAGGATCGTGCGGCGCGGAGTTGAACATTACATAGTCGGCCGGCGTACTGATGCTGACAAGTCTGTGGGGGCGATTTTGCTGGATGGCTGCATGCTCCAGGCACCGATCGAAATTTGTGGTTAACACAGTCGAAATCCAGCCTTGGTGCAGAATTTGCGTCAGCGCGACATATCCGACCGATGGAGGAACACCGGGATTGATCAGCTGTTCGAAAAAATTTCGTCGGTCACTCTTTACCCCAAGGAGATTGTCGATCGCTTCCGGATAGAGGTCGGCAAGTGCACAATCGACTTTATACCATGGCTGGCTCGTAAGCCAAGGCCAATAGTCTGACCGGCGAATTGTAATGTCATCATGTTGCCGCCCATTTTCCTTACACCAAGCCCAGCGCGCGACTCTCTCTACGGTGGTTCCAGCAGCAGGGATACCCGACTTGATTGAGGCGCCAGCCCCAAGAAGCAGAACAGGCTCGGCGCCTTCTATCAGCAGCGAGCGCAAACGGCCAGGCGTCGACGTCCGCATAGGGACTGCGTACGGCTCAATCTCTGGGCGACGAATCTCATTTGACGCTGACGAAGTTAGGAGCGTCATCCTTAACATCCCGCAGTCACAGTACCATCACTCGACCGCGCGATTATACGTGGGATCCGCTTGCCCAGCACCAAGTCTTGCACGTCAATGACAACCGCTCGCATGGCGCTGTGAATAACGCCGTCTCGTTCCTACCCCCAACCGTGGGCCTAAGCGTCCGCAACTCACACAAATTCCAGGATCACGCGCCCGCAAGCCACCGTCGAATGAACAGCCCGTCCTCGCCCCGGTCGAGCTTCCAACCCGGCGCGACCTTTTGCTCCACCGGCCGCCAGTTTGCCTCAACATCTTACCGCCCCGTCAACGCCGCCCTCGACTCCGCCGCCGGTTCATGGCATGGTGCAAGGCTTTTGATCCTATGAACGAGAGCCCGCCATGACGCCCGGACCCGCACGCATCCTCTCGCCGCGCGCACGCACGAACCCTGAGCCGCGCGCGGCCGCTCGGCGTTTTGCACAAACGATTTCCGCCCGCGCCCACACGAACCCGGGCCAGCTATCCCGCCACCCGCCATTTGCACGAACGAGCTCGCTCCCTGCACGCCCGAACCCGACCGCCGGCCGCCGACGGCGGGCATCCCGTCGTTCCCGGCACGTCCGAACCCACCGACCCGACACGCAAGAAAACGAATGTATGGTCCGCCCCGTTTCCGCAAGGCTTGGATGGTCTGGCCAGGTCGCGTCGGCGTGAATGTATCCGGCCTTTTGGGGTGAGGCTGGTATGCCTCGGGC
>JBGAKU010000376.1:0-4100 GCA_044224255.1 Geminicoccaceae bacterium
AACGGTGTCGACCCGGCCGCCACGCTCAAGGACTCGGCGACCAACAACATGGCCGGCACGGTCGAGTTCCTGCCGGACGGCAAGGTCCGCACCACCACCGCGGAGGAGGGGACGACGGAGGATTCGCGCTGGCAGCTCGATGGCGACGAGCTGCGGATCGATGCCCCGGACGCCGGCGTCCTGACGGGGCGGGTCGAGGGCGAACGGATCGTCCTGCATCCGGTGATCGACGAGAGCGACCCCAATGCGGCCATGCTCCGCGACCTCGCCTTCCAGCTCGTACGGCGGCCCTAGCCAAAAAAAGCGGCCCTCCCTTTCGGGGGGCCGCCAGTCACTGCGGGGAACAATGGAATTGCTCCACCTGTACAACGGCTGACGCAGGGTGCGGTTCCGAACGGAAGCGAGAAAGTTTTCGCCGGCGGTCCGGTCAGGCGGCCGTCTCGGCCGAGGCCGGCTCGGGGCGCATCCGCAGCAGCGTGATCTGGTGTCGCTGCCGGCGGATCACCTCGAACCGGAAGCCGTGGAACAGGAAGCTCTCACCGACCTCCGGGATGCGGCGGGCCTCGTAGATCAGCAGACCAGCCACCGTGGTGGCCTCCTCGTCGGGCAGGTGCCAGTCGAACTGGCGATTGAGGTCGCGCACCGTGACGCGGCCCTCGACCAGGATCCCGCCGTCGGGCTCGTGCTGGACGCCGCTGACCTCGACGTCCTTCTCGTCGACGATGTCGCCGACGATCTCCTCGAGGATGTCCTCGAGCGTCACGAGCCCCATCAGCGCGCCGTACTCGTCGATGACGAAGGCGAGATGCGCCCGGCGCTGCCGGAACGCGAGCAGCTGGTGCAGGAGCGAGGTCGTGTCCGGGATGAACCAGGGTGCGGTCGCCAGCCGGCGCAGCTCGGCGCCGGTGAGCCGCGGGCCGAGCCGCTGCACCGCGACCAGGACGTCCTTGGCGTGCAGCACGCCGGTGATGGTGTCCGGATCGCCCCGCCAGATGGGGTAGCGCGTGTAGGGACTCTCCAGCACCTGCCGGACGATCTCCTCCACCGGCGCATCGGCGTTGATCGAGACCATGTTGCGGCGATGGGTCATCACCTCGCCGACCTCGACCTTCTCCAGGTCGAACACGGCCCCGAGCATGTCGTGCTCCTGCTTGCGGACCTCGCCGACCTGGCGTGAGACGCCGATCAGCTGCCGCAGCTCAGCACCCGAGAAAACCTCACCGTCGACCGCCTCGGCTACGCCCAGGGCGCGCAGCACCGCCCGTGACGCCGAGTTCAGCGCCCAGTTCAGCGGCCAGCAGACGAGAAAGAAGACGTGCAGCGGAACAGCCACCCACAGCGAGGTCGGCTCGGGCCGGCGGATCGCCAGCGTCTTCGGCACCTGCTCCCCGAGCACGATGTGCAGCGACGAGAACAGGAGGAAGCCCACGACGAACGAGACGGTGTGCAGCACGGCCTCGCTCAGCCCCGCCATCCGGAACAGCGGCTCCAGGAGCGCGGCGACGGCTGGCTCGCCGACCCAGCCGAGCCCGAGCGAGGCCATGGTGATGCCGAGCTGGCAGGCGGCGAGATAGGCCTCGAGATGCTTGAGGATGCGACCGGCGAGGCCGGCACGGGGACTCCCCGCGGCGGCCATGGCGTCGAGGCGCAGGACCCGCACCTTCACCAGGGCGAACTCCGCCGCCACGAAGAATGCGTTGGCCGCGAGCAGCAGCACGACGGCAAGCAGGGACATGCTCACGCTCGTCTACCGCACCGCATCGGATCTTCGGGTTGCTCAGACATCCTCGGTCAGCACGGTTCGCACGGTTTCGGGCGGCACGTCGGCGCTCGTGAAGGCCTCGCCGATGCGGCGGGCGAGGACGAAGCGGATCCGGGCCGCCTCGACCTTCTTGTCACGCCCCATGGCCGCCAGCAGGTCGTCGACGGGAAAGTCGCGATTGCTGACCTCGGCCACCCGCGTGGGCAGGCCCAGCCCGCCCAGGTGCGAGCGCAGGCGCTCGAGATCGACCGGGGCGCAATGGCCCAGCCGCACGGAGAGCGCCATCGCCTTGACCATCCCGACGGCGACGGCCTCGCCGTGCAGGAGGCTGCCGTCATAGTCCGCGAGCGCTTCGTAGGCATGGGCGAAGGTGTGGCCGAAATTGAGCAGCGCGCGCTCGCCGGTGGTCTCGTGCTCGTCGGCTGCGACGATCGCCGCCTTCACCTCCAGCGAGCGCCGCACGGCCTCCGCACGCGCTGCCGCATCGCCCGCGAGGATCGTGGCGCCATTGACCTCCAGCCAGTCGAACAGGCCTCCAGCATCTCGGATCACGCCGTATTTCGCGACCTCGGCGTAGCCTGCGCGCAGCTCGCGCGCGGGCAATCCGTCCAGCACCGCGGTGTCGATCAGCACGGCGCGCGGCTGATGGAAGGCGCCGACCAGGTTCTTGCCCTGGCGCGTGTTGATTCCCGTCTTGCCGCCGACCGCGCTGTCGACCTGGGCCAGCAGCGTGGTCGGGACCTGGATGAAGTCGATTCCGCGCAGCGTGGCGGCCGCGGCGAAGCCGACCAGGTCGCCGATCACCCCGCCTCCGAGCGCGATGACGGTGGAGCGCCGCTCCATGCCGAAGCTGAGGAACTCGTCCACCACCTGCTCGAGGAAGCGGAAGCTCTTGGTCGCCTCGCCGACCGGGAGGACGTAGGTCCGCGATGCGATCCCGGCCCGCTCGAGCGCGGCGACGAGATGGACGGGATGCTGGGTGCGGGCGAGGTTCTCGTCGGTGATGATCACCGTGCGCCGGAGCGGGATGCACGGTGCCAGCAGCTCGTCCGCCCGGTCGATCAGGCCGGCGCCGATATGGATGGGGTAGCTTCGCTCGCCCAGGGCGACGTCGAGCGTGGAATGCACCTCGGTCATGGCTTTCTCGCCGCCGGCTCGACCACGGTCAGGATCCGCTCGACCACGGCCTCGTGCGGCTCCGTGTGGGAATCGATGGTGAAGTCGGCCTCGGCGTAGATCGGATAGCGCCGCTCCATCAGGCCGGCCAGGATCTCGCGGGGATTGCCTTGCTCCAGGAGCGGCCGCGTGCCGCGCTTGCGTGCCGTGCGGACAAGCAGTGTCTCCAGGTCCGCGCGCAGCCAGACCGAGACCGCCCGCTCGGCGACCCGTGCGCGCGTGTCCGGGTCGATGAAGGCGCCGCCGCCCAAAGCCAGGACGATCGCGTCGCTGTCGAGCAGGCGCGCGACCACGCGCCGCTCGAGCTCGCGAAACCTCGGCTCGCCGTAGAGCGCGAAGATGTCCGGGATGCTGAGGCCCGCCGCGGCCACGATCTCCTCGTCGGCGTCGATGAACGGTGCGCCCAGGGCCTTCGCGAGACGTCGACCGATGGACGTCTTGCCGGCCCCCATCAGGCCGACGAGCACGAGGCTACGGCCGAGGTGCCAGGGCGGCGGCGACTCCGGCGGGTCTTGGGCCAGGGCGGGGGTGGGGGACATCCGGCTCGACGTTGAATTGGGGGCGCGGCGCCGATATAAAGCCGCCTCGCTCGGAGCGAGGCAACCGTCAGCTTGCACCCGGTCCCACCTAGGCGGGCGAGACCGTCACGCCGCCCGCTGTCGCGGAGGATCCTGCCGTGCTGCGCCTGCTCCTGTTGACCATCGTCCTCGTCGCAATCACCGGTGGCGTGTTCCTCGTCACCTGGGACATACCGGCACCGACCCGCCAGGTCGAGGTGGTCGTTCCCGACGACAAGCTGCCCCGCTGATGCGCTTTGCCCAAGTCGGCCGCGTCGTGCTCGCGGCTGCGCTCCTGACGCTGCCGGCAGCAGCGCAGGAGGCGCCGCGACCGCTGTTCCCGGGGGCTCCGCCGGAGCAGCCCGCGCCGGCGCCCTCCGCCACCCCGCCCACCGGGCCGATCGAGGTGCAGGACCTTGCCGCACCCGGCGCCTGGATCGCGGGCCTGCCGGGGGCGGAGGCCGATCTTGGCGGCCCCTTGTGGGCTGGGGACATGCCGCCCGATCTCTCCGAGCTGCTCGGGCGCCTGCCGACCTCGATCGACGAGCCGACGCTGGTGGCGCTGCAGTCGGCCCTGCTCGCCGCACCCGGCCCCGCGGAGGATC
>JBGAKU010000377.1:0-4110 GCA_044224255.1 Geminicoccaceae bacterium
CGACCTCGCCTATGTCGCGGCGGGGCGCCAGGACGGCTACTGGGAGCACGGCACCAAGATCTGGGACATCGCCGCCGGCGTGCTGCTGGTCCGCGAGGCCGGTGGCCGGGTCGGCCGGCTCGAGGGCGACTCGGCACTGTTCGAGGAAGGCACCGTGGTGGCCGGCAACCCGGACATCTATGAGCGGCTGCGAGCTATCCTGCTCGAGGCTACGCCCCTGCCGTGACCGCCAGCGCTGGAGTAACCGGCCGGCTCGGCGCTGCCCTCCTGATTGCGGCGGGCCTTGCTGCAAGCGGCTGGCTCGTCGGCGCGGGTTTCGTCGACTCGAGGCTCGGCGTCCGCTCGGTCACCGTGAAGGGGCTCGCCGAGCGCGAGGTGCGGGCGGACCTCGCGATCTGGGCCCTGCGCTTCGTCGCCACCGGCAATGAGCTCACGACGGTGCGGGAGAAGGTCGCTTCCGACGAGGCGGCGGTGCGGAAATTCGTTGGGCAGGGCGGGCTGCACGACGCGACGGTCGGCGTCGGCGGCTTCGAGGTGACCGACGCGCTGGCCCAGCTCTACCGCAGCGGCCCGGTCGAGAGCCGCTTCGTCATGGCGCAGACGCTCGTGGTGCGCTCGCCCGACGTGGACGGCGTCGCCGCCCTCGCCCAGCGAGTCGGCGAGCTGGTCTCGCAGGGCGTCGTCCTGTCGAGCGACGGTGGCACGGCTGGCGGGCCAGTCTATCTGTTCACGGCGCTCAACGACGCGAAGCCGGAGATGGTGGCCGAGGCAACCCGCAACGCGCGGGCAAGCGCAGAGCAGTTCGCCGCCGATTCGGGCAGCCGGCTCGGCGATATCCGCAGCGCCAGCCAGGGCCTGTTCCAGATCCTGGCCCGCGACGACGCGCCGGGCCTAATGGAGCCGTTCCAGATCGCGAAGCGGCTGCGGGTGGTGTCGACGGTCGAATACTTTCTCACCGACTGATCAGACGGCGGCCGCCAACGGCCGGGCCAGGGGCGCGCTCGCCGCAGTCAGCTCGCGGCATGCCTCCTGGATGCGCGCCGCGCTACGGAAGCACATCGACAGGTGCAGCTCGCCCGGCGCCATCTCGAGCCGGGCGCACGGCAGGTGCGCCGCGTACCAATGTGCGTGCGCCGGTGGGACGACCGAGTCGTCGGTGCCGTGCAGGATCAGCACCTCGGCCTGCAGATCGGCAACCTTGAAGTCCCATGGCTGCGCCACCAGGCGGGCGTCGGCCAGCGCGCCCCGCAGCCCGCGCCGGTTGCCAGCACGGAAGGACTGCAGCAGCCGCGCGTGCACGACCTCGAGGGAGAGCCCTTGCCGCTCGAGCGGCTCGCGCTCGCTCGCAACGATGCGAGCGAGGAACCGTCGGTCGAGCCGGGTCGCCCGGGCAATCCGCAAGAGACGGTGCAGCACGCGCCCCGTCCGGCTGCCGCGCCGACCGATCATCGACAGGGCGAGCGCAGTGCCGCCCGCCGTCTCGATCACCTCGGGGCCGGCGATGCCGCCGGCCAGGATCACCCTGCGCACCCGCGGGCCCAGCGCCGCCGCCACCGCGAGCGCATAGGGCGCGCCGGTGGACACGCCGACGACGATGCACTCCGACACGCCGAGCTGCACCAGCGCCTCGGCCACGTCGGCACCCCAAGCGCAGAGCGACGGCAGCCGCTGCAGATCGGTCCGGCCATAGCCCGGGCGATCGATGGAGATGATGTTGGTGCCGTCGATCCGCGCGGCTCCCGGCTCGAGCCGGCTGCCAATGAAGCCGTGCAGATAGACCACCGGCAGCGAGGAGCGCGTGCCGAACTCGGCCACGCCGATGCGACGGCCGTCGTGCAGGCGCAAGACCATCTCAGCCGCCGGCCGGATCCGGCCGGCCGAGCCTGGGACCCGCGCCCGATGCAGAGGCCTGCGGCGGCGCACGATCATGTCACAGCGAACCCCGCCGACCCTGCAGCGACGCGCGCTCGGGGGCTGGTCGGCAGATGGTCGGGCCGGAGCATTGGTGCTGGAGCTCTCCGCAACGCCGGCCTCCGGTCCCGCAACGGGAACCCTGCCGCCGTTGCCGACAAGATCGTGCATCGGGGGCGTGGGTCAAGCATCGCGCGCGACCATAGCCCCGCCCGGTCCTCCACCCGTCAGCCCGACCGGAGATAGTAGTCGCCGTAGCGCTCGCGCAACACCGTCTTTTGCAGCTTGCCGGTCGCGGTGTGCGGCAGGTCCGGTACGACCAACGCCGCATCCGGCATTTGCCATGCCGCAACGCGATCGCGATACCACGCGCACAGATCGGCCGGGTCCGGCTCACGGCCAAGTTTGGCGACAACCAACAACAGCGGGCGTTCGTCCCATCGCGGGTGCCGGGCTGCGATCACAGCGGCTTCGGCGACGTCCGGATGACTCATCGCGACGTCCTCGAGTTCGATCGAGCTGATCCACTCCCCGCCCGACTTGATGAGATCCTTGGCCCGATCGGTGATCCGAACGAGGCCGTCGGGATCGATGGTGGCGATGTCACCGGTGTGGAACCAGCCGGCTGCGTCCACGACACGCGAATCTTCGCGGTAGTAGTCACGGCAGACCCAGGGGCCGCGGGCCACCAGCTCGCCCGGCGTCACGCCGTCCCAGGGCAGCTCCGCACCCATCGCATCGAGTATCGCGAGCGCGACGCCGAAGAACGGCCGCCCCTGCTTGAGCCGCCTCTGGTGGGAGTCGCAGCCGGCCTCGCCGGGCCTGGTGCCGTTGTAGGCTCCGACCGGGCTCATCTCCGTCATGCCCCAACCCGTATTCACCCGGACACCGTACTCCCCGCCCAGAGTCTCGAGCAGAGCCTGGGGGCAGGCCGCACCACCAACGCAAATCCGCTCGAGTCCATCGAGCCTGCCGCCGCTGCGTCGTAGGTGGTCGAGCAGCTGGAGCCAGATGGTGGGCACCGCGGCGGCGTAGGTGACCCGCTCGCTCACGATCAGCTCGTGCAGGCTCGCGCCGTCGGTCCTGGCACCGGCGAGCACGAGCGCCGCTCCCGCCATCGTAGCCGCGTACGGAATGCCCCAGGCGTTGACGTGGAACATGGCGACGATCGGCAGGGCCCGGTCGGTTGAACGCAGGCCGACCACGTCGGCCAGGTTGACCCCGTAGGCGTGCAGCACGGTCGAGCGGTGACTGTAGAGCACACCCTTGGGGCGGCCGGTGGTGCCCGAGGTGTAGCAGAGAGCCGCAGCGATGTTCTCGTCGAGATTCGGCCAGATATAGCTTTCGTCGACGGCGGCCAGGAGGTCCTCATAGGCGTGGACGGCCACGCCGGCCGGCCGGGACACGGAGGGCATATGTCCCCTATCGGTCATGATCACCAGCGCCTCCGGCCGGTGGCGCAGCCCTTGGAGGAGGCGCTCTGCCAGTGGCACGAAGCTCAGATCGACGAACAGCGCCCGGTCCTCGGCGTGCTCCACAATGTAGGCGATCTGCGCCTCGAACAGGCGCGGATTGATCGTGTGGATCACCGCACCCATGCCGGCGACGGCGAAGTAGAGCTCGAAGTGCCGGTACCCGTTCCATGCCAGCGTGCCGACCCGATCGCCTTGCTCGACGCCGAGCGAGGCGAGTGCCTGCGCCAGTCGGCGGGAGCGCCGCTCGGCGTCTCGGTAGGTGTAGCGGTGACGTGACCCTTCGACGGTGTTGCTGACGATCTCGCCATTGCCGTGATGGCGCGCGGCGAAGGTGAGGAGAGAGGAGATCAGCAGTGGATGCTGCTGCATCAGTCCCAGCATCTGGCGCCTCCCAAGGAGCGCGACAGCAATCGACTAGGTATCCGCCTCGGGCGGCGCCAAGGCAAGCCGCTGCGTCACGTCTCCGGCGGCGAAGAGCTGCCACGCGGCAAGCCCGAACAGGACCGCGGTCTCCGCGCGCAGGATACGTCGCCCCATCTCGACCGGCACGGCATCCGCCGCGGCCAGGGCGACACGCTCCGCATCGGTGAATCCGCCCTCCGGACCGATCAACAGCATCGCATCGGGATGGGCCCGCCAGGCGTCGCCGATCGGCATGCCGTCGCGGCGCTCGTCGGCGACCAGCAGTGGACCCGCTCGCCCGGCGAGCCACCTGTCCAACGGC
>JBGAKU010000378.1:0-4059 GCA_044224255.1 Geminicoccaceae bacterium
CGAGCTGCTCTACCTGCAGGGAATCGACCGCGCGGCGTGGGTGGCGCTGCAGCCCTATGTCACCGTCTACAGCGGGGCTGCGGGCCCGGACGCGAAGGCAGCACCCCCCCTCGTCCGCAGGGCGATGCAGATCGCGCGCGGTCTCGCCCGCGACGACGAGCCGGAGGACAGGGCGAAGAGTGAGGAAAGCGGCCAGTCCACCGAGACGGGCCAGGGGGTGGGCGATTCGATGGGCTCGACCAGCCGGGCGGAGACCGGCACGTCGACGACGAGCTCGGGCGCCGAGACGGCGCGGTCACGGTTCTCGTCGCGATCGGACCGGGACGAGACCGGCACGCAAACCGCCGATTCGCAGGCCGATGCGGGGACCGGAACCGGCGAGGGCGGAGACGGAGGCGGCGAGGGTGCCTTGACCCTCCTGCTGGACGTCCGATTCCCCAACGGCTACGAGGCCGCGGCGAAGGCGGTGATTGCCCTGACCGGGGCAGGGGACAACCTGTCCGGGGCAGGGGACAAGAAGCCGCCCTACACCGTGCTGAGCTGGACCCCCATACTGCGGTCCCGAGGTGAAGGATCTTGATGGCGCTTGCCCGACCGGGGCCACAGGCCGCGACCAGCGGCTTCCTGGAGTGGTGGCTCGGAGAGCTCCGGACACTGCTGCCGCGGCGTTGGCGGGAGACGGCGCAGCGTCGCTTCGGCGTCGTGCTGATGCTCGAGCGACCCTATCTGCGCGTCTACGAGCGCAAGGGCCGGCGGCTGAGCATGCTCGGCAGCATCGTGTTGCCGGATCCCGGCGCCGTGGGTGCGGCTGCGGTCCCCGCGGTGGAGCCGCGGCTGCGCCGCGCGATCGACCGCCATCGTGACGGCATCGTCCTCGTGCTCGGGGAGGACGATGCCCTGATCTGCACCGATGTCCTGCCCGTGGCCGCCGAGAACGACCTGGCCCGGATCATGGGCCACAAGCTGGATCTGCTCACGCCCTGGTCGGCCGAGCAGAGCTATGCGGCGCAAAAGGTGCTGGGCCGGCGGCGTGACGGCATGCTCGAGGTGCTGCTCGCGGCCGCGTCGCGGGAGCGGATCGATTCCCTGCTGCGCCAGCTCACCGGACTGGGCGTGCGGCCGGCCGCCGTGGACGTGGCCCCGCCGGGCAGCGATCAGCGCGGCGCGGGCCTCGACCTGCTCCAAACCGGCGCCGCCGAGCGGCGTGGACCCGGGATTCTCGCCATTCTGGTCTGGTCGGCGCTGATCGCGCTCGCCGGGCTCGTCGGCCTGATCGGCTGGCAGATCTACCAGCGCCACGAGCTGCAGCGGGAGCAGACCGCGCTGAGCGTCGGCCTGGAGCAACGGCTCGCCGACCTGCCCGAGCTGCGCAACCGGATCGAGGCGCTGCGTGCGCAGGCCCGCTTCTTCGCCGACGACCGCAGCAGCCGGCCGTCGCCCCTCCTGGTGCTCGAGGTCCTGAGCCGCCTGTTGCCCGACACGGTCTGGCTGACCGAGGTGACGCTGGACGGCAGGGAGCTTTCCATCTCCGGCCTGGCCGAGGACGCTTCGGCGCTGATCCCCCTGGTCGAGGGCGCGCCGGAGTTCGAGCAAACGCGGTTCCTGTCGCCGAGCACGCGGGTAACCGTGTCCGACCCGAACGGCGGCGAGCGCCAGGTCGAGCGCTTCGCGCTGCGCGCCGTGGTCGACCCGGCGGCGGAGCCGGCCCTGTGATCGATCGCCTGCCGCCCACCCAGCAGCGAGCGCTCGCGCTCCTGATCCTGCTCCTGATCCTGGGCCTGCTCGCCGCGGCCGTGCTCGTGCCGCTCGGCTATCTGCACGGCCAGGGCCAGGCGCTGGAGGAGGGGGCGCAGCGCATCGGTGAGCTGCAGGCGCGCCTGCCCGGACGCGAGGAGCTGCTGGCGCAGGAGCGGGAGCTGCAGAGCGCGGTGGACGCCGAGCGCACCCTGCTGCCCGGGAGCACGCCGGCCGTGGCGGCAGCGCAGCTGCAGGGCGATCTCGCCGGACTTGCCGCGGCGATGGGCGGCGAGATCACCACCGTGCAGATCCTGGAGCCCGAGCCCGCCCCTCCCTTCGCGCGGATCGGCCTGCGGCTGAGCCTGAGTGGCGACATGGCGACGGTCCGCGATTTTCTTTACGCGGTCGAGACGCGTGAGCCGATGCTCATCGTCCGCCGGATGGACCTCTCGATCGCTGCCGGGGGCGAGGGGTCGTCGCCGGAGAATCCGCCGCTGGCGGCCGCCTTCGAGATCTACGGCTATGCGCCGGGCGCGGTTCTGCAGTAGGGCCGGCGCCGTTCCACCGCAGATGGTTGCCCCTTGCCCGATGCCGTCGGCTATGACACCCGTCCGCTCCGTTGCGGCAGACGAGGAGCGCGGCATGGCCGAGGTGACGTACCGGCGGGGCGACAGCGACGAGCGGCCCTGGGGCCGGTGGGAGGTCCTCGATGTCGGGGACGGGTTCGCGGTCAAGCGGATCACCGTCAAGCCGGGGGCGATCCTCTCGCTGCAGCTCCACCATCACCGCGAGGAGCATTGGGTCATCGTGCGCGGCAAGGCTCGTGTCACTCTCGGCAGCGAGACCTTCGACCTCGTGCGCAACCAGTCGGCGTTCATCCCGCTCGAGACCGCGCATCGCGTCGAGAACCCCGGCGACGAGGTGATGGAGTTCGTCGAGATCCAGGTCGGCGACAAGCTCGACGAGAACGACATCGTCCGGCTCGAGGACCGCTACGGGCGGGTCTGACGCACGACCGACCTCCCTCCGCCGGGTGCGCCCGCACGACGCGCCCCGTTGCGTGACATCTGCCACATCCGTATCTGTATGGGTGTGCAAGCCTGCCCCGCGTGTCACTGATCGCGGGCAATCGATGCAACCGGCGGCGAGAGTGCGTTTGACGAAGATGCGGATGGCCCTGGTGCTGGCCCTGGTGCTGGCGGCGACGCAGGCGCAGGCGGCTTGGCGGCCGTCGGTCCGCGAGCCGTTCGACATCCAGCTCACGAGCCCGTTCCAGCTGGGGCGCAAGACGGCCCTGATCGCGCTCGGCGCCGTCGAGACCTCGGCGGCCCGCCTGCAGGACCTCCAGTCCCGCGGCGTGCATACGGCCTGCGTGATCAATGCCGGCGCCTGGGAGAACTGGCGGCCGGACAGCGGCGCGTTCGACAAGCGCCTGGTCGGCACTCCGACCACCGGCTGGCCGGCCGAGCGCTGGCTCGACGTGCGGGCGCTGGACGCGCTCGGCCCGGTGATGGCACGGCGCCTCGATCTTTGCCGCGACAAGGGCTTCGATGCTGTGCTGCTGCGCAATCTCGACGGCTACCGGCATCGCTCGGGCTTTCCGCTCTCCGCCAAGGACCAAGTCGCCTACAATCGCATGCTCGCCCAGGCGGCGCGCGAGCGCGGTCTGGTGGTCGGCCTGATGAACACGGGCGATCTCGCGGCCGAGCTGGTGGACAGCTTCGACTATGCCGTCAGCGAGGGCTGCTTCGAGGATGGCGACTGCGAGGAGTATCTGCCCTTCAAGCGCGCGGACAAGCCGGTCTTCGTGGTCGAGTACACCAACCTGCAGCGCAAGATCGACCGCTACTGCGCCGAGGCCGCCGAGCTCGGCATGCAGCTGGTGTTCAAGGCCAAGTCCCTGAACGGGAAGCTCCACCAGCGCTGCCCGTAGCTCATCCCGGCGCGGTCTCGCCCGATCCGCGCCGATCGCGGGCGAGCAGATAGACTTCCGAGGACTCCGCCCGTGTGGCTTTCGGCCGAACGATGCGGCTGGTGTGGAACAGCGCCTGGGCGCGGGGCATCAGCGCGGCCTCGCCGCCTTTGATCAGCTTGAGCAGGCAGCCGCCGCCCGGCGCGAGCGCCGCCCCCGCGAAGTCCAGCACGCTCTCGCCCAGCGCCTCGGCGCGCAGCCGATCGACCGCGCGGCGCCCGGTCGTCGAGGCGGCCATGTCGCTGAGCACGAGGTCGGCGGGGCCGCCGAGGCGCGCACGCAGCCGCTCCTGCACCTCCGGGTCGAGAAAGTCGCCCTGGATCAGCTCGGCGCCGGCCACCGGCTCCATG
>JBGAKU010000379.1:0-4058 GCA_044224255.1 Geminicoccaceae bacterium
CAGGTCGATCATCGGTGAGTGGAGCAATATAAGATGCAAGATCGCATCTTGGACGAAGCATGCGTTTCGCATCGAAATGCGAACCGACAAACGAAACGTCGATACCTGCGCGAACTTGCAGACGAGCTGGACCGATCCCCTGTCGGCGGCGGGTCGGGACGAGGCTCGCGGACGGGGATGGCCTCGCGGCCGTAACCTCCTCGATCTCGCAGCCGGTTCTCTCTAAGCTTGCCGACGACGCGTCGGTATCACGGGGCCTTCCGATCGGTGCACACCTGCAAGGTCGCATCTTCTGGTGTGCTTATCGATGGTAGCGCTAACATTGTCAATAGGGATTTCGAGGTCGAACCATGCCTGATGAGAATGCGATATGAGAAAGCGACGAGGTTTCAAGCGGGTGACGTTGGCGGACGTGGCGGTGGCGGCAAATGTCAGCGCTATCACTGTATCACGCGCCCTGCGCGACCCCGGCGTGGTCTCGGCGGATGCGATGCAGCGGATCGAGCAGGCGGTGGCGGAGCTGGGCTACGTGCCGGATCTGGCGGCCCGGGCGCTGGCTTCGCAGCGCACCAACGTCGTCGGCGTGCTGGTGCCCTCGGTCACCAACAACGTCTTCGCCGACGTGCTGCGCGGCATCTACAACGGCACCGAATCCACGCCCTACCACGTGCAGCTCGGCAACACGCGTTACTCGGCGCTGGGCGAGGAGCAGCTCCTGCGCCTGTTCTTGAACCAGCGTCCGGCCGGGCTCATCGTGGCCGGCATCG
The DNA here is from genome assembly GCA_044224255.1 of Geminicoccaceae bacterium. Taxonomy (GTDB): domain Bacteria; phylum Pseudomonadota; class Alphaproteobacteria; order Geminicoccales; family Geminicoccaceae; genus Benzoatithermus. Next base: position 768 of record JBGAKU010000379.1, read on the forward strand.
ACCAGTCGAAGACGAGCCGCAAGCTGCTGGACGAGGCATCCTGCCCGGTCGTCCAGATCATGGAGATCGGCCCGGATCCGATCGACATGATGATCGGCTTCTCCCACCAGGCCGCGGCGCGCGCGGCGGCGGAGCATCTTCTGGCCAAGGGCTACCGCCGGATCGGCTTTCTAGGCGCCCGGATGGATCCGCGCACCCAGCGCCGCCTGCGCGGCTACCGCGCGGCGCTCGCGGCCAAGGCGCTCGACGACGACGGGCTCGTCGTCACGACGCCGCGACCGTCGACGGTGACGCTGGGGGCGGAGCTGCTGGGCGATCTCCTGGCCCGGCGGCCGGATGCCGATGCCGTCTTCTGCAACAACGACGACATCGCCCTGGGCGTCCTGTTCGAATGCCAAAGGCGCAACATCCGCGTTCCGGACGAGTTCGGCATCTGCGGCTTCAATGATCTGGAGATGGCGGCGACGGCCTATCCCTCGCTGACCAGTGTGCGGACCCATCGCGAGCGGATGGGCAGCGAAGGCATCGCCATGCTCATCGCCGCGATCGAGGGGCGGCCACCGGAGCGGAAGGTCGTCGATCTCGGCTTCGAGATCGTCGCCCGGGAGAGCACGTCTCGCCGCCAGGATCGGCCCGAGCCTCGCGACCTCGAGGCCTCCGACCTCCTGGCCGCCCGTCCCTGCGCATGACGGTCCGGCGCTATGCCGGCACGTCATGCGCCGGCGTGACGTCGCCGTGCAGGTGGACCAGCTGGGCGAGCAGGCACACCAGCGTCGCCCGTTGCTCCGGCGCCAGGAGGCGTTCCTGGGCGGCCGGCAAGTCCGCGGCAAGACACGGCCGGTCGATCGGGGTGCGGGTCAGGCCGCCCGGGAACCGGCCTTCATCCTTTGGCTGTCGCTGCGGTGAACGAGATCGCCATCGATCGGGTGTCTGGCATGCAAGGGCCTGCTCGAGCGCGTCGAGGACGAAGCCGGCTGTCGCCTCGCTGCCGACCCGCCTGCGGCGCGTCGGTGAGGGTCGCCGATGCGTATTGCCTGACGAAGCGAAGCTCCCGAGAACGGAGCGGTTGCCCCAGCCCTTTGCTTCCGACATCGCGTATTGCCTCATCCTGGCCCACCCGTGCCCCATTCGCCATCCCCATCGCCGCATCGCCATCCGCTCCCTGGTCCGCTCCAGACGTCCCGAACCCCATCCGGTGGGCTGCCTCGCGGCGCCGATGCTCCACACGCCGCGGCAAGGCCCGCAGCAGCTTGTCCGGATACGTCCCGGGGATCGCCGCCTGCAGCCGCTCCAGCAGCTGGCGCGAGGTCTGCCACGGCTGCTCCATGAACCATGCTTGCAGCTGCGTCGTGACCGCCACCAGAGGATCGGGGCGCCTTCGCCACCGCTTTGCCTGCGGCTTCGGCTTCGCCGTCGGGCGCACCTCGCCCTGCTGCCAAGCCGTGCGCAGCCCGGCCAGGAACTCCTGCAGCGTCGGCACCGTCGGCGCGGGCTGTTCCACATCGACGGCCCGGTCCGCAATTCCGACCAGCCGCGCCTGCGCTGTGCGGATCTCCCGCAGCAGCCGGACCGGATCCAGCATCGCATGCGTTGCCTGCAGGCGCGTCCGCACCTCCTCCGACACCCGTGCATCGGCCAACAGCCGCTGGTACGGCGTTGCGGGCGGGCGGTAGCGCTTGCGCACTTTGGCCCCATCCCGCGACTTCGCGGCCAGCTTGAACGAGGGCTGGAAGTGGCTCACGAACAACCGCACCGAACGATAAAGCTCGGCCAGCACGACCGCGGCCTCCAGCCCTTCGAGCCGCCGGTAGCCTACGATCCGCCGCACCACCGCGCCGTTCTTCTGCTCGACAAAGGCCTGGTCGTTCTTGCGGTAGGGCCGGCAGCGCGTGAACGCCACGCCCGCGTTGGCGCACCAGGCCTGGACGGTTTCGTTCAAGAACACCGTGTCGTTGTCCGTGTCGAACCCGAGCAGCGGGATCGGCAGCAACTTGCGCACCTCGCCCAGGACCTCGGTCAGCAACCGCTGCTCGCGCACCAGCAGCGGCGCACACTCCGTCCAGCCCGTGGCAATGTCGGTCAGCACCAGCGTCTGCACGAAACTGCCGCGCGCCGTTGGCCCGCTATGCGCCACCAGGTCCGCCTCGACGAACCCGGGAGCCGGATCCTGCCAGTCCGAGAAGGTCCGCACCGGCACGCTCCGCCGCACCGCCGCCGATGGTGGCGTGCGCCGGCGTTTCTTGCCACCTGCAGGGTCTTTCACCGCCCGCAACGCCCGGTCGATCGTTGCCGCGCTCATCGCCAGCACGCCGGTGCGGACCTCCGGCGCCAGCTGCAGATGTCCGTGCCGCTCCATCGCCTCCACCAGCACCGGCAGCAGTGGTCGCAGCCGCTTGCCGCAGACCCGGTCCGACGCCTCCCACAGCACGATCAACGCCTCGTGCATCGCCGCGTCGTAGATCCGGCCTTGCCGCTGACCCTGCCGGTCACCCGCTGCCTTGCCGCCACGGAGCAGCCGCATCGCGTGTTTCCGGTGGTGACCCGTCACCGCCACGAACTCGTCCAGAATCCGGCCACGCTCGGTCCGGTCCGAGCGGGCATACCGCTCCACCACCGCCGCCACCAATTCGTCTCGCGTCGCCATGCTCACTCGCCTCATCCCAGCTCCCGCGGCTCGTTACCGCTGGGGAGCATTTCAAATGAGGCAACAGCTCCTTTCTCAGGAGCATTTCAGGCGAGGCAATGCGCATCCAATCTAGATTGTCGCGCTATAGCGGCGCAGTTCGGCCGGATCGCGGTCGCGCAGCTTCGGCCGGCGGACCTCGAGCGGGCCGATCCCGGTCGGGAGCCGCCGCTCGGGGCCATGGCCATGGCGCACCAACCGCTGCCGGCCCTGCGCGTCGGTCAGGCCGGCGTGAGCGGCGAGGAAGGTCTCGACCTCGGCTTCGATCGCCTGCATCAGCAGGCGCCTCGCAGCCGCGCGCAGCCCTGCCAGTAGCGGATCGTCCGTGACGCCCGCTCCTGGTCGGGGCAAGGCGACAACGCTATCCTCCGCCATGGCGCATCTGCCACCAAATTCAGCCATAGCCCATGTAGGCGTGGCCGAACTCGCTGCACGGATCAAGGTGGACCTACCGTCGGTCTATCCGTACCGCGAGAGCCTGGTGCTGCTCACCGTTCGGACCGCCAAGCTGCCATCCTGACCGGCGGGACCGAGTGCCCCGCCCGAGCCTGTCCCTGCAACCTCAAACCCCCACCACCCCTGCCCCGCTGGCGCCAGCGGCACGCCTG
>JBGAKU010000030.1:0-30784 GCA_044224255.1 Geminicoccaceae bacterium
GCGTTGGTGGCGGGCGGGGCGAGGTCGTTGATCGCCACCACCTCGATGTCGCCGCGGCCATGCTCGGCCAGCGCGCGCAGGACGTTGCGGCCGATCCGGCCGAAACCGTTGATCGCCACCTTGGCGGTCATGTGCTGTGCTCCTCTCGATGCGGCTCAACGCCCAGAACCGCGCGCGCTCGTTCGGCGACGTGCTCGGCGGTGATGCCGAAATGCTGATAAAGCTGCTTGAACGGCCCGCTGGCGCCGAAGCCCCGCATGCAGACCACGTCGGCCTCGCTCGCGGCATAGCGGGTCCAGCCGAAGGGCGAGGCGGCCTCGACCGCGACCCGGGGGGCCGTGCCGAGCACCGCCGCGCGGTAGGTCGGGTCCTGCCGCTCGAACAGCTCCCAGCTCGGCATCGAGGCGACCGCTGCCTCGACGCCAGAGGCTGCAAGCTGGTCGGCGGCGGCCAGGGCGATGTGGACCTCCGAGCCGGTGGCGAGGATGGTCACGTCGCGCCGCGCGGGATCACGTAGGAGATAGGCGCCACGCGCGCACCGATTCTCATCCGTGTACTCGGTCCGCAGCGTCGGCAGCTCCTGCCGGGTCAGGGCCAGCGTCGAAGGGCCCTCGGCGGAGCGCAGGGCCAACTCCCAACACTCCAAGGTCTCGACGGCGTCCGCGGGTCGGAACACCAGCATGTTGGGGATCGCGCGCAGGCTCGCGAGCTGCTCGACCGGCTGGTGGGTGGGCCCGTCCTCGCCCAACCCGATCGAATCGTGCGTCGCGACGAAGATCACGCGCTGGCGCATCAACGCGGCGAGCCGCAGCGCGGGCCGGCAATAGTCGGCGAACACCAGAAACGTGCCGCCATAGGGGATGACGCCGCCATGCAGCGCCATGCCGTTCATTCCGGCGATCATGCCGTGCTCGCGCACGCCCCAGCTCACATAGCGGCCGCCATAGTCGCCTTTGGCGAGCGGACTGGTGGCAGCGGTGTGGGTCAGGTTCGAGTGAGTCAGATCGGCCGAGCCGCCCACCATGTCTGGCACGACCACGGTCAGCATCTCGAGCGCCATCTGGCTGGCCTTGCGCGTCGCGGGCGCGGGGCGCTCGGAGGAGAGCTTGCGCTTGAGGTCGTTGACCTTCTCGGCGAGGTCGGCCGGCAGCTCGCCGCCGATGGCCCGATCGAACTCCTCGCGGCGCGCCGAAGCGCCGTGGCGGCCGAGCCAAGCCTCGTGCTCCGCCGCACCGCGTCGGCCCGCTTCCCGCCAAGTGGCGAGGATCGCGTCGGGAATCGCGAAGGTCGGATGTGGCCAACCCAAGGCCGCCCGTGCGCCCTCGATCTCGGCGGCGCCGAGCGGGGAGCCATGGGCGGAGCTCTTGCCGGCCTTGGTCGGGGCACCCTTGCCGATCACGGTTCTGCAGGCGATCAGCGACGGCCGCCCGGTCTCCGCGCGCGCGGCGGCGATGGCACGCTCGACCGCGGCTGGATCGTGACCGTCGACCGAGTCGGTGTGCCAGCCATAAGCGGCGAACCGCGCGATCTGGTCGTCCGACACCGAGAGCGAGGTCGGCCCGTCGATCGAGATGCCGTTGTCGTCGAACAGCACGATCAGCCTGCCGAGCCCCAGATGGCCCGCGAGCGAGGCCGCCTCGTGGCTGATGCCCTCCGTGCTCCGGGTGGCCGGCCGTGCGCGCGCCGAGCTGGCGGAAGCGCCGCAGCTCGTCGAGCGTCATGTCGGGATAGCCGGTCAGATAGAGCAGCGCGTAGAGCAGCATCGAGCCGTGGCCGGCCGAAAGGACGAACCGGTCGCGGTCGGGCCAGTCGGGATGCTGCGAGTCGAACTTGAGAAACCGTGTCCACAACACGGTGGCGACGTCGGCCATGCCCATCGGCATGCCGGGGTGTCCGGATTTCGCTTGCTCGACCGCGTCCATGGCAAGGGCGCGGATGGCGTTGGCGAGGTCGGCTTGGCTCACGGTCATCGGGGCGGACGCGTCGCGGCTCGAGGCTGGATCGGGGCGGCAAACTGGACGAGCGCCCGGAAAATGCAACTCCCTTTCGCCTGAAAGGGTTGGGGCCGCGATTGACGCGGTTTGGCCGGTGTGTCAACTCGCTCGCCCATCCGCAACCCTGGACAGGGCCACGAGACGGGCATGTCGGCGTTGACGGCCGCACAGGCGAGGGTGGGCGCGGCGCTGGAGCGGCTGGAGCACGCGCTCCGGATCGCGCCTGCTGCGGACGATCCGTCCGAGTCGGATTTGCATGTCGAGTGCGAGCGGCTGCGCCGCGAGCTCGCCGCAGCGAACGAGCGGGTGGAGCGGCTGAGCGCGGCGCTGAGCGAGGTGGAGAGCCGCGTCGAGGGGGCGATCGAGCGGGTCGACGAGCTCACGGGGAGCAGGACGGCGCCATGAGCATGGTCGAGATCACCTTCAACGGCCGCAAGCACCAGGTGCAGTGCGGCGACGGCCAGGAGCCGCGCCTGCGTCGCCTCGCGGCCTATGTCGACAGCTGCGCCGCCAAGCTGCAGCAGCAGCACGGTCAGATCCCCGACGCGAAGGTCCTGCTGCTGACCAGCCTCCTGATCGCGGACGAGCTCTCCGACGCGTACGAGGAGATCAAGCGACTCAAGGCGCAGGCGGCCGATCAGGACCGCCGCGCGGAGGAGGAGGCGGCCCAAATGCTCGATCGTGTGACCACACGCCTGGAACAGCTTGCTGCATCGCTGGAGAGTGCCTAGCTTAGCGCTGGCGGTTGCTGCTGGGTTCGTGCCCCGTCGGAATCATCGCCCCGGGCCTAGTTCGTTCCAAAGGGAGCTGTCCCTGATGTGGCCGTGGCCACGTCACACGGCGCCCACCTGCGCAGCAGGTCCCAGGGACGACCACGACGAAACGGCTTTGGTGGCAGCCGCTGCTCCCTTCCCTACTGATTCATGACCGAGAACCCCCAGTCCTTGCTCGACGCGCGCAAGCGCGAGCTGCGCCGATCCCTGAGCGAGCGACGCCGGGCGCTCGAGCCTATGGCGCGCGCGCAGGCCAGCCGGGCAGCCGCGTGGCACGCACTGCAGGCGCTGCCGTGGCGGGAGCGCCCGAACGTGGCGCTGTTCTGGCCGCTGGCCGACGAGATCGACACCCTGCCACTGATGCATGCGCTCCACTGGCTCGGGGCCGAGCCGCTCCTGCCGCGGATGCAGGGGCGTGGCCGGCCGCTGGTGTTTCACCGCTGGCAGCCGGGGCTCGAGCTGGTCGAGGGGCCGTTCCGCGTCCGCGAGCCGCCGCCCGACCTGCAGCCCGTGCTACCCGGGATCGTCCTGGCCCCATTGCTGGCGTTCGATGCCCGTGGCAACCGGCTGGGCTACGGTGCGGGCTTTTACGACAGGACCTTCGCTGCCATCGCGGCCGCGGGCGCCGCCCCGATCCGCTGCGGCTTCTGCTTCGCCGCGCAGGAAGTAGCCGACGTGCCGGCAGGCCCGTCCGACATCATGCTGCAGCTGGTCGTCACCGAGACCGGCTGGCGTCGCTTGGGAGAGGGTTGAGCGGATGCGTCTGCTGTTCGTCGGCGATGTGGTGGGCCGTTCCGGTAGGGCCGTGCTGCTGTCGGAGCTGCCGAAGCTGCGTTCGGCGCTGGCGCTCGATGCGGTGATCGTCAATGCCGAGAACGCCGCCGGCGGCTACGGCCTGACTGCCGCGATCGCGGGTGAGTTCCTCGAGGCGGGTGCCGACGTCCTCACCATGGGCAATCACCTCTGGGACCAGCGCGAGCTGATCACCCACATCGCCCGCGAGCCGCGCATCGTGCGGCCGTTGAACCTCGGGCCCGGCACGCCGGGGCGCGGTCTGGCCGAGATCCGCACCATGCGGGGCCAGCGCATCGTGGTGCTGCAGGTGCTCGGCCGGCTGTTCATGGCCCTCGCCGACGACCCGTTCCGCGCCCTCGATGCGGAGCTCGCCAAGCACAGTCTCGGCGGCACGGCGCAGGCCATTATTGTCGACGTCCATGCCGAAGCCACGAGCGAGAAGCTGGCGCTCGCGCATCACCTGGACGGCCGCGTCTCGCTGATCGTCGGCACCCACACCCATGTACCGACCGCGGACGCCCGCATCCTGGCCGGGGGATCCGGCTATATCACCGATCTGGGAATGACCGGCGACTACGACAGCGTGATCGGGATGGACAAGGCGGGCTCGCTGCAGAAGTGGCGCAGCGATCTGCCGGTGGCGCGCCTCACCCCGGCGATGGGCGAGGCCATGCTCTGCGGCGTGTTCGTCGAGACCGACGACCGCAGCGGCCTGGCCCGCCGGATCGAGCCCGTGCGCGTCGGTCACGGCCTGTCGGCCAGCGTGCCGGCGCTCAGCTGACGCCGCTCCTCAGGGTGGTGGAGAGAAGAATACGCTCGACCGTGCGGCTCAGCCGTTCGCTCTCACAGACGATGGCGTTCAGGAACTCGCGGCGCTCCGCCTCGCTCATGTCGGGATGGTCGCGGACGATCTCCGACAGCGAGCGCACGCATGCGACCGGTGTCCGTAGCTCGTGCTCGATCTGCTCGTAGGTCATGGCGTCGTCCGCCAGGTCGATCCTTGACTGGGAAGCCATTGAGGATTGGGGGTCGTCCTCCTCACGCAGGTTAGAGAGGCGATCCACGAATGACTTAAATCGTTTTTGTATGCTGCAATGCAACATCAGATGATTGGCTGTGCGCATCTGCCACGCCATGCTGCCCTGCCGGGGCGGCCGCTTGCAAACCGGCGTCCCCCGGCCCACGTTCCGCGCCCGCGTCACCAGGACCCTGTCATGTCATATCCCACGATCAAGATCCTCCCTGGCGAGGATCGCCGGCTGCGCGGCGGCTCGCCCTGGCTGTTCTCCAACGAGCTGCGCATGGACGAGGCGGCGCGCGCGGTGCCGCCGGGCAGCCTGGTCCGTCTCATGGGCCCGAGCGGCAAGATGCTGGGCGTGGCGCAGTTCAACCCGCATTCCCTGATCGCGGCGCGGCTGCTGACCCGGAACAAGGACGCGGTGATCGACCGGCAGTTCGTCGCGCGACGGGTGGCGCGGGCGCTGCAGCTGCGCGAGCGGCTGTTCGACACGCCGCACTACCGACTGGTCCATGCCGAAGCCGACGGCCTGCCTGGGCTGGTCGTCGATCGGTTCGGCGACACGTTGGTGGCGCAGCTCAACACGGCGGGCATGGCCGCGCTACAGCCGACAATCGTCGCGGCGCTCGACGAGGTGGTGCGGCCGCAGACGATCGTGGCGCGGAACGATGCGCCCTCGCGCCAGCTCGAGGGCCTGCCGCTCGAGGTCACGGCGCTCAAAGGTGAGGTGCCGGAGCGACTCGAGCTCTTGGAGAACGGGCTGACCTTCGTCGCTGATCCGGGCGGCGGCCAGAAGACCGGCTGGTTCTACGACCAGCGCGAGAACCGCCGCTTCGTCGCTGGGCTTGCGCGCGGCCAGGACGTGCTGGACGTCTACAGCTATTGCGGTGGCTTTGCGCTCACGGCGGCTTCGGGCGGTGCGGTGAGCGTGACGGCGGTGGACGGCTCGGCGGCCGCACTCGACCTCGGCGCTGCCAGCGCGGCCCGCCAGGGCGTGGGCGAGACCGTCCGGTTCGAGCGGGCGGACGCGTTCGCCTTCCTCGACCAGGCGGCCGTTGCCAAGACGCGCTTCGGGCTGGTGATCGCCGACCCGCCGGCCTTCGTGAAGAGCCGCAAGGACCTGGGCGCCGGCCTCAAGGGCTATCGCAAGCTCGCGCGACTGGCGGCGGGCGTGGTCAGCGAACCCGGCTTTCTGTGCCTGGGCTGCTGCTCGCACCATGTCACGGCCGAGCAGTTCGCAGCCGAGGCCTGGGCCGGAATCCGCGAGGCCGGGCGGGGCGGGCGCCTGGTCCGCAGCGCCGGAGCCGGGTCCGATCATCCGATTCACCCAGGCTTGCCGGAGACGGCGTATCTCAAGTTCCTCGCCTATGCCCTCGACTGAGGGCGATCAACCGTAAATGGTTGAATTGCGAGATCAGCTAAGCTAACAGGCGATCGGTCCTGCTTGTCGGTCGGCGCTCACCTCTTGGGAGTGCCGGATGGCGGTTGCTTCGGTTCCGGCCACATCCATGCCGACGCCCAACCCCGATCGGGTCGACGGCGTGCTGCTCGCCGTGAGCCGTCTATTACACCAGCTCGATCGGCCCGTCACCGAGGCGGAGCTGCGCGCCGTCGCGACCGTGCCCGAGGGCGGCGCCGATCTGCGCTGGCTGAAGACGGTGGCCTCGCGACTCGGATTTGCCGTTCGGCTGCAGCGGCTCACGCACCACTGCCTCGGCACCGTCGCGACGCCCTGCATCATCCTGGGCCGCCAGCTCGGCGAAGCCTGGCTGGTGCGGTCTCGTGCGGAGGACCGCCGGCTCCTGCTCGAATCCGGCCACGGGCCGGCCACGAGTTGCACGCCCGAGGTCGCGGCAGGCTTCGGCGACCTAGTCGCACGCCTCGTCCCCGCTGCGATGCGAGTGGGCTTCTGGCGCTCGGCTGCCATGCAGGGCGTGCGCGCAGTGCTCTGGCAGATCGCCCTCGCCTCGGTGGTGATCAATCTGCTCGCCCTGGCGACGCCATTGTTCATGATGACCGTCTACAACAAGGTCATCAACCACGGTGCCTTGCAGACCCTCGACGTCCTCGCGATCGGGATGGTCACGCTCGTGGGCTTCGAGCTCGCTCTGCGGGCCCTGCGTGGCCACATTGCGGCCCATACCGGCGCCAGGCTCGAGACGGCGATCGGCAGCGAGCTGGTCCATCACCTGCTGCAGCTGCCCTATCGCTTCCACGAGACGAACGCGACCGGCGCGGTCATGGAGCGTCTGCGCCAGGTCGACCAGCTGCGTCAGTTCCTGACCGGGCAGCTGCCGCTGCTCCTGGTCGACCTCGCCTTCGTCGGGCTGTTCCTGGCGGTGCTGCTGGTCGTGGCGCTGCCGCTGGGTCTGGTCACGCTGGCCGCCATGCCGGTGTTCGCCCTGCTCTCGCGCGGTGTGCAGCAGCGACAGGAGGCGCATCAGCGGGCGAGCTTTCAGGCTGCTGGGGCCAGGACCTCGGCGCTCGGCGAGGCGCTGACGCAGGCTCTCACCGTGAAGCTCCTGGCGCTCGAGCCCGACATGAAGCGCCGCTACGAGGGCCATCTGCTGCGCAGCGCCTGGCGCGGGCTGCAGTCGGGGCGGATCACCCAGTTGGCCGGCAGTCTCGGTCAGGCGCTCCAGCATCTGACGGCGCTGCTGCTGGTCTATCTCGGCGCCAGGATGATCGTGGCGGGCGAGATGTCGGTGGGTGCCTTGGTGGCGAGCTCGATCCTGTCCGCGCGCGCCCTGGCGCCCATGCGTCAGATCGCACCGGCCTGGGGCCAGCTCCAGCAGGCGCAGGAGGCCATCGCCCAGCTCGACGGATTGCTGCGCGAGCCCGGCGAGGCCGGCGGACGCCAGTCCGGGGTCGGCGTCGAGCTCACCGGGGCGCTGCGGGCCGAGCAGGTCTGCTTCACCTATCCAGGTGCGGCCGAGCCGGCATTGGACAGCGTGACGTTCGAGGTCGAGCCCGGGACGATCTTGGGCGTCGCGGGGCCGCCGGGCTCGGGCAAGAGCACCCTCGTCCGGCTGCTGCTCGGGGTCGAGACGCCGGAGCAGGGCCGCGTCCTGTTCGACGAGCAAGATATCGCCCGGCTGCCGCCCACCAGCTACCGCCCACGGATCGGGGTGGTGCCGCAGGAGGTGCAGCTCTTCGCCGGCACCATCGCCGAGAATATCGCCATGGGTGCCGAGGAGCGGACTCTCGCGCGCGTTGTCGCGGCGGCGCGGTTCGTGGGTGCGGACGAGTTCATCCGCCGGCTGCCCCAGGGCTACGAGACCGTTCTCGCAGAGCGCGGGCTCGGCCTGTCGCTCGGCCAGCGCCAGCTGTTGGCAGTCGCCCGCGCGATCGTACGCAACCCACGAATCCTGATCCTCGATGAGGCGACCAGTGCTTTGGACGCCGCCACCGAGGCGCGTCTGCTCGCCAACATCCGCCGGGCCGGCAAGGGCAGGACGGTCGTCCTGGTCACCCATCGCCCGGCCGTGATCGAGGCTTGCGATCGGGTGCTGCTGCTTCAGCGCGGTCGACTCGTGCTCAGCGGCGCTCCGGCGGAAGCGCTCGCTCGGCTCCGTCTCCCGGCCCAGGCTGGGCTGCAGGCGGCGGGCTGACGTCTTGACCTGCACAGCCGCCGCCGATCCCCAGCGCGAGCTCGAGCTGGCGCGCGAGGCCCTCGAAGCTGGCGGCCCGGCCTTCGCCGGCACGCTGGTCGCCTGTCTCGCCGCCCTGTTCATCGCACTCCTGGGCTGGCTCGCCTGGGCGCAGGTCGACGAGGTGATCCAGGCGACCGGCGTCGTCGAGCCCGCGGGTCGCGTCAAGCTCGTCAACCACCCGCACGGGGGCCGCGTCTCGGCCATCCATGTGCACGAGGGCCAGCGGGTCGCCACGGGCGACGTGCTGGTCACGCTCGATGGCGAAGTGGCGCGCAGCGAGCGGAGCAGCATCCTGGGTCGCCTGCAGCTGCGGGAGGTCGAGGTGGCGCGGCTCCAGGCGGAGGCGGCCGACCGCGAGCTGCCGCTGGTCTCGGCGGAGTTCCGCCCCGATCTGTTCGCCGCCCAGCAGGCTCTGCTCGAGGCACGCAACGCCGCGCAGGCCAGCCGCCGCGAGGCGATGACGCGGGCGGTCCAGGCCCGCGCCGGCGAGCTGCGCACGGTCGCGGCCGAGATCGAGCGCCTGCAGGATGGCGTCGCCTTGCTGGGCAAGCAGCGCGAGGCCGTGCGCGAGCTCGCAGCTCGTGGCCTCTACCCGCAGCTCAAGGTGGTCCAGATCGAGCGGCAGTACAGCGACGATGCGGGATCGCTCGCCAAGGCCAAGGCCTCGCGCAGCGCGGCGGAGGCGGCGCTGGCCGAGGCCAAGAGCCGCCTCGAGGGGCTGGAGACCGAGCGGCGCTCCCAGCTGCTCGCCGAGCTGGCCGAGGCAACCGCCGACCGTGACCGGTTGCGCGACCAGCTGCGCGCACAGGATGCCCTACTGGCCGGGCTGGAGATCAAGTCTCCGGCGACCGGCGTTGTGCAGGAGATCGCGGTGACCGCCGCGGGGCAGGCGGTCGCCGCGCAGGAGACACTGATGCGGCTGGTGCCGGAGAGCGAGGGGCTCCTCGTTCAGGCGCGGGTGGCCAACCGCGACATCGGCCGGCTGCGCCCCGGCCTGAAGGCGACGGTGAAGGTGCGCACGTTCGACTATCTGCGCTTCGGTACGCTCGAGGGCGTGCTGCAGAAGATCGCCGCCGATGCCACGGCCGACCCGCGGACGGGGGAGCTCGCCTACGCGGTCACCATCCTGACCGACAGCGAGCGGCTCGGCACCGGTTCGGGCGCGCTTTCGGTGGCGCCCGGCATGATCGTCGACGTCGATTTGAAGATCGGCGAGCGGACGATCCTGTCCTACCTGACCGATCGTGTCTTCCGCTGGCGCGAGGCGTTCCGCGAGGGGTAGCGGGTCAGGTGGGGGACCTGCGCTGCGGCCCGCTCATGCTGCGCACCTGCAGGTTGCCGTCGGTCATCTTGACGAAGGTGAAGGTGCGCTCGGCAAAGCCGTTGCAGCGCTGCAAGGGAACGCCGGCGAACGGCCCGAAGCCGTCCTGGTCGAAATCGAGCTGACCCTCGTCCAGCCAGTAGTAGCGGATGCGCATGGCCACGCTCTCCTGGTTCTCGTCGATCACCTGCGCGCTGGTAACCGACCGCATGCGTGGCTGCGTGCAGGTGGCGTTCTGCTCCAGGGCGTTGCTGTCATAGTACCACATGATCTTGTTCTGCAGGCCCGGATAGCCGGCCACCGCCGGTCCCTGATAGCCGCAGCCCACCAGTCCGAGCAGCGGCAGCAGGGCAATCGACGACACGCGCTCCAGCTTCATCCGCGACCTCCTTGCGGTCCTCGCCTGGCCGCGGCCCCTGGCCGGCAGGCGCACCCGAAATGTGGTGCCCCGGTCGGACGTTCCCACCAGCTCGATCTCGCCGCCATGCGCGCGCACCAGCTCGCGGCAGATGGCGAGGCCGATGCCGTTCCCGCCGGGCTTGCCCGAGCCCGCGAACGGCTCGAACAGGCTCTGGCGCAGCCGTTCCGGTATACCGGGCCCGGTATCGGCGACATCGATCGTGACCAGCCGTCGCGAGGCCCTGGCGCTGATCCTGATCTCGCCGCCGGAGGTCCGCATCGCTTCGAGAGAATTGCGCGCTAGATTGAGCAGCACGCGGAAGAGCTGGTCCGGATCGGCCTCGACCAGCAGATCCGCCGGCACCTCGCTGCGCCACACGATGCCCATGGCCGAACTGTCCAGCCCGTCACGGACCTTGGCGGCCAGCTCCGCCAGCGCCACGGGGCGTGGCCGTGGCGTAGGCGGGCCGGAACGGGCGTAGTCGAGGGCCTCGCTGCAGAGGCGCACCGCACGGTCCAGGGTCTCGATCAGCCGCGGCGCCACCTGCCGCACGGCCGGATCGGCGCTCGCCTCGAGGCGGTCGGAGATCAGCACCGCGGTCGACAGGATGTTGCGCAGATCATGCCCGATGCGGCTCATGCCGGCGCCGAGGGCGGCCAGACGGGTCTTCTCGGTCAGCGCGGCACGCAGGTCGTGACGCATGATCGCGAGCTCCTGCTCCACCACGCCGATCTCGTCGGCCCGGGCCGTCACCTCGCGATCGACCGTGGCGTCCTCGGGCCGGCTGCGGAACGCGGCGATGGTCTCGGTGATCCGGCCGAGCGGACGCACGATCATCCGCTGCAGCCCGACGATCATCATGCCCGCCACGAGGAGCGACAGGATCACGGAGACGCTGACGATGCGGATCGAATAATCGACCATCGCGACCCACAAGGGTGCCTCGGCGATGGTGATCTCGACCGTCGTGCCCAGCTCCTGCGGCGATGGCCCCCGCACGCTGATCAGGCGCATGCCGCGATGGAGCAGCGCCTCGATCGCGTCGCGGATCAGCTCGTCCCAGCTTTCGTCGCGCAGATCGAAGTCCGCCGCGACCGGTACCGGCTCACCCAGCTTGACCGTGCGGCCGTGGGCGCCGTGGACCGTGAGGGCGAGCACGCCGGCATGGCTCAGGAGCGTGTCCGCCTTGTCCATCTCCGGCAGCGCCGCATCGTCGGCGCCCAGGCTCGCGAGGTGCGCCGCCGCGATCCGCTCCTCCAGATAGTTAGCGCGAAAGCGGGCGATCGACGGCACGAAGATCAGGACCTCGCCCAGGAACAGGCAGGCCATCGTCAGCAGCAGGATCTTGGCCGACAGACTGCGGCCAACCAGAGTGCGACGCATCGAGGCCGTGTCCCAAGGCCAGATGTCGTGGCCCGGACCGCGGCGCTGCACCTTCCAGCCTGCCGGCGGCCCATCGGGCAGCTACGGTCGCCGCAGTGGTACGCCGGCGACCTGCCGCCGTCCAGGGAAGGGATGCCTCACCGCGATTGACAGCCCCGGCCCGGGCGACTAATCACGGGCGCCCACGGCGAGCCCGTGGCACCGGTGGGGGATGGTGCAGCTGGTAGCACGTCTGACTCTGGATCAGAAGGTCCCTGGTTCGATCCCAGGTCCCCCAGCCACATTTCAAGGACTTAGCCGGTAGGAAGTCGGGTCGTCCGACGCCATCTCGGACCGGAGCCCAGCTTCTTGGTGCCGGCTTTCCTGTTTGCGACATAGCCTCTGTGGACACCCCGTCGGGTCGATGTTAGCTCCGGCCCCCGGCTGAGGAGCAGGACCATGCCCAAGTTTCGGACGCTCGACGATGTCGACCCCCGCGGCAAGCGGGTGCTGGTGCGGGTCGACTTCAATGTGCCCATGCAGAACGGCGAGGTCACCGACGCGACCCGCATCGAGCGCGCCTGCGAGACGCTCGAGGAGCTGGTCCGCAAGGGCGGCAAGGTGGTCGTGCTGTCGCACTTTGGCCGGCCCAAGGGCAAGGTCGAGAGCTCGATGAGCCTCAAGCCGATCGTCAAGCCGCTGTCGCAGGCTTTGGGCGGGATCGACGTGCGCTTTGCGCCGGACTGCGTCGGCGAGCTCGCCCACGCGGTGGTGGACGCCCTGCCGGACGGCGGCGTGGCGCTGCTCGAGAATCTGCGCTTCCACGCCGGCGAGGAGAAGGGCGATTCCACCTTCGCCGACCAGCTCGCCACGCTGGGCGATCTCTATGTCAACGACGCCTTCTCGGTCTCGCACCGCGCCCACGCCTCCGTCACCGGCCTCGCCGAGCGGCTGCCCGCCTATGCCGGCCGGCTGATGCAGGCCGAGCTCGAGGCGTTGGAGGCGGCGCTCGGAGGCGCCCAGCGCCCAACCGCGGCGGTCATCGGCGGGGCGAAGGTGTCGAGCAAGCTCGACGTCCTCGGCCACGTCATGGAGAAGGTCGACGTCCTGGTCATCGGCGGCGGCATGGCCAACACCTTCCTCAATGCCCAGGGCACCAAGGTCGGCAGGTCGCTCTGCGAGCACGATCTCGCCGACACCGCCCGTGCGATCATGGCCAAGGCGGCCGACCACAACGTCGCGATCGTCCTGCCGACCGATGTCGTGGTCGCGACCGAGTTCAAGGTCGGGGCGCGGAACCGAACCGTGCCGGCCGACGCGGTGAGCCCTGACGAGATGATCCTCGACGTCGGGCCGGACAGCGTGGCCGAGGTCGAGCGCAAGCTCGACGGCTGCCGCACCCTGCTCTGGAACGGCCCGATGGGAGCGTTCGAGGTCGAGCCGTTCGACCGTGGCACCAACGGCGTGGCGCGCGCCGTCGCCCGGCTCACCCAGGAGGGCAAGCTGCGCTCGGTCGCCGGCGGCGGCGACACGGTGGCAGCCCTCGCCCATGCTGGCGTGCTCGAGCAGTTCTCCTACGTCTCGACCGCCGGAGGCGCCTTCCTCGAATGGCTCGAGGGCAAGGAGCTCCCCGGCGTCGCCGCACTCGCACCGCGCTGATCGTCCGCGTCCACGATCTGGAGGAGGCGCGGCGCGTGCTGGCCGCCACGCCCGACGCAGTGCTCGTCACGGCACCCGACATGGCCCACTTCGCCGGGGTCGGCTTTTGGCACGCGGTCGAGCGCGAGCTCGGTCACAGCGTCGTTCTCGACTGCGCGGACGACGCTGGTCTGGTCATGGCCGCATTGCGCCAGGGCCTGCGCGACATCCTGTTCACTGGCCGCGCGGACGTCGCCCTCAGGCTGACCGGCATGGCGGCGGCCAACGGGGCGCGCCTGCGGCACAGCCTCGATCCCGCTTGAGGCGGCACGGAGCCGACCGTAACCTTCCCGAAAGAACGGGAGGCGGCATGGTCTATCTTGGTGTCGACGTCGGCACATCGGGCGTGCGCGGCATCGCGATCGACGCGGCCGGCAGCGTGGTCGCGCAATCCTCGGCGCCGCTGCCACCACCCCTGGCCACCGACGGCGGGCTGCGGCAGGAGGCGGAGATCTGGTGGGACGCCACAGCCAAGGTGATCGCGGACATTGCCACCGCCGTGCCCGGAAACCGCATCGACGCGCTCGCGGTCGACGGCACCTCGGGCACGCTGCTGGTCACCGACGCCGCGGGCCGGCCGCTCGAGCCCGCAGGCATGTACAACGACGCCAGCGCCGCCTCGCTCGCCCCACGGATCACCGAGGCCGCCCCGCCGGAAAGCGGCGCGCACGGCGCCACCTCTCCGCTGGCGCGGCTGCTCGCGCTGCAGGAGCGCCAGCCTGGAGCCTGCCACGCCCTGCACCAAGCCGACTGGCTCGCGGCACGACTGACTGGGCGGCTGGGGCTGAGCGACGACAACAACGCGCTCAAGCTCGGCTTCGACCCCGTCACCCGCTCATGGCCCGACTGGCTCGACCAGCTCGGCGTGCGACGCGGGCTTCTGCCCGAGGTCGTCGCTCCCGGTACCGCGATCGGGCAGATGCTGCCGCGCATGGCCGCGAGCCTCGGCCTCGCCTCGGGCTGTACCGTCGTCGCGGGCACGACCGACGGCTGCGCCTCCTTCCTGGCCACGGGCGCCTCGCAGTCCGGCGACGGGGTCACCGCCCTCGGCACCACGCTGACGCTGAAACTGCTCTCCGACCGCCCGGTATTCTCGCCCCAGCATGGGGTCTACAGCCACCGCATGGGCGAGCGTTGGCTGGTGGGCGGTGCCTCCAACACCGGCGGCAAGGCGCTGCTGCGCTACTTCACCTCGGCGCGCATGAGCGAGCTTGCGCCAAGCCTGCGGCCCGACCGGCCAACCGGGCTGCACTGGCATCCGCTGCCCGAGCCGGGCGAGCGGTTCCCGGTGGCCGACCCGACCCTCGCCTTCGACCCGCAGCCGCTGCCTGCGGATGAGATCGTGCTGTACCAAGGCCTGCTGGAAGGGATTGCCGAGGTCGAGCAGCGCGCCTACGGCCTGCTCGCCGGGCTGGGCGCCCCACCATTGCGCTCGGTGCGCACGGTCGGGGGCGGCGCCGCGAACCTCGCCTGGATGGACATCCGCGCCGGCCTGCTCCGTGTGCCGATGCTCCCACCGGTCAATCTGGAGGCCGGCTACGGTGCCGCCCTTCTGGCCAGAGGTGCCGCATGACGCCCGCCGGTCTCGCCGAGCTGTCGGCGTTCTCGGCGGCTTTGGGCGGCGATCCCGAGCAGGTCCAGGCCGCCGGCGGCAATACCTCGCTCAAGGCGGACGGCCTGCTCTGGGTGAAGGCCTCGGGCCTGTGGCTGGCCGACGCGTTGCAGCGCGAGCTGTTCGTGCCGGTGGCGCTGGCTCCGATGCTGGAGGGCGTTGCCGCCCGGGCCGCCGACCCCGTGACCCACGCCGTGGTCGGCGAGCTCAATCCCGCCGGCCTGCGCCCCTCGATCGAGACCACGCTGCACGCGCTCCTGCCGCACCGGATCGTGGTCCACACCCATTCTGTGCGCACGATCGCGCTCGCCATCCGCGCGGATGCCGAGAGCGTCCTCGCCGAGCGCCTCGCCGGCCTCGCCTGGGCGTGGGTCCCCTACTGCAAGCCCGGCCTGCCGCTCACTGCGGCCGTGGCCGAGCGCCTCGCCGACCGGCCCGCCGATCTGCTGGTGCTCGGCAATCACGGCCTGGTCGTCGGCGCCGACACCGTCGCGGCGGCCGACGCCTTGCTGCGCAAGGTGGAGCGCAGGCTCGACGGCCCGCGCGAGCGCCTGCCCGCACCGCAGGCGCCTGCCACCCTGCCCGGCTGGCGCGCGCCCGCGCACCCGCTCGTCCACACGCTCGCGCTCGATCCCTTGCGCGTCGCACGTGCCTGCGGCGGCTCCCTCTATCCCGACCACGTCATCTTCCTCGGCCCCGCCGCCACGGCCTCCCCTGCTCCCGGCCCCACGAAGCTCCACCTCGACCCCGGCGTCGGCGCGCGACTCGCTGAAAGCATCGGCCCGAGCGCCGACGAGCTGGCCCTATGCCTCGCTTTGGTCCTCGAACGCGTGCCCGCCGAGGCCGAGCTGCACTATCTCACCGCGGCCGAGGAAGCTGAGCTGCTCGACTGGGATGCCGAGCAATACCGCCAAGCGATCGCCCGCAAAGGGTGACCGGCTCATTTAGGAGATTATTTGGCTCCCAAGCGGTTGGCCGTCGCCAATCGACACTGACCAACGTCATGGGCTAGCACGACATTTGTTATTAGCTTTGATGTTATGGGATCTTCGACGATGATACACGCAACTTCGCCCGCTTCCGGCGAGACATCGACTGTGATACTATTACAATTGTCCGAGGCGAAATTCGTGAGGGAGCGTCGAGATGAAACTCGTCCTCATCACATCCACTGCTGCTGCTCTCCTGGCGACTGCGCTATCTGCCGATGCCGCAGATTTCCCAAAGACCGGCAGTGCCGAATATGACACCTACTACGTGTTCGAGACTGTGGCCACGATCGCTACGGAGGTAGGAACAGGAGGAATAGATAACTTCACGGGCATAACGCGCAATATCAAGGGCGAAGAGGCCTTTAATAATATGTCAGTTCATTGCCTGATGCACTGGACATTGATCGGTGATAGTTTTGATGGCAACGGAAGTTGCACGGAGACGGACAAGGATGGTGACACCGTCTTCACGACGTTCGACAATGACAATCATTACATGAAAGGCGGCACCGGCAAGTACAAAGGCATCACCGGTACCGTTCCCTACACCGTCGTCGAACTGCACGAAGCCGTCGGCGGC
Organism: Geminicoccaceae bacterium; assembly: GCA_044224255.1. Lineage (GTDB taxonomy): Bacteria > Pseudomonadota > Alphaproteobacteria > Geminicoccales > Geminicoccaceae > Benzoatithermus. The sequence continues at coordinate 16,199 of JBGAKU010000030.1, forward strand.
CGAGCGGCACGTATCGTCAATCACAAAGCATCGTGGCAGATCGAGTAGCCTGACGGCGCCCAGAGAACCGGCTGCTCGCCGCGAAAAAGGCGAAGATTCCGACCAAGCTGCAGAAGCTCAGCTGGGAAGGCGAGGCCACTCCGGTGCCGGCACCAGGCATCGAAGTGGCCTCGAGAACGCTGGCTTGGGTGACCGGCCGCTCAGGCGCCCAGCATCGGCATGTCGAGCTTCTCCTCGTGGGCGCAGTCGATCGCGATCCGATAGCCGGCGTCGGCATGGCGCATGACGCCCGTGCCGGGGTCGTTGCGCAGCACCCGTGCCAGCCGCCGGTCGGCGGCGTCGGTCCCGTCGGCCACGATCACCACGCCGGAATGCTGGCTGAAGCCCATGCCGACCCCGCCGCCATGGTGCAGCGAGACCCAGGTCGCGCCGCCGGCGGTGTTTAGGAGAGCGTTGAGCAGCGGCCAGTCGGAGACCGCGTCCGAACCGTCCATCATGGCCTCGGTCTCGCGGTTAGGCGAGGCGACCGAACCCGAGTCGAGATGGTCGCGGCCGATCACGATCGGGGCCTCCAGCTCGCCCTTGGCCACCATCTCGTTGAAGGCACGGCCGAGGCGGGCGCGGTCCTTCAGCCCGACCCAGCAGATCCGCGCCGGCAGGCCCTGGAAGGCGATCCGCTCCCTGGCCATGTCGAGCCAGTTGTGCAGGTGCGCGTTGTCCGGGATCAGCTCCTTCACCTTGGCATCGGTCTTGTAGATGTCCTCCGGGTTGCCCGAGAGCGCGCACCAGCGGAACGGGCCGATGCCCTTGCAGAACAGCGGGCGGACATAGGCCGGGACGAAGCCCGGGAAGTCGAACGCGTTCGCGACGCCCTTCTCCTTGGCCATCTGGCGGATGTTGTTGCCGTAGTCGAGCACGGCGGCACCGCGCTCTTGGAACTCCAGCATCGCCCGGACCTGGACCGCCATGGATTCCTTGGCTGCCTCGACCACCCCCTCCGGGTCGTGCTCCCGGCGCGCCTTCCACTCCTCCATCGTCCACTCGGCCGGCAGATAGCCGTTGAGCGGGTCATGGGCCGAGGTCTGGTCGGTGACGCAGTCGGGCACGATCCCGCGCGCCAGGAGGGCGGGATAGATCTCCGCGGCGTTGCCGAGCAGCCCGATCGAGCGCGGCCGGTTGGCGTTCTTGGACTCCTCGAGCATCGCCAGGGCCTGGTCGAGCGAGGTCGCCTTGAGGTCGCAGTAACGGGTCTGGATGCGAAAATCGATCCGGCTCTCGTCACACTCGACGCAGATGGTCGAGAAGCCGGCCATGGTCGCCGCGAGCGGCTGCGCGCCGCCCATGCCGCCCAGACCGCCGGTCAGGACCCACCGGCCTTGCGCCTTGCCGCCAAAATGCTGGTCGGCGACGGCGACGAAGGTCTCGTAGGTGCCCTGCACGATGCCCTGGCTGCCGATGTAGATCCAGGAGCCGGCCGTCATCTGGCCGTACATCATCAGGCCCTTGCGGTCGAGCTCGTGGAAGTGCTTCCAGGTCGCCCAGTGCGGCACGAGATTGGAGTTGGCGAGCAGCACCCGCGGCGCGTCGGCGTGCGTCTTGAACACGGCGACGGGCTTGCCGGACTGAACCAGCAGCGTCTCGTCGTCCTCGAGCCGCTGCAGCACCTCGAGGATCTTGTCGAAGCACTCCCAGTTGCGCGCCGCCCGGCCGATGCCGCCATAGACGACGAGCGCCTCGGGATGCTCGGCCACCTCGGGGTCAAGATTGTTCTGCGCCATGCGGTAGGCGGCTTCGGTGAGCCAGCTCTTGCAGGTCCGCACCGGCCCATGCGGGGCTCGGACGATGCGGTTGGACAGACGGGTGCCGATCATGTGGGTACCTTCTTGGCTCTGGGTGGGTGGAAATGGGCCTGGCGTCTACGCGCCCTCGACGCCCGGCAGCGTCACCGGGGCCGCCGCCGCGGCAACGCGGCCGTCGCGGACCATGGCCGCCGCGCACTCCAGGTCGGGGTGGATGTGGCGGTCGTCGGAAAGCGTCGGGACCTCGCCGCGCAGGAGCGCGCGCACCGCCTCCAAGGGCGCGCTCGACCCCAGCGGCAGGTGGAAGTCGCAGCCCTGCGCCGCGGCCAAGAGCTCGATGCCGATCACCGCCGTGGCGTTGCGGGCCATCGGCACGAGCCGGCGCGCGCCGTGCGCCGCCATCGAGACGTGGTCCTCCTGGTTGGCCGAGGTCGGGATCGAATCCACGCTCGCCGGGAAGGCCATGGTCTTGTTCTCGGCGACCAGCGCTGCCGCGGTCACCTGCGGGATCATGAAGCCCGAATTGAGCCCCGGCTTCGGCGTCAGGAACGCCGGCAGGCCCGACAGCGCCGGGTCGACCAGCATGGCGATCCTGCGCTCGGCGATCGAGCCGATCTCGCACACCGCCATGGCGATCATGTCGGCCGCGAACGCCACGGGCTCGGCGTGGAAGTTGCCGCCCGAGATCGCCCGCAGCTCCTCCGGGAAGATCAGGGGGTTGTCGGAGACGCCGTTGGCCTCGGTCTCGAGCGTGGCCGCAGCTTGGCGCAGCACGTCCAGCGCCGCACCCATCACCTGCGGTTGGCAGCGCAGGCAATAGGGGTCCTGCACCCGTGGATCGCCTACGAGGTGCGAGGCGCGGATGGCGCTGCCGGCCATTAGCGCGCGCAGGGCATCCGCCACCTCGGCCTGGCCACGATGCCGGCGCAGCCGGTGGACCAGCGGATCGAACGGCCCGTCCGAGCCGCGCGCGGCGTCGGTCGACAGGGCCCCGGTGACCAGCGCCGACTGGTGCAGCCGCTCGGCCTCGAACAGCCCGGCCAGGGCGTTGGCGGTCGAGAACTGCGTGCCGTTGAGCAGCGCCAACCCCTCCTTGGCCCCGAGCCGCGCGGGCGCGAGGCCGGCCGCTGCCAGCGCGTCCGCCGCCGGCACCGGGCCGTCGGGCCCGAGCATGTGCCCGACCCCGATCATCGCCGCCGCCAGATGGGACAGGGGCGCCAGGTCGCCCGAGGCGCCGACCGAGCCCTGGCAGGGAATCACCGGCAGAACGTCCCGCGCCAGCATGCCCCCCAGCAGATCCAGGGTCTCGGGCCGGATGCCGGAATGGCCCTGCGCCAGGCTTGCGAGCTTGAGCGCCATCATCAGCCGGAGCACCGGGGCCGGCATCGGCTCGCCGGTGCCGGCGGCGTGCGACAGGACGATGTTGCGCTGGAGCGTCTCGAGGTCGGCCTCGGCGATGCGCACGGTGGCGAGCTTACCGAAGCCGGTGTTGATGCCATAGACCGGCTCGCCGCGGGCGAGGATGGTGGCGACCGCCGCCGCCCCGCGCTCGATCGCCGGGCGGCTGGCGGGATCGAGGCTCGCGGGAGCGCCTCGGTAGATCGCCGCCCACTCGGCGAGCGAGACGCTGCCTGGGCGTAGCACAACGTGGTCCATCAGTTTTCTCCCGGGTCCTGGCTGCGGGCGAGTCGCCAGGCCAGCCGTGCCGCCGTGCGGGCGCCGCGGCCGTCCTGGTCGAAGGCGGGGTTGAGTTCGACGATGTCGGCGAGCGCCAGCTTGCCGGTGGCGCGCACGGCGTCGATCACGGCCTCGACCAGCTCCAGCGCCACGCCGCGCGCGGCCGGGGCGCTCACCGCGGGCATCACTGAAGCCGGCAGGACGTCGAGGTCGAGGCTCAGATACAAGGCGTCGACCTGCGCCGCGAAAGCCGCGATCTCGTTCGTGAGCTCAGGCAGCCGCGGCTCACTCACCGCCTCATCCAGCCACCAGCGCGCGCCGTGGCCCTTCGCGGTCGCAAACAGCGCCGCCGTGTTGGCGGGCTCGGCGATGCCGACGACGAGATAGTGGAACGGGGTGCCAGCGCGCCGGCACCATCCGGCGATCTGCGCGAACGGCGTGCCGGAGCTCGCCCGCTCCGACCGGCGCAGGTCGAAATGCGCGTCGATGTTGACCACGCCGATCCGGCGGCTGGGCTGCGCGCCGGCAAGCCCCTGGAAGCTGCCCCAGGCGGTCTCATGGCCGCCGCCCAGGACGATGGGCCGGTGCCCCGCCTCGACCAGCGCCGCCACCTTCCCCGCCAGCCGATCCTGCGCTGCCTCGAGATCGCCGTCCGTGCACGCGACGTCGCCGGCATCCCACAGAGGCAGGTTCCCGTGCCAGGCGAGATTGGCCAGCGCCCGGCGCAGGGCGGCAGGCCCCCCGGCCGCACCCGGCCGCCCCTGGTTGCGGCGCACGCCCTCGTCGCAGGCAAAGCCCAAAAGCGCGATCCCGGGCGACACCCCGGCCTCGTGCGGCCGGACCACCTGATGCCAGCGGAGGGCCTCGGGGCCCTCCGTGTCATCCACCCGCCCGTGCCACGGCCAGGAATCGCTCACGGCACGATCTCCCCTCCCAGCACCCGTTGCCACAGGCGGGACGCCATCGGCTCGTAGACCAGCGCGTTCGGGTGCGGCGCCGACCAGACCGCGAGGTCGGCCGCCATGCCTGGCGCCAGAACGCCCCGCTCACCGCCCTGGCCGAGCGCCCGCGCCGCCTCGCGGGTCACTCCGGCGAACGCCTCCTCGACCGTCAGGCCGAACAGGATGCAGGCCATATTGGCCATCAGCCGCAACGACGCGAAGGGCGAGGTGCCGGGGTTGAGGTCGGTCGAGACCGCCATGGGCACGCCGGCGCGCCGCAGTGCTTCGACCGGCGGCACCTGGCGCTCGCGCAGGAAGTAGAAGGCGCCGGGCAGCAGGACGGCCGCGGTGCCCGAGGCGGCGATCGCGGCCACACCCGCCTCGTCCAGATACTCGATGTGGTCGACCGAGAGTGCCTTGTGCGCGGCCGCGAGCCTGCTGCCACCCAGGTTGGAGAGCTGCTCCATATGGCCCTTGACCGGCAGACCCAGCTCGCCCGCGCGGACGAACACGCGCTCGCACTGCGCCGGCGAGAAGGCGAGGTGCTCGCAGAACACGTCCACGGCGTCGGCGAGCCGCTCCTCTGCCGCTGCGGGCATGATCGTGTCGCAGACATGCGCCACGTAGTCGTCGGCGCGGCCGGCGAACTCGGGCGGCACCGCATGGGCGGCCAGGAGCGTGGAGGTCACGTTGACGGGCACCAGCGAGGCCACCCGCCGGGCCGCGCGGAGCTGCTTGAGCTCGTCGGCCAGGGTCAGCCCGTAGCCCGACTTGATCTCGACCGTGGTCAGCCCCTCGCCCAGCAGCGGCGCCAGCCGGCGCGCGCCGGCCTCGGCGAGCTCCTCCTGCGAGGCCGCCCGCGTCGCGCGGACGGTGGCGACGATGCCGCCGCCAGCCGCCGCGATCTCGGCGTAGCTCACCCCGGCCAAGCGGCGCTCGAACTCGTCGGCGCGGTTCCCACCCCAAACCAAGTGGGTGTGGCAGTCGATCAACCCCGGCGTGATCCAGCGGCCATCGCAGTCGACCACCTCCTCGCCCGGCTCGGCCCGCCACTCGGCCATCGGCCGAATGGCGGCGATCCGACCGTTCGCGACCCGCAGCGCGTGACGCTCCAGGACGCCGTAGGGTCGGCCCACGGCCGGGTCCATGGTTGCCAGATCAGCATTGATCCAGCTTCGCGCTTGTCCGCCATTGTCCGTCACGGTCACACGATCACCTCTTCCTAGCCTGGGTCGTGCTCGGGCAGGCAGTGCCCGAGCACGCTCTCACCGGTCCGCCTGTCGGCGCGCGCGGCCTAGCCTCCCCTCGCGCGCGGCGGGCCAACTCTAGACCGACTGCGCCCGCAACGCCGAGTCCGCACGCGCCGTGACCACTCGGTAGCTGAGGGCCAGGATCCCAAACCAGATCGGCGCCGCGTAGAGCGCGATCCGGCTGTCCGCGTCGGCACCCAGCATCGCCACGACCACGACGATGGCGGCGAGCACGAACCAGTTCGCGTAAGGCCAGCCCGGCATGCGGAACGAGCTCGCGCGCACGCGCCCCTCCTGGTCCGGTAGCGCAGGTGAACAATCATCGCCCAGGTCCAGAGCATCGCCACCACGACCACGCTGCTGGCGTAGATGAACACTTTCTCGGGCACCAAGTAGTTGAGGAGCACGCCGACCAGCATGATGCAGGCCGATATAGTGACCCCGGCGGCCGGCACGTGCCGCGAGCTCACCTTGGCGAACGCCTTGGGTGCCTGGCCGAACTGGGCCAGGGTGTAGAGCATCCGGCCGGTGCTGAAGATGCCGCTGTTGCAGGCCGAGGCCGCGGCCGTGAGGACGACGAAGTTGATGATGCCGGCGGCGGCCGGGATGCCGATCCGCTCGAACACCATGACGAACGGGCTCTGCTTGGGATCGAGCTGGTTCCAGGCGACCAGCGACATGATGACGAGCAAGGCGCCGATGTAGAAGATCAGGATCCGGTAGACGACCGCGTTGATGGCCTTCGGGAGCGTCCGCTCGGGATCTTGCGCCTCGCCGGCGGTGACACCGATCAGCTCCACGCCGCCGAAGGAGAACAGCGCGATCGGCAAGGCGAGGATCACCCCGGATACCCCCATCGGCAGGAAGCCGCCGTTCGACCACAGGTTCGCGAAGCTCGCCTGGCGCCCCAGATCGCCGATGCCGAAGACGATGATGACCACGCCCAGCACGATCAAGGCGATGATCGTGATCACCTTGATCAGGGCGAACCAGAACTCCAGCTCGCCGAACAGACCCACGGCGATCAGGTTCATCCCGTAGAGCACGGCCAGCGTGATCAGGGCTGGGACCCACTGGGGCACGTCGGGGAACCAGTATTGGACATAGAGCCCGACGGCGGTGATCTCGGCGATGCCGGCGACGACCCACATCAGCCAGTAGGACCAGCCGGTGAAGAATCCGGCCCAGGGGCCGATGAACTCCTCGGCGTAGGTCGTGAAGGAGCCCGCGACCGGGCGATAGAGCAACAGCTCGCCCAAGGCACGGGCGAGAAAGAAGACGATCACTGCCCCGAGCCCGTAGGCCAGCAGCAGGCCGGGTCCGGCACTCTGGATGGCGCGCGCGGAACCAAGAAACAGGCCGACACCGATGGCGCCACCGATCGCGATCAGCTGGATGTGGCGGTCCTTGAGACCCCGAACGAGGTCTTGTCGCTCATGGAGCTGCTCCTCCGCGAGCAGCTCAGCCGTCTCTTTCATTAGGCATTCCCCCGTGATCTATTGGAATCAATCCGCCGCCGGAATTGGCGCCACTTGGCCGCCGAACCGTACTGTCCTGGTCAGGGCACCCCGGGCGCCGTGCTCGACTCGATTCACGCGCCCCACCGCCGACCGTCGGCAACGTGGCGGGGACACCCGGCAGTCGCGAATCGCGGGTGCCGCCCGCTCCGTGTCGTAATGGAAGGGAAGATCGTCCGAGAGCACGGGCGCCTCCGCGCGGGCCAGCGCCCGAACCACCTCTCGGCGCGGCTGCTCAACCAGCCAGCGTTGTCACTCGATCCGCCAACGGTGGCAGGAAGTCCGGGGTGAACACCTCGCCCGGAGCCGGCACCCGAGGCAGCTTGTTGGTCTCCGCGATCAGCGCGATCGATCGCGCCAGCCGGGCCTCGTCGACGGCGCCGATACCCAGCGTCTTGCCCTCGCCGCCAGCCATCTCGCCTTTCAGCGTGCCCTCCAGACGTGCCCGCTCGGCCTGCTTGTTGATCTCGGGATTGTAGCGAGCAACCACCTCAATCGCGCCATCAGGGTCCTTCACGATGTCGATGAGTGCGGCATTGAGCGCGCGGATCAGCCCGCTCACCGCCTTCGGATCGTTGCGCAGGAGCTGGCGGTTGATCATCAGCGCGCTGCCATAGAGGTCGGGCACGTAGTCCGGGTACGAGATGAACCGCAGCCGCGCGGCCGGATCGATGCCGGCGGTGATCGCCGCCGCCGTCTGGGTCGTCACGTAGCCGAACACCCCATCGGTCTTGCCCGCCAGCATCTCCTCAACCAGCACGCGCATGCTTTCGTCGGAGGTGACGATCTTGACCTTGGACGCGTCGACGCCGGTCAACTTCGCGAAGGCCGGGAACGTGCGCAGCGCCACGTCGGTGGGGTGCCCGCCGATGGTGTGGCCCTCAAGATCCTGCGGGCCCTTGATCGGGCCGTCCGCGGCCACGACGATCGTGGTCGGCGCCGCATTGAACATCATATAGACCGCGATCGGCGCCTGCTCGGGATTGGCCGCCACCACCTCGATCAACGAGTTGATGTCGCCATAGCCGGCGTCGAACCCCTCCGGCACGATCCTGGGAGCCGCCGTGTAAGCGCCGAGACCGGGCGTGAACTCGACCTCGATCCCCTCCTCGCGCAGGTAGCCCTTGTCCTGAGCCACGGCAAACCAGGCGTTGGCGCCGGTGTAGTCGGAATTCATCAGCAGCTTGAGGGGCTTGCTCTCAGCGGCGGCACGGCCCCAAGGCATCGCGCCGAGGACGGCAGCACCGGCGAGGCCGGCGAGAAACGGACGACGATCCGAGCGCAGCATGGAACTTCCCTGTGTTGATGGCACGCAGGCGCACGCCCCACGGCCAGCTTTCGGTTCCGCCGGGGTTAGCCGGCGAGCGTCTCCACTCGCTCCGACGCCGATGGGATGAAGTCGTGGGTCTCGGCGATCAGCGCGATGCTGGGATCGAGGCGCGTGTCGTCGACACCCCCGATGCCCAGCGTCTTTCCCTCCGGATGGCGGCCAAGGCGCGATTCACGGCACGCAGCACGCCCGCCACGACCTCCGGGTCTGTGCTGTTGCCGGGCGTATTGGCCAGCCGCCTGCAGAGGGGGCGGCAAGACCGACAAGGACGCCACGACGGCTGCAGTCGAGCATCTGATCCTCCCACCTGTCGGCTCTACTTGACGCTGCCCGTTCGGAGGCATCTTACGCTCACAGGTTGCACGTCGTTTGAGGACCGCGACGATTTCCGTACAGCGGAAATCACTTCTGTTCTGCGGAGAAATAATCACGAAATGCGCTCAAACGCAAGTGGCGTTGAGCCGGCTGGGGCCGGAACCCAAGGATCCTGCCGGATGGGAGCAACGACGCTCGTAATCTCGACTTGGTTGTACTCGGAAAGGCGGTCGAGATTGGTGGCTACTCTCTTCTTGCAATTTCCACTGTACGGAAATAGCTTCTGTTGCATGAAGGAGATCGGAGATCGGCCGGGCCGCAAGCGGGCGGCTTCCGGATCCCAGGGCAACCGCGAGCCGGTGCGCGCGGTGCTGCGCGCCCTACAGCTGCTCGACTGCTTCACCACCGAGCGCTCTGGCATCGCGCTCACCGAGTTCGCCCGCGACACGGGCCTACCGATCAGCACCGTCTCGCGGCTGCTCGAAAGCCTTGAGACGGCGGGCATCGTGCGTCGCGCCGTGGACGGTCGCTACACTTGCGGTACCCGGTTGATCCGGATCGGGCTGGCCGCGGTGCACAGCGTCTCGCTCTACGATATCGCCGGCCCGCACCTCGAGGCGTTGGTGCATGCCACGCGCGAGACCGCCAATCTCGGCATCCAGGCGGCACCGGGTGTCGCGACCTATCTGCGTCAGGTGCCGAGCCCGCGGGCCATCCGGTACATGGTCTGGCTCGGACGATCGCTGCCCACCGAAGGTACCGCCCTCGGCATGGCCTTGTGTGGTGCCGTCGAGCCGGAAGGCTATGTGATCCGGCGGGGCGCGGTCGAGGCCGACGTCACCGCCGTCGCGGCGCCGGTTCGCGACGTGACCGGTGCCATCGTCGGCGCCTTGACCGTCACCGGGCCGAGCTCGCGCGTCGACGAGGCGACAGCCATGCGCTTCGGCCGCCTCGTCGCCGCCCACGCCGCCCAGGCTTCGGCCAGCCTCGGCTTCGTGACCCGACCGGCGATCCAGCGGTCGATGCCGCCATGACCTCGACGCGTGGTGACTGGGCGGTGGCAGGGGACACGCCCGGACCGCCGGACCGCACCTCGGCCGAACAGCTCGACTGCCCGCTCCCCGACCATCCCGTTTCCGGCTGACCGGGCGAGTCGGGTGCTGCTAGATCGTGCGGGAACGGCAAGGGAGGCGGAGCCGATGCGCGTGCTGATCACCGGTGGGGCGGGGTTCCTCGGCAAGAAGCTGGCGCTGCGGCTGCTCGAGCGCGGCGAGCTCATGGGCCGACGGCTCGAGGGCCTGACCCTGTTCGACGTGCACCACGCCGAGGGCATCCCTGCCGATCCGCGCGTCACCATTCTCGCCGGCGACATCACCCGTGCGGGCGCCATCTTCGACCTCGTTCGCCCCGGGTACGACGCCGTCTATCATCTCGCGGCGGTGGTCAGTGGTGCTGCCGAGGCCGACATCGATCTCGGCTATGCCGTCAATCTCGACGGCACGCGTCACCTGCTCGACGCCGTCCGCGCCTTCGCTCGCAAGCCGCATCTCGTCTTCGCCAGCTCCTGCGCCGTCTTCGGCGGCGCCCTGCCCGACGTCCTGAACGACGATACGCCGCTGACCCCGCAGACCTCCTACGGCGCGCAGAAGGCGATGGGTGAGCTGCTGGTCGCCGACTTCCACCGCAAGGGCCTCATGGACGGCCGCTCCCTGCGCCTGCCCACGATCTGCATCCGCCCCGGCAAGCCCAACAAGGCCGCCTCGACCTGGGCCAGCTCGATCTTCCGCGAGCCGCTGGCCGGCCAGGAGGCGGTCTGCCCGGTCACCCGCGGGACGGCCATGTACCTGCTCTCGCCGCGCCGCGTGATCGACGCGATGGTGCACGCGATCGAGCTGCCGAGCGAGGAGCTCGGCACCACCCGCCACATCAACCTGCCCGGCACCACCTACACCGTGGCCGAGATGGTCGATGCGCTGGAGCGGGTCGCCGGCAAGACCGTCACCGCCCGCATCCGCTGGGAGCCCGATCCGCTGATCCAGAAGATCGTCGCGGGCTGGCCGCAGGGCTTCGCCACGCCACGCGCCGAGCGTCTCGGCTTCAAGGCGGATGCGAGCCTGGAGGAGATCGTGCGGCAACACATCGAGGACGAGCTGGGCGGCAAGATCGCCGCTTGAGCGGCGCCGGTTCCGACGGGTCCCCAATAAGAGCCCACCGCGCCACCCGCTTGTGACAAAGCGCACATACGACCGGCGGTGGATGCGCCAATCATAGTATAATTGGATGGCGGGTGTGGGAAAGGTCGCCACCCTTCCTGTTGTGGCCACTGTTGCCCGACCCAGGGAGAAAATGCCTATGTGCACGCACGCTCACCGCCACTCGATATTCTGCATCCTGCCACCCTATCTCTTGGGCTCTATCGCGCGGAACGGCTCCCCGGCGCAGCGGGCGGCCGCCAGCACAACGCTCGTGACCGACCAGACGTTTCGCGCGCTGCGGGTCAGCCTGGCGGCCCAAACCCCGCTGGCACAGCGACGCCGCCGCATGCTCGGTCTGACGGCGGTGAAGCAGCGCAGCGTTTACACGGCGGAAAGTGCCGAAACCCTGCCCGGCCGCCTGGTGCGGGCCGAGGGTGCCCCCGCCACCGGCGATCTCGCCGTCGACGAGGCCTATGATGGCCTCGGTCAGACCTGGGACTTCTACCACGAGGTATTCGGCCGCAATTCGATCGACGACGAGGGCATGGTGCTGAACGCCACGACCCACTATGGCCAGAACTACAACAACGCGTTCTGGAACGGTCGCCAGATGGTGTTCGGCGACGGCGACGGCGAGCTGTTCAACCGGTTCACCATCGCCCTGGACGTGATAGGGCACGAGCTTGCGCATGGCGTCACCGAGGACGAGGCGGGGCTCGTCTACATGTTCCAGCCCGGCGCGCTCAACGAGCATCTCTCCGACGCCAACGGCATCATGATCAAGCAGCGAGCCTTGGGGCAGAGCGCGGCCGAGTCCGACTGGCTGATCGGCGCCGGGCTGCTTGGCCCTGACGTCAACGGCGTCGCCCTGCGCTCGATGAGTCAGCCGGGTACGGCCTACGACGACCCCGTCCTCGGCAAGGATCCGCAGCCTGCGCACATGGACGACTTCGTCGTCACTTGGCAGGACAATGGCGGCGTGCACATCAATTCCGGCATCCCGAACCGGGCGTTCCACCTGGCCGCGATGGCGATCGGCGGCTACACTTGGGAGAAGCTCGGGCGAATCTGGTACGACACCCTGCGCGACAGCCGGCTGACGGAGGAGTCGACCTTCGAGCAGTTTGCCCGCCTTACCACCGATGTGGCCGGGCAGCTCTACGGCACCGGCGGCGTCGAGCAGCAGGCGGTGGGTGACGCGTGGACGCAGGTGGGTGTGATCAAGGTCAGCTGAGCGTCGGCGCGGCTCGTCCCCACGGCGGATGCGACCTGCTCGCCTCGGCCGCCGGAACGAGCGGGAGCGGATGCCATGCGCGTGACCTTCGTGGCTCAGGCCACCGGACTGGGCTACTTCCCCGGCTTGGCCAAGCCGATCGTCATCGAGGCGGATGAGCTGCCGGAGGCGGATGCCCGTGAGCTCGAGAGCTTGGTCACGAAGGCGCGGTTCTTCAACCGCCCGACTGGAGCTGCTGTGCTGGCCCGCGGCGCCGACCAGCGCCAGTTCGCAATCACGATCGAAGAGGGCGGCCGCCGCCACGAGGTGCAGGTGGGCGAGCCGATCGACGATCCCGAGCTGCGGCGCCTGGTCCGATTCCTCGAGGCCACAGCCAAGACGGCGCGCGCCAAGGCCCGTAATCCAGATCATCCATGACCGCCAGCCTCGCGGGCGCTGCCGTCAGACCGGCCACGCCTCCAGCCGGTAGGCGCTGTCCCAGAACATCCACTCGTAGCGCGTCGCCTTGAGATAGGCCGCGCGCATCTCCTGTCGCGCGGCGACCGATGCCGCCTCGTGCGCCTTGTCGGTGATCGCCAGCACCTCGCGCACCGAATCCCCGAACGCCTCGTCCTGGTAGGTGTCGATCCAGCGCTGGTAGGGGTTGGCCGGTGCTGCGATCGCATGCAGCCGCTTGCCGACCTCGTAATAGATCTGGAAGCAGGGCAGCAGTGCCGCGACCGCCACGGCGAACGGGTGCCGGAACGCCGTCGCCTGGAGAAAGTCGCTGTAGCCGCTGCAGGTCGGCGAAGGCGGCGTCGCCGCGAACTGCTCCGGGCTCACCCCGAACTCGCGGAAGAACCCCTCGTGCAGCGCGCGCTCGACCAGGATCGCATCCTTGGCGCTGCCGGCGAGCTTGACCTGCGCCTCCGACGTCTCGGCCTTAGCCGCCGCGACCGCCAGCGCCCGGGCGAAGGCGCCGAGATAGTGCGCATCCTGGATCATGTAGAACAGGAAGCGTTCGCGCACGAGCGTGCCTGCGGCCAGCTCCCGATTGAACGGCAGGGCCAGGATCGCTTCGAAGATCGGCCCGATCTCGGCCCACATGTCATCGGTGAAGCTCATGGACGCCCTTCCGGTCACTCGAACGGTCCCGGACCTAGGGCATCCGCGGCCGATCACCAAGCCTTGCCGGCCGCGTCATTCCGCCGGAGTCAGCGCCCGGTGGCCGAGAGCGGGACCGCTACCGGCTTGGCTTCGGGCGAATTGCGCTCCCGTGGATGGATGCCCGAAATCACGAGCACGGCCATGCCAGGAGCTCGCTCGGCCAGTCACCCGACCGCCGAGCGCAGTGGGCGCAACAATGGACGCCACCCTGCTCGACGCCGCGGGAACCGACCAGCTCCGACTGCGTTCTGACAGCGCCGACAAACGCCCGGGCCGTCCGCCCACGCCTTGAACGGGCATCTGGAGCGAGCTACGTTCGAAGCCGTGGTGGATTGCCTTGAATCGTGGGCAACACGGATCCGGTCTGCGGGGAATGGGCAGCCTCATCGAAGCCTTGAGCATTCTTCCGGGCGTCGCCGACAGCCAGCATGTCGAGATGGGCGCGCTCGAGAGCGGATCGCCACTCCACGCCCTGCTTCGGGCTCTGCCGGTGGCCGTCTACACGACCGACGCCGCCGGACGGATCACCTACTACAACGAAGCGGCAGCCGAGCTTTGGGGACACCGGCCGATCCTCGGCAAGCCCGAGTGGTGCGGCTCCTGGCTGCTCCGCTGGCCCGACGGCAGGCCGATGCGGCACGATGAGTGCCCGATGGCGGTGGCGCTCAGGGAGGGCCAGCCAATCAGGGGCGCGGAGGCGATAGCCGAGCGGCCGGACGGCTCCCTCGTGCCGTTCCTCGCCTATCCGACGCCGCTTCGGGACGATGCGGGCACCCTGATCGGCGCCGTGAACACGCTGGTCGACATCACCGAGCGTAAGCGGGCCGAGCTGATTGCCCAGAGGCTTGCCGCGATCGTCGAGTCCTCGGACGACGCGATCGTGAGCAAGGACCTGAACGGCATCATCGCCACCTGGAACGCCGGCGCGGAACGCCTCTTCGGCTATACGACCGAGGAAGCGATCGGCAAGCCGATCACGATGTTGATTCCGCCGGACCGCCACGACGAAGAACCCGAGATTCTCAGGCGCATCCGGCGCGGCGAGCGGGTCGACCACTACGACACAGTTCGCCGGCGCAAGGACGGAAGCCTGGTGGAGATCTCGCTCACGGTGTCGCCCATCAAGGATCGGGATGGCAGAATCATCGACGCGTCGAAGATCGCGCGGGACATCACCGAGCG
>JBGAKU010000380.1:0-4041 GCA_044224255.1 Geminicoccaceae bacterium
GGCGCGCAGGATGAGCGTGCTCACTGCCCAGAGGGGATCACGAGCAGCGGCCCGCATCATGTTGCGGGCCGCTTGAACCACCAGCATCAGGCAGCTCTTTCGCTCGGGCGCGCCGACACGGCCCAGTGACCGCGAAGCTGTGTTTTCTGGCCATCTGAGATCAGCGCCACAGTCCCTCGAAGCGTCGGCCTGCGGTCCTGGTGTAATGGACGGTGTGGCGTGGATCGCGGTGGCCCAGATAGTCCTGGATGAGCCGAAGGTCCTGGCCCTTGTCGGCCAGGGCGAAGCCGCAGGAATGCCGGAGCATGTGCGGGTGGAGGTCCGGCAGGCCGGCCCGCGCCCCGGCGGTGGCGACGAGATAGTTGACGGCCTGGCGCGTCATCGGGCTGCCGCGCTCGGACAGGAACAGCCATGGCAGGGCGTCGTCGCGGGTGGCGAGATAGCGCTTGATGGCGCGCAACTCGTCGCCGGCGATGGGCTGCTCGACGGACAGCCCGCCCTTGAGCCGGCGCACCCATGTCCGGGCGCGCTCGAGGTCCAGTTCGTCCCGGCGGAAGCCCACGGCCTCGCTGACGCGCAGCCCGTGCCGGTACAGCATGAGGAGCAGGAGGTGGTCGCGCAACCCATGCCGACCGTGCTTGGCCGCGTCCAGCAGACGGGCGACCTCGGTCGGCGCGAGGAAGTCCTTCGCGCGCTCGTGCCGATCCACGGCGGCGTCGGGAGCCCCGTCGCTGGCACTCTTTACCTTTCGCCGCTTGATCGGGTTTGCCGCCACGCCCGCCATCCCTTCTCCAATCCGAGAGCCCATGCCGCGAACTCTCGACAAAATGCGCCTTTTGTCAAAAGTCATGCCACCGTTACGCCGCCTGGGCCCGATCGAGATCCAGTCGGGCCGCCAGGTCCAGGTCGAACGTGCCGTAGGGACTGACGTGCCCCCAGAACAGCGGGGTCAGGCCGCGCCGGTCCACCGGCGTCAGACGCACCAGCCAGTCCGGCTCGGACAGCACGCGCTGCAGCATCAGGGTGTTGATGTAGACGAGGCAGGATTGCAGCAGGTGCAGCGCATGCACGGAGGCCTCCTGATCGGCCAGCCGATTGCTCGCCACCTCGCCACCTTTGCCGAAGAAGATGAACCCGTTGGCCGAGTTCCAGGTCTCGACCACGTTCAATCCCTCGTGGATCTCGCGCCGCAGGTCTGCGTCGCCGAGGTAGCGGCACAGGAAGATCGTCTTGACCGCCCTGCCCAGCTCGGCCAGCGCGCGGTAGGTCGGGTGCTGGACGTTGCCGCGCGTGAACCGGCGCAGGATCGCCTCCGGATCGGCGGTGCGCTCGGCCATGGCCGTGGCGTAGCGCACCATCTCGTCGTACTGCTGCGCGATCAGCCTCCAGTCGATCGGCCGCCCCAGGATGCAGGCCAGGTTGGGATAGGCCGCGAGGCCGCCGGCATCGGGCAGGGAGAGCCGCTGCGCCGCGATGGCCTTGAGCCGCGGCAGGAGCTGGAAGCCGAGCATCCGGCAGAACGCGAAGGCCACCTCGCTCTGGCCGTGGCTGTCCACGTACTGGCGCTCGACCGCCATCTCCGTGTCGTGCCGCAGCACGCCCTCGATCATGGCCGCGACCTCCGACGACGAACAGCGGCGCAACCGCGAGTGGATGCACACCGATCCCGTCTCGACATGCCAGTAGATCATCACGCCGCGACCGCCGTAACGGACGTGCCATTCCGTCATCAGGTTCTGGTCGAAGGCGCCGAAGTGCTTGCTGTCGGAGGCGCAGGCCGTGGTTCCCTCGCCCCAGATCCGGGGATCGCGCACCGCCAGGGTGGCGTTGACTACGCGCCGCGTCGCCTCGCGGATCGCCTCCGCGTCGATGTAGCGCCGCCGCGTGTGAAGCAGCTCCTTATAGCTGAAGCCGTGCGGGCCGACGGCGAGGCGCTTGAGCCCGGCGTTGGTGCCCAATCCATAAAGACACAGCAGCAGTCGGCGCCGTACCGCGTCGCGCTCGGTCGCCTCGCGCGACGCCGCCGTGACGAAGGCGTCGGTGAAGCCGACGCGCAGGTCCGCTTCCTTGAACACATCGAGAAGCCCGGTCGTGGACCAGCGCCGTCCCACCTCGGCCTTGAGTGTTCCGAGCCCCGTGGGTTCCGGCTGCGCCTCGAGCGGACTGACCACGATAGGATGACGTCGGCGCGGATCGAGGCGCACGCCGGGATTGCGCGGCATCCCGCGGTCGAGGTCGACCAAGGCCTCGGTCATCTCGATGCGCAGCGCGTCCGTGAAGGCCTGCGCATCCCGCGGCAGGCCGAGCCGCGCGTAGCAGGCGTCGCGGCGATCGGCGAAGTCGGCCGGCAGGTCCCTGTCGGGATTGCGGAACCGGCCCGCGCCCGGCACCCAGATCTCCTTGCAGCGCAGCCGCTCGCGCAGGGTCTGGAGCACGCAGATCTCGTAGTTGATGCGGTTGATCCGCCGTCCGCCGCCGGGGGCGTCCTCCAGCACGATGTCGCGCCATTTGGGTCGGATCACGCCGTCGATGGCGATCTCGTCGGCCTGGAAGAACTGTCGACCCTCGCCCTCCGCCCGCCGGATGGCCGCCAAGGCGTCGAGCAGGGGGCGATGGGTGCCGTTGTTGGAGCAAAAGTCGAGCGCCGCGAGAAGCTTGGGCATCATCCGGCGGTAGTACGAGCCATACGACGCCCGCACGGCGCCGTACACGCGCCGGCTCTGGGGCGTGCCGAGAGCGCGCGCCTCGCGGACGAGGGCTTCGAAGGTTCCCGCGCCGATCGCCGGCACGATCACCTCGCGCACGACGCCGTCGGGGCGCGCCGACGCCGCTTCGACCACACGCAAGAGGATGCCGGCCTTGCCCCGCACCTCGTGGGCTTCGGCCACCAGGGCATCGACGACGCGGCGCTCGGCCTTGACCGTGATCCGATGCGTGACCTGGATCATGAGTTCGATCAGCCCGTCCACCACCTCGGCCTCGCGCGGCACGCACCAGACCGCCAGCAGCGGCAGGCGGATGCGCTCGGGATGCCGGCGCAGTTCCCAGGCGCTTTCGACCGCCACGCGGCGGCGGAACCGTTTGACCTGATCCGGAGGCAGATCGCACAGCAGATCCGCCGGCAGGGCGAGGGCCCGCAGCCGTTCGAGCTTGGCGATCTCGGCCAGGAGGCTGTCCAGCCCGACCCGGCCGGGATCGGCAGCGAGCCGGGCATAGGCGGTGCCTTCGCCGTCCTCGCTCAGCAGAGCGCCGAGCCGTTCGCGCAGTCCGACGTCCAGCCGGTCGGCCACGCGCTGCAGCGCCGCATCGTCATGGGCGGCCTGGGCCGAGCGCAGGATGCGGCCGAGCCGATAGGCGCCAGGCCACGCGATGCGGTTGCGCGCGAACCAAAGGCCGAGTTCTTCCTCGAGCGCAGGTAGCCCGAGTTCGCGCGGCAGCAGGTCGTTGGCCAGCCAATGCCGGAGCCGGGCCTCGGCCGCCGCATCGAACGCCGCGATGGCCAGGTGGTCGATGACGAGAGCCCGATGACGGCGTCCGCTGCGGCCCGTCCAGGCATAGCCTTCGAGGGCGTCGGCGCTCACGCCGACCTGGGCAGCGAGGTGTTCGATCACCGCAGGCGCAACATCCGCCTCCACGTCCGGAAAACGACCCTGCCGGCGCCAGAAGGCCAGTTGCACCGCCAGGCCGAGCTTTCCCGCATCGATCCGCCCGCTCAGCAGAGCCAGATCCTCGGGCCGCAGCGACCAATGCGCCCCCAACGCCTCCGTCGACCAAACACGCTGCATGCCCGTCCGCTCCGCCACCCCTTCAGGCGGAGACCCTCGGATCAAAACCAGAACGCATCATCCCAGATGGCCAAATATCACAGCTTCGCGGTCACTGGGCCGACACGGTTTCCTTGGCTGAGGGCAGCGCGACTTCTGCTCGCTGAGCAACGCTAAGGCAGCTCAAATCGTGAACGGGCAGAACGTTAGGCCTGGGTGCCTTCAAGCGCTGCGGTGAAGACCGGCGCTTGCGACCTCTCGATAGACAGTCGATCGC
>JBGAKU010000031.1:0-31524 GCA_044224255.1 Geminicoccaceae bacterium
GGGATGCCGCAACGCGCCTACCGCTTCGCCCTGCATCGCGCGGCCGGCGACGTCCTCGTGCTGCTGGCGCTGCTCCATGTCGCAGTCATGGTCGCAGCGGACCCGTTCATGCTCGACTATCTCGGCTGGATGATGCCGCCGCACGTCATGGTCGGGGTCCTCGCCACCCTGCTGCTCGCCCTGGTCGCCCTGGGCCGGGAGCCCACCTTCACCCGCCGGCCGCGCTGGCTCGCCGGTGCGGGCTTCCACGCCTGGGCCGGCATCGCGGGGGCGGCCCTCGTGGCGGTGCACGTCCTGTGGTCGTCGACCCGCCTCACCGACGACTGGCGTGTGCTGCTCGTCGGCGGTGCCTTGATCGTCCCGCCGTTGATCGCCACGATCCTGCGCGTCTCGGGCGGCCAACCCGTGAGCCCGGTGGGTCGGAGGCCGCCGCGGGTTGGGACGGCGACGGCCCTGATGGCGCTGCTCGCGGGCCTGCTCGTGATCCTGCTCGGCGTGCCCCTGCTCGTGGCACTGGCGCGGGGCTGAGCGCATGCGACGCGCGCTGCTCGTGACCCTCGGCCTGCTGCTCGTCGCCGGCGCGCTATGGGCCGGCTCGACGGCACGGCTGGAGGCGATCGCCACCCGGCCGCTGCTGCCGACGCGGTTCGACCACAAGTTCCACCGCACGGTGCAGTGCGTCACCTGCCATCACAATTTCGCCGAGCGCGGTCTCGGCCCGGGCGGCTGCTATGCCTGCCACAAGCTGTGGGGCACCACCGAGCTGCGGCGGATCGACCTCATGTTCCACGCCTTCTGCACCGACTGCCACCGCCGCAAGGAGGCCGCCGGCGAGAAGGCCGGGCCGGTCAAGGCCTGCGCCGCCTGCCATGTCGCGCCGGGAGCGGGGCGGCTGGCCGTGCGGCACATGTAGCAAGCGCTTGCCAAGGGGGGCGCGATGCCGTTTTATCGCTTCGGCAACCGCGGTTTGGGCCGTGGCGACGGCTTGCGGGCGGATGAGAATGGGACGGAAGCGGGATCACAGCGGAACTCAAAGGTTTGTGTTATGGTGCCGCATGGGGCACTCATCACGATCTTCAGATCCTAGAGTACAGTCTTCTCCACATTGGCATTCACCGGCGGCCATTCCGTATTCGAGTTGCGGCATACGTGGTAAAGAGCCAGGACGTAAAGATATCGCACCATCGACTAAAACATCATTGTCTTC
The DNA here is from genome assembly GCA_044224255.1 of Geminicoccaceae bacterium. Classification (GTDB taxonomy): domain Bacteria; phylum Pseudomonadota; class Alphaproteobacteria; order Geminicoccales; family Geminicoccaceae; genus Benzoatithermus. The sequence continues at coordinate 1,208 of JBGAKU010000031.1, forward strand.
GGGACTTTCAAATCAACAGAGCCATACCATGGGGTCGGTATCATGGCCGATATCTTCATAAGCTGGGGAAAACCAGACGATAAACAAGTTCGGCCTCTAATTTCTCACCTTCGAAGTGCTAAATTCAGTATTTTCGAATACAGTGACGATATGCGTGCTGGAGATCAGATAACAACTAGAGTATTACGAGAAATTAATTCAGCAAAAGTATGCATTTTGTGCCTATCCGATCTGACCGTAGATCGAGATTGGATAAGGAAAGAGCTCAACTACGCATTCTCCGCCTTTCATCAACGAATGCTACCCATGAGAGCAATTATGCCAATCCAAGTGGGCTCCCTTGATCGAACAAGGAGCCCGCGGGAGATCCATGACTATGATCTTTTCATAGAGGATCTGTCTAGTGCGGTAAACCAGAGGCGTGGGATTGCAAATCTGACTGAATCCATTAGTATGTATCTTGGACGGCCCTCGCCTCTGATCATTCCTACCACAATAATTGCTATGTCAAGAGCGCAGTGTAGCGCGCTACTGCAAACAGAATCATGGAAACATCACGCCACATTGTGCGAAACTTACGGCATGGTCTGGACCGATGAAGCAATCCTGAAGCGATATGGTGAGACCGCCTTTGATTTTCGTGCATTCCTCGAGGAAAAGCTCCTACGTCAGCATCTCAATGATGTCGTAGATCGTATCAATAAAACACGATCTATTTTTGCTGATCCGAAAGGTCGCGATCACGGAGCTAATATAATTTTGACCTACTACTCCGCCGAAGCACTTACAGGCTCTGAACCCCATCACCCGGAAATCCAGCAACATTGGCAATCCAGTCGCCATCTAATAATAGTTGACTCATTATCATTATGTCATCGAGATATCCGACGACTCTTCACCGATATCCTGGCGACCGATGGCGGACCTGAAGCGAGAAGCATTGCTCTGATTCCCGCCTTCACGTTTCATACGGCGTCGATACCTCATTTGATCCGCGGAACGACTAGTGAATTTTTTCCACTGAGTAAACTTCTTGATGATTGGTGCTCGATGCCGGAGTGTTCGGTCGTATTCGACACCTCCACGGAGCCGGCTTTGAAAAGATGGTGTGTGGAGGCCCTTCGCGGACTCTTAGCGCCGCCGAGGGCAATCTTGAAAAACGTGAACTTGATGAAATCGCTGCAACCATCGCAAATGAAGAGCCCACGAATTCTGGGGCGAAGTGCTCCCGGAACAATTTCCTCATGATAGTTACGTTTTATTCGTTTAAGGGCGGTGTAGGTCGGTCGATGGCGTTGGTGAACGTCGCTGAAATACTATCTGAACGAGGATACAACGTTATAGCTTGTGATTGGGACTTGGAAGCTCCGGGGCTGGAAACTTTCTTCTCGACTGGTGTGGCCGATGGTAGGGCTTTTCGAGATAATGATGGCATAATTGATATATTGCTTCGCTATAAGGAATTAATGAGCACGGCAAACTTAAGTACGGGAGCGCCCAGCGGCTTGGAGATGTTTGATTTCCAGAGTTATCTGGTCGAGTCTCAGAGACCTAGGCCTGATAAGGGTGCCGTGCGCCTTCTGACCGCCGGCAATCGGTCGGACAGCAGCGGGCAGAGATATGTTGAGAACGTGCAAAAGTTTGATTGGGATGATTTTTACGAGAATTGGGCAGGTGCATCATTTCTTGAAATGATGTTTGCCGAATTGGCAAGAACGACGAGGTCGGATTTCGTTTTATTGGATAGTCGGACCGGCATTACAGAGCAGGGCGGGGTTTGCACTCACCATCTTGCCGATATTGTTATCCTTTTGACTGGATGTAATTCGCAAAATCTCCTCGGTACAATGTGGATGGCGGAGGCGCTGGGCAGTAAAGAGCTGGCGGCTATGCGGCAGAATCGACCACTACTGACGCTCCCAATCGCGTCTCGGGTAGAACAGTCGGCAGAGCACGAGAAATTAAGGCAATTTCGAGAGGAAATGATCTCTCGACTTTCATCTTTTCTGCCGAAAGGAACTGGACGAAAGGAGGATTATTTCCGAAGATCAGAGATACCCTATGTTCCGTTTTACTCATTCTCGGAGCGTGTGGTCGCGAGGGAGCCGCCGGGAGATCGCAACCTAGAGCTTTTTCGGGCCTACGAGTTTCTTGTTGATACAATTGAAAGGGTCGGGGAGCGCAACGGGCTTAGACGAAGCTTCGTCCGTAAATCAAGTTTAAGTGAGCGTAGAACGCACTTGGTGATAGTGGTTCATGCACGTGCTGATAGATCTTGGGCGAAGCAGCTATTGAAACATTTAGCTTGGCTTGGAGACGAAGTGATAGCGGCTGAGGAGGGAAGTGCAAGAAGCAATCTGAAAGGAGCCGAAGAAAGAAGGGCTCGCTTGGAATCTGCAAAAATAGTGGTACTACTGATAAGCTCCGCGTTCTTGGCAACGGACGCGTTTGGAGATGTTGAAATACGAATACTTAAATCTCGGGAACGGGCCGGACAGAAGGAAATTGTTCCCGTTGTCCTTGATCATTTCGATTTTGGTATGCTCCCGTTCCGTTCAATGCAGATGCTTCCTAGAGACGAGGCACTTAACCTTGCTCCTATATTAGAATGGAAAGTACCAGATCGAGCTTTGGTGCAAGTGGCTAGGAGAATTCGCGAGAGTTTGGAGAAACTCGAAGACTGGAATGGAAGAGACTACGCGCTAACTCGGACGGCACCGCTTGTCTTTATCAGCTGCTCAATACTGGAGGTGGATATCGCGGCATTGGCGCGATTGATCGCTGAGCGGCTGCGCCGCGATGGAGCGGAGGTCTTCTTCGATGAGCGTATACACGCAGGGCAGGACTGGAACACCGCGCTTGAGGGTGCGCTCGACGTGTGCGACGTTTTCTGCACACTGCTTTCTGGCGAGAGCCTCGCCAGCCCGCTGGTGCAGAACGAGATTGCGCGAATCGGTGAGCGGTGGCGGCGTCATGGTACGCCTGAGATTTGGCCAGTCCGCTGCCGCTTCGATGGCCGCCTGCCCTACGACATCAGCGTGTATTTGCGGCGCATCCAGTACGTGACCTGGCAGGGCGAGGCTGACACCTCGTTCCTGCTCGACGAAATACTGCATCGTTGGCGCGAGCTGCGGGACGGCCCGAAGCCCGAGCCCCCGCCCCCCGCCTTGTGCACCCTGCCCGGGCGCATCGCCGACTTCACCGGTCGCGAGCCCGAAATCGCCGACCTCATCGCCGCGCTCTGCCGCCAGGACCGCCGGGCCGCGGTATCCGCCATCGGCGGCATGGGTGGAGTCGGCAAGACGACACTCGCGATCGAAGCCGCCTGGCGCATGGCCGGCTGCTTTCCCGACGGAATCCTGTATATCGACATGCTCGGCTTCGGCACGGCGCCGCCGCTGACGCCGGCGGAGGCGATCACAACCGTGATCGAGCAGCTCGAGCCGACGGCCAGGCTTCCGGACCGGTTGGACCAGCTCCTGCCGCTCTACCGCCGTTTGCTCGCCGGGCGGAAGCTCCTGCTCCTGCTCGACAATGTGCGCGAGACGGCGCAGGTGGCAGACCTCGTGCCGCCGCCTCCCGTGGCGCTGCTGGTCACCTCGCGCCATCAGATCTTTCTGGACGGTGCCACCCGCCTCGACCTCGATGTGATGTCGGCCGAGGAAGGGCGGGCGCTGCTGCGCGGCGTCGTCGACGCCCGCCGCGCGACGGACTCCGAGATCGACACATTGGCGGAACGGTGCGGCCGACTGCCGCTCGCCCTGCGCGCGGCCGGGGCGTATTTGCAGTTCCGACGTGACCTGAAGGTGTCAGACTACCTCGTCCTGCTGGCGGATGAACGGCGAAGACTGGATAGCCTGAAGGTGCCCCAAGCCGCCCGCGACGTGAGGGCGACGCTCGGCCTGACCGGCGCTCTGCTCGACGCCGACGACCCCGGCCTGGCGGCGCGCTGGCGCAGGCTCGCCGTCTTTTCGTCGGCCTTCCTCCCAGACGCCGCCGCGGCGGTGTGGGGTGCGACTGAATCGGACGCCACCGAGGCACTGGACCGGCTGGTAGCGCGCTCGCTGCTCGTCTTCGAGCGCGAAACGCAACGCTATCGACTGCACGATCTGGTTCGCACTGCCGCCGGCGAAGGATTGGATGACGATTCGCGGCTACAGGCCGAATTGGCCCATGCTGAGCACTATTGTACGGTGCTCTCCCGGGCCGACGACCTCTATCTGTCCGGTGGCAGTGGTGTGATGGACGGCCTTGCCCTGTTCGACCAGGAGCGCCCGAACATCGCCGTTGGGCAGAGATGGGCGGCCACGCATCGCGAGACGCAAGCTGCCGCGGCTCGCCTAGCCTATGCCTACACAAACGCCGGTGTGTACGTCCTAGACGTCCGTCTGCTGAAATGCGAGTGGATCGCATGGCTCGACGATGCCGTAGCCGCCGGCCGAGCCCTCGGCGACCGTCTCGGCGAAGGCAGCGCGCTGGGCAATCTGGGCATCGCCTGGGCCGATCTCGGCGAAACGCGCAGGGCGATCGAGCACCACGAGCAAGTGCTCGCGATCACGCGCGAGATCGGCGACCGGCGCAGTGCCAACACGGCGCTGTGGAACATGGCAGTTGCGCACGATCTGCTCGGGGATCAGACGGCAGCGCTGGCTTGTGCGCGCGAGTCGCTCATGCTGCACCGGCAGATCGAGGATCCGTTCACGCCCAAGGTCGAGGCGTGGCTCCGCGAGCGGGGCGTCGATCCGGATGGGGTTGACGGCCCGCAGTAGGCTGGCGCTGCTCACGCCGCTGCAGCCAGATCGACCCGCGTGACCTCGACCTCGACCTCCATGCCGAGGAAGTCGTTCGGCCCGCCGATGAAGGTCCCCGCCAGCGGCACCGCCTGCGCGGGATCCCTGGCGACGCCGACGCGGATCAGGTTCCTGCCGCCGACGATGCCGTTGGTGGGGTCGAACTCGACCCAGCCGGCGCCGGGGAGGTAGACCTGGACCCAGGCATGGGTGGCGCCGGCACCCTGGGTGCCGGTGGGGCCGCCGTCGAGCGCAGGGTCGTAGAGGTAGCCGGTGACGAAGCGGGCGGCGAAGCCCAGCGAGCGCACCGCCTCCATCATCAGGAGGGCATAGTCGCGGCAGGTGCCGCCGCCACGCGCCAGCGTCTCCTCGGGCGTCCGGGTGCCCTCGTTGTCGCGCGCGACGTAGCGCAGGCGCTCCTTGATCTCGCGGGTCAGGCGGGTGAGCAGCTCGACCGTCGGCATCTCGCGCTTGCCCAGGAGCCCCAGCGCCCAGGCGCGCAAATCGCCGCCGGGATAGTGCCGGTCCAGGGTCGGGCCGAGATCGCGCCGCTCCTCGGCCTCGTAGGCGAACGGCCAGCGCTCGGCGTCGGCGGCGAGCCGGTAGTCGGGCCGGTCGAGCGGATACTGCTCGAGCTCGATCCGGCTCTCGATCCGCAGCTCGTCGGCGGCGTCGGCGAACTCGAGCAGGGTGACCGAGTTGCCAAACACGTCGTGCATCCAGCTCACCTCGGCCGCGGGCGCCACGGTGAGCACGGCCGAGCGCAGCTTCAGATCGTGGCTGTCGCGCGGGCGCAGCATGGCGCGGTGCTGCCCGAAACGGACTGGCCGGGCATAGCGGTAGATCGTGGTATGGCGGACTTCGAGGCGGCTCATGACGCCCGGCAAGGTCGGTGGCGGCAGGGTGGCCGTCAAGCGCCGGACGCAGTCATATCCCGACGCTCAGGCCTCGCCCGCCGGCTTGTAGCCGAAGAAGCCGGTGCCGATCCGGTCGGTGAGCCCGATGAACGCCCGTTGCAGGAAGTCGTTGAAGCGGTGCAGCTCGCCGGCCTCGATCGCCTTCTTGACCTTGCGCACGTCGAGATTGTCGCGGATCTCGTCGATGAACTGCAAGGCGGGGGTGGCGGCGCGGAGATTGTACTGCCGGCGCAGGGCGGTGAGCTGCTCGTCGACCGTGCCGAGGCAGCTCGCGACCGAGCGCGGGAAGCAGGGGTCGCTGAGGATGAAGGCCGCGACCTGCTCCGGGGCAAGCCCACGTGGATGGCGCCGGCGGAAGGCTTGGTAGCCGGCGACCGAGCGCAGCAGCGCCATCCAGTAGAAGCTGTCGATCGCCGAGCCCGGATCGTGGTCGGCCTGGGCCATGAAGTTGAGGAACTTGACGTCGAGCAGGCGCGTGGCCTGGTCGGCGCACTCGATGGCAGCACCCAGCTGGTAGAAGCACCAGCCCTCGTCCCGGTAGAAGGTGCCGGCGGTGATGCCGGTATGGGCGTCACAGCCGCGCTTGATCCAGTCGCACAGGCCCGACAGCTTCTCCTCCGCGACGTCGCTCGGCTTGAGCGCCAGGGCCCGGTTGTAGAGCATGTTGAGCTGCGTCCACATCTCGGTCGAGATCAGCGGCCGCAGGGCACGCGCGTTCTCGCGCGCGCCGTGGAGGTTGGCGAGGATCGAGGTCGGGTTCGTCCGGTCCGTGACGTAGAAGCGCAGCACCGAGGCGCTGTCGGCTTCGGCGTGCCGCTTGAAGAAGGCCGCCTCGTCGGCGTTGATCACCAGGAGCAGCCGCCAGTCGCTCCGCCCACCGCTGTCGCGGGCGAAGGTCTCCTGGACGTCGAGGATGCGGGCGAGGTTCTCGGCGCGCTCGATGTAGCGGGCGAGCCAGAAAAGGCTCTCGGCCCAGCGCGACAGGAGACGGGTCATGCCGCGCGCTCCGCCAGGACCCAGGTGTCCTTCGAGCCGCCGCCCTGGGAGGAGTTGACCACGAGCGAGCCGCGCTTGAGCGCCACCCGCGACAGGCCGCCGGGCAGGACCCAGGTGGTCCGGCCGGTCACGGCGAACGGCCGCAGGTCGACGTGGCGCGGCTCGACCGCACCGTCGATCAGGGTGGGCGAGACGGAGAGGTCTATCATGGGCTGGCTGATGTAGTTGGCGGGGTCGGCCAGGAGTCGCTCGCGGGCGAGCGCCAGCTCGCCCTTGGTCGCGCGCGGCCCGATCGTGATGCCGTAGCCGCCCGATTCGCCCACCGGCTTGACCACCAGCTCGGCCAGATGGTCGAGGGTGTAGGCGAGGGCGTCCGGCTCGCGGCAGATACGGGTCTCGACATTGTCGATGATCGGATCCTGGTCGAGATAGTAGCGGATCAGGCGCGGGACATAGGCATAGACCGCCTTGTCGTCGGCCACGCCGGTGCCGATCGCGTTCGCCAGCGCCACCGTGCCTTTGCGGTAGGCACGCATCAGGCCGGGGACACCCAGCATGCTCTCCGGATTGAACGCCTCGGGGTCGAGGAAATCGTCGTTCAGGCGCCGGTAGATCACGTCGACGCGGACCGGGCCCGCCACCGTGCGCATGTAGACCAGGTCGTTCTCGACCACGAGGTCGCGGCCCTCGACCAGCGGGACGCCCATCTCGCGGGCAAGGAAGACATGCTCGAAATAGGCCGAGTTGAACACGCCGGGCGAGAGCAGGGCCACCTGCGGGTCCAGCACGCCCGCCGGCGCCACCTCGCACAGCTTCTCGTGCAGCTGGCGGCCATAGTCGGAGACCGGCCGCACCGGCACGTCCTTCATCAGATCGGAGAAGGAACGCAGCATCAGGTGGCGGTTTTCGACGACGTAGGAGACGCCCGAGGGCGAGCGACCATTGTCCTCCAGGACGCGGAAACGGCCTTCCCGGTCGCGCACGAGGTCGGTGCCGTTGATGTGGATGTAGGTGCCATGGGGCAGCGCGAGGCCCTGCATCTCGGCGCGGTAGTTGGCGTTGCCGAGCACCAGCTCGGGCGGGATCAGGCCGTCCGCGAGGACCTTCTGCGGGCCGTAGACGTCGGCCAGGAACAGGTTGAGCGTCTGGACGCGCTGGCGCACGCCCGCCTCGATCACCGCCCAGTCCGCGGCGGTGATCAGGCGCGGGATCACGTCGAACGGCAGGATACGGTCGATCGCGTCGCCCTCGCTGTAGATCGTGAAGGTGATGCCCTGGTTGTAGAGCTCGGCCTCCGCCGCCCGCGCCCGATGGCCGAGCTCGTCGAGACCCAGCGCGTCCAGGCGGCTCCGGATCGTCCGCCCATGGGCGCTGACCTCGGCGCCATGCCCGAGCTCACAGAAATGGTCGGCAGGGTCGTAGTCGACCAGCGCTCCGCGCGCCCCGGCGGACTGGACCTGAGCCTGTGACTGCATCGCCCGGACCTCGTTTTCGTTCCCGGCCCGAAGGAAGCAACCGCTGTGCCAGCCTACGGGTCGATAGCACCCCGGCACGACCTTATCCGTGCCGGACGCCGGGTGCTATCTGTTCCGGACAATTGACCATCAGCATCGATGGAACCGGGCGAATGACCGTGATCGCGGTACCCGGCGGGTTCCGGGCTTTGCCGCGCTCGATAGGGTGCGGCAGGCGTGGGAGGGCTTCGAGGGCTTGGCGCTGCGCTAGGCGCTGACGGGGATGGTGGGCTGATACCGGAGGACATCCGCCAATACCGGCGGCTGGGCCAGCTGCCGCTGCATCCTCTGATCGCGCAGGGCTACCCCTCGATCGGCTGCGCGCCGTGCACCCGCCCCGTGCGCGAGGGCGAGGACCAGCGGGCGGGGCGCTGGTCGCAGCTCGATAAGGCCGAGTGCGGCATTCACCGCTGCGAAGACATCTAGGGGCAGAATGCGACCGGGCCGCGCCGCCATGCGCGCGGCAGCGGCCCGATCTTGAAGGGCGGGATCCTGGCGCTCGCAGCGTCAGCCGTTGACGGCGTCGCGCAGGCCGCGGCCGGGCTTAAACTTGACGGCCCTGCTGGCCGCGATCTTGATCGTCTGACCGGTCTGGGGATTGCGGCCCTCGCGCTCGGGACGCTCGACCACCTCGAACACGCCGAAGCCGGCGATCGAGACCTTGTCGCCCTTGCTCAGGGCATCCTGGATGCCGTGCAGCACGGCTGCGACAGCCTTGCTCGCCTCGCTCTTGGGCTTGCTCGTGGCGGTGGCAACGGCGGAGTTGAGCTCGTCCAGGGTCATCAACGCACTCCTTTGACATGACGCATGCAGCGGCATCGCATATCATGGCGCGAATCCCATGCAAGAGGATTCGGTCTCGAATAATGCTGCAATGATCGGAAACTGTTTTGCTTGACGTCGCAGTCGGCACCCCGCGGCGTGAGGCCGCGCCGTCCACGCTTTCCCAGCCTCGGCGCGACTCGGCCGAGCGGGCGTGATCCGGCGTGTCGCCACACTGGCATATCGATGATTTTACTGTACTTGATTGATACTTTAAAATATATGAGACGCGTCTCAGGCCGTAAGTCAATCTGGTATCGTGATAAATCGATCGAGATATGCAAGGGTTCATGTGGGCGATAGGACTCAGTTTTATTTGATGATGCGCCGATATCATATTGAGCGCAGTGAGATGTGATCGCTCAACGCACGTCTGGTCCTATGGATTTCTTTCTGCCCCACGGGGCGTGTGTACGATCCGGGCGCGGTCGCGCGCCTGCCGGTCGGATGTCGCAATAGGTTCGCGTTAGGGTTGAAATCCTGTTCAACCTGAAGTATAGAATCGGTGGCCGATCTCCCGAATGGCGAGCTTTCACCAACCGAGTGTCATATCTGCAACCTCGCGGGGGAGCGCCGCCGGCGAGGCGGCGCAACCAGGGGCGCGGTTCCTGACGGCTTGACGGACACGAGCCCGCCGCATTCTGCGCGGCGCGCAGGATGGCGGAGTCATGCTCATGCTGCAGACCATCACCGCGGCGGTCGCACCTGCCGCAGCCGTCGCGCCGGGCCAACCCTGGCAGCCCGCGCGACGCGGCCCGATCGCGCGCGCCACCCTTCACCGCTATCTGCTCTTCCTGCGGTTCGTCGCGATCAACGGCACCGGGCTCGTGCTGCTCGCCGCGGTCTGGCTGCAGGGCTGGATCGGCAGGATCCTCGCCGCCGACGACACGCACATCTGCAAGACCATCCTCGCGCTGTTCATCGTCGGCCTGGTCTGGACCGGGCAGAAGATCCTGATGCTGTCGCGCGAGCTCAACGCGCTCGAGGAGTGGCCGCTCGGGCCGCCCGCGCGCACCACCAACCTGCTGCGGGAGGTGGCGGGGCGCGACGGCCATACCCGCGCGGCGCTGGCCGGCGCCCTGCGGCTGAAGCTGCTGCATCGCATAGCACCCGTGCGCCACATGGCGAGCACGCTCGTGCTGCTCGGCCTCATCGGCACGATCATCGGGTTCATCATCGCGCTGTCGGGGGTCAACCAGGCGGCCGTCACCGATGCGGCGGCGATCGGCCCCATGGTCGCCACACTCCTGCACGGCATGGCGATGGCGCTCTACAAGACCCTGGTCGGCTCAGTGCTCAATGTCTGGTTGATGGTCAATTTCCGCCTGCTCGAGACGGGCGCCACGCACGTCCTGACCCGCGTGGTGGAGGTCGGAGAGCGCGATGCAGCCCTTTGACGAGGAGGCGGCGGACGACGGCGACGTCGTGTTCCGCGATCTGATCATGCTCACGCTCAGCGGCTTCGTCACGGTGGCGGTCCTCCTCCTGCCGCACATCGGCGAGCAGCAGGCCAAGGCGGCGGCCACCGAGACGGCCCAACCGCCGGGCAACGTGATGATCGAGGCGCGCTGGCCCGACGGTGTCGATGCGGACGTCGACCTCTGGGTGCAGGCGCCCGGCGACGTGCCCGTGGGCTACTCCAACAAGGGTGGTGCCATCTTCAACCTGCTGCGCGACGATCTCGGCACCCGGGCCGACGCGACCGGGCTGAACTACGAGATCAGCTTCGCGCGCGGGCTGCCGCGGGGCGAGTATACGGTCAATCTGCATCTCTACCGCAACGAGCTCGGTGGCGATGTGCCTGTGACCGTGGTGGCGAGCGTCAAGGCGGCGGACCAGCAGACCTCGAAGCAGATCTTGGCCTCCTCGGTCTCGCTGACGCGCGAGGGTCAGGAGATCACGGTGTTCCGCTTCCGGCTCGATGCCGCCGGGGCGCTGGTGCCCGGCAGCGTGACGAGCTTGCAGAAGCCCCTGCGCGACTGGCAGCCGTCATGAACGACCTCACGCCCCTGTTCGCGGTGACGGCCTTCCTCGCGGCCGCATTGGCCATGATCTGCATCTGGTCGCCGCGGCGACTACCGCTCAAGGCCGGCGCCCTGGCCCTGGCCTTCGCTCTCATGGGCACGGCCTACGGCGCCATGCTCGATCTCCTGAGCAGGCCGAAGCCGGCGGGCTTCGAGTGGTTCCTCGCCAAGGTCGGCGAGGCGACGGTCCTGGGCAGCGCCACGGTCGAGGACGAGGCGATCTATGTCTGGCTGCAGCTCGACGGCATCGTCGAGCCGCGCGCCTACCGCCTGCCCTGGGACAAGCGGGCCGCCGAGCAGCTGCAGCAGGCGGCGCGTGCCGCGGCCGAGCAGCAGACGGCGCTGCGCATGCGGCTACCGTTCGAGAAGTCGCTGGATGACCGCGCACCGCGCTTCTACGCGCTGCCGCAGCCGGCCCTCCCGCCCAAGGATCAGGCGGCGCCGTCGGCGATTCGCGTCCCGCCGCCCGGCACGGACGCCTAAAGCCGCAAGTTGCGGACATAGTCGGCCCGGTCGTTGCGGGCGGCGGCGAGGTCCGTGCGCAGGCGCTCCACCTCGGCCGTAACCGAGGCGAGCTGGTCCTCGCTCGCGGCCAGGCCGGCGAGGTAGCGACGAGCGAGATCGCTGCCCGCAGGCACGGCACCCAGATTGTCGCGCAGGCGCCCCTGATCGCGCGCGAGCTCGTCGCGTCGCTGCTCCGCCGCCTCGATCTCCCGCTCGATCGAGACGACGCGCCCGGAGAGCTCCTGCAGCCGGGCCAGGGCGTCGCGCAGCCCCGGTGGCAGCTCCAGCCCGGCGAACTCGAGCCGGAGCGCCTCGGCATCGTCGTCGAGGAGGGCCAGGCGGCTGGTCTGGGGCTGCTCGAAGGTCACGGCGATCTCGAGCGGGGTTTCCGGCGCGAGAGGACGGGAGATGCGCACGACGCCGTCCTCGACGACCGCATCCGAGGGCTCGGCGAGGCGCCAGTCGGGACGGCCTGGCTCCTCGAGCACGAAGCTGCGCCGGGCAGCGCCGGGGGCCAGGTCGACGGCATAGACGAAGCGCTGCTGCTCGATCTTGGTGACCTCGAGCACGCCGTCCACCACGCTGGCGCGATCGATCCGCCCGCGCATCTCGCTGCGCATGTCGACCTGGACCGCGGTGTCACGGCCATAGGCCAGCATCTCGGCGCGGCCCGGAGCGGACTGCGGCAGCGGCGCGTCGCCCAGGAAGGTCAGCCCACCTCCGGGCAAGGCCTCGTAGAGCGTGGCGAGCCCCGCCGGCAGGCTGGCGCCGGTCTCGTTGCGCAGACGGATGGCGGCGCTCGGATGGGGGCCACCCTCGGCCGTCCGGTATAGGGCGACGCGCTCGATCGGCAGCCGGCGATCCACGATCGGCGCCATGGCGGTATGCCCGACCGCCAGCGTGACCGGCTGCGGCAGCGGGAACAGCGTCTGCGCGGTCAGCTCCTGGGCCGGCCCCGTCTCCAGCACCGTCGGAGCGGCCTGCTCCGCCACGCCCATGTCGGCTGCCGGCGGCGCGGCCGCGAACTGCGGTGCCACCCGGCCCGCGGCCTTCGCCAACGGCATCGCGCCCGGGAACTCCGGCCGCTCGACATACTGGCGCGCGAACAGGGACTGGCGCAGCGCTCGCGGGGCACCGCCGACCAAGGTGACCGCGACGTCGCGCCAGTCCTGGCCGCCGGCGTTCTCGAGCACGGCCCAGCCCTGCAGCAGCCCGTCCGTCTCGCCCACGACCAGCCGCCAGCTGGCCTTCCACAGCGGCGTCTCGGCGAGGTAGCCGATGGTGACCGGTGCGGTGGAGCCGGTGCCCAGCGCCAGGTCGAGCTGCCTGGTCTGCTCGGCGCCGTTCTCGGCCAGCCGCGCCAGGACCAGGCCGAGATGCTCGCGCAGCGCCTGGTCGGCGAAGGTGAGGCTCGAGACGGTCTCCAGGATCACCGACTGGATGCCGTCCCCACCCGCGAGGCTGAGGCGATGGCGCACGCTGGCGCGCCCGTCCTCGATCACATCCTCGCGGGCGACGGCCAGGATGCGGCCGCGCAGCGTCGCGGGACCCGTGACCTCGATCTCGGCACCGCGCAGGCGCAGAAGCAGGCTCGGCAGGTCGACGAGGTCGCTCTCGCCGAACGGCGCGTCGCGGAACAGGTCGGAGAGCGGGGTCGGGCCGAGCAGGCTCACGCCGCGCACGTTGCCATCGCCGCCCATGACCGTCAGGCTCTTGAGCAGATCGTCGACCTGGGTGAGCGGCACGGTCAGGCGGATGTGGCCCTCGGCGTCGGGCACCGCCTCGAAGCCGAAATAGCCGACGCCGCCGGTGGAGAGCAGCACGCGTCGCAGGGTCGGCTCGGCCGCCAAGGCCTGCGCGGCGGACAGGGCGACGACGCCGGCGGTCAGCCAGACGAGGCGGATGGTTCGCATGGCGATGTCGGCGGCTCCCTGCTATGGCACCCGCGATCATGCTACACGGACAGGACCCCCATGTCGTCGGCGCCGGACCGATCGCGATGACCAAGCTGCCGGCGTGGCGGCTGGCCCGTCACGCCTATCTCGACGTGCTGGGCAATCTGCAGGGCCTGCTTCGGGTCGGTGGGCTGTGGCTCGTGCTGAGCTGGGCGCTGATGATGCTCGGCCACAGCGTCCCCCTGCTCGGTACGGCCGCGGACCTGGCAGTCGCCCTGGGTGCTGCGGCGGTGGCCGTGGCCTGGCACCGCCGGCTGCTCGCCAACGATCCGCTGACGGCGCGCATGGCGCCGATCGACCGGCGGGTGATCCGCTATTTCGCGCTCTCGCTGATGCTGGCCTTCCTGGTCGGCATCCTGCCGCTGGCCGCCCTGTTCGCGACCATGGGGGTGGGCGAGGGCGAGGAGTTCTCGCCCGGGTTCGGCATCCTGCTGGCACCCGTGCTGATGATCGTCTGCATCTACGTCGCGATGCGGCTGCAGCTCGTGTTCCCGGCCACGGCGATCGACGACCGCGCGATCACGCCGGCCGGCTCCTGGCGCATCACCCACGGCAATGGCTGGCGGCTGGTGCTCGGCTTCTTCCTCGCCACCCTGCCCGTGGCGATCGCCGCTTTGGCGCTGGCCTTCCTGCTCGCCTGGGCCGCCGAGGCCTCCGGCAGCATCGCGCTGACGGCGCTCGCCGATCTTGCCGCGGTCGGCAATGCCTGGCTGCAGGCGCCGCTGATCGCGTCCTTCCTGTCGTTCGCCTACCTGTTCTTCCGGCAGGAGGCCGGCGGCGGCACGGCCTCCTGATCAGGCGACGACGAGGGCAACGCGGTCCGGATCCGCTCAGTGGGCTGGCACGCGCGCGAAGATGTCGCGTGCCTTGTTGGTGTCATCGGGCACCAGGTTCGACGCCTCCGACTCATACGCTACGGTGCTCCCGTCGGCGGAGATAGCCGGGGCCTCGCTCGAGCCATTGCCGACGCCGCCGCCCAGCGCGACGCTCAGCAACCGGGTCGTGCCGCGGACGCGATCGCGCAGGAAGACGTCGAAGGCGTCGTTGGTGTCACCCTGCAGCAGCTCGGAATCGCTCGATTCGAAGGTAATGAACCGCCCGTCCGCGGAGATGGATGACCTGTAGGCACCTCCCTCGCCTTGGCGGCCAGCCGAGGTCACGCTGACCCGCTCGGTTTTTCGCGACAGCCGATCATATAGGAAGATGTCGGCTTGGCTGTTCGTGTCTCCTGAGACCAGATTGCTGGCGAGAGAGGAGAACGACACGTAACGCCCGTCGGCGGAGATCGCCGGGTAGAGGCTGTCATCGTCGGCCGGCTGGCCTCCCCGCCCGATACTGACGAGGGTGGTGGTGCCGGTCCGCTGGTCCCGCAGGAAGATGTCGTGATGCCCATTGGTGTCACCGCCGACGAGGTTGGTCGCATCGGACTCGAACGTGACGAACCGGCCGTTCGCGGACATGTCGGCGCCGAAACTACCGCCATCCGCCTGAACGCCGCCGGCACCCACGCTGATGCGCCTGGTCAAGCTCAACCGGCGGTCGCGGAGGAACACGTCAGGCGCGGCGTTGGTGTCGCCCGGGACCAGGTTCGAAGCATCGGAGACGAGCAGTGCGAAGCGCCCCCCCGAGGAGATCGCCCAGAGAAAGCTGTCATCGTTGCCTTCGACACCCGCCGAGCTGACGCTGACACGCTCGGTGGCGCTGGTGCCGCGATCTCGCACGAAGGCGTCCCAATGGCCCTTGGTGTCGTTGGCGACCAGATTGGTCGCGAGCGAGCTGAAGCCGACGAAGCGCCCGCCCGCCGCAACAACGGCGCCTCGACTTGGCCCATTGCCCTGCACCCCTTGCGGGCCGAGGCTCATGCGACGCGTTGTGCCCACCTTCCGGTCGCGCAGGAACACGTCGGAATTGTCGTTCGTGTCACCGGCCACGAGATTGTCGGCGGCGGACTCGAAGGCGATGTACCGGCCGCTCGCCGACACCGAGGACGTGCTGGAGACCCCGAAGTCCGAGCCCTGCACGCCGCGAGGGCCAACGCTGATCCGCTCGGTGACGCTGGTCGCCCATGCGGGCATTGCCAGCAGAGCGACGACGGGGCCCAAAAGCACGGCCCGATGATGGGACACATGCGGTATAGTTGAGCGCTGAGTCATCTCTTTGTGCTCACGGTTAGAATACTTTGGACAATCGGATTTCTATCACACCTCTCATTCTCGAAAATTGACCTCAATCAATCCGGTGCGCGACGGCGCGACGCGCTCAGTGCCGCTCGCGCGTCGCCGTGAACCGCACCTTCGGGAAGTCCTCCTGGACCCGGCCAAGATCCCAGTTGTTGCGGGCGAGGAAGACCGGGTTGCCGTCGCGGTCGGTGGCGAGGCTGGCGCGCTTGGCCTCCTTGAGGCGCTCGAGCTCCTTGGGGTCGTCGGCGGCGCACCAGCGCGCGGTGACGTAGGGGGCGGGCTCGAAGTCGATCGGCAGGTTGTACTCGGCCTCGAGTCGGGTGCGCAGCACGTCGAGCTGCAGCTGACCGACGACCCCCACCACCCACTCGGCGCCGAGCTGCGGCCGGAACACCTGGGTCACACCCTCCTCCGCCAGATCCTCCAGCGCCGCGCGCAGATGCTTGGCGCGCATCGGGTCGCCCAGCCGCACGCGCATCAGGATCTCGGGCGCGAAGTTCGGGATGCCGGTGAAGCGGATGGGCTCGCCTTCGCTCAGCGCGTCGCCGACCCGGAGCTGGCCGTGGTTGGGCACGCCGATGATGTCGCCGGGCCAGGCCTCCTCCGCGATCTCGCGCTCGCGGGCGAAGAAGAAGATCGGGCTGGAGATGGCGATCGGCTTGCTGTGGCGGACCATGTTCAGCTTCATGCCGCGCTGGAACCGGCCCGAGCAGAGGCGGACGAAGGCGACCCGGTCGCGGTGCTTGGGATCCATGTTGGCCTGGACCTTGAAGACGAAGCCCGAGACCTTGTCCTCGCCGGGCTCGACCGTGCGCTGGTCGGTCGGCTGCGGCCGTGGCGAGGGGGCGTGGGCAGCGAGCGCGTCGAGCAGGGCGCGGACGCCGAAATTGCGCAAGGCGCTGCCGAAGAAGACCGGCGTCAGATGGCCCTCGCGGTAGCTCGCCCGGTCGAAGGCGGGCAGGGCACCCTCGACCAGGTCGAGCTGCTCCCTCAGCTCCTCGAACTGCGCCTCGGGCACGCGCGCGGCGAGGCTATTGTCGCGCTCGGGGACGACGTCCTCCGAGTCCAGGCCGCTGCCTTGGCCGAGCAGGACGTAGTTGCGAGCGACGAGGTCGAACACGCCCTTGAAGTTCTGGCCCATGCCGATCGGCCAGTTCATCGGGGCGGTGTCGAGGGCGAGCTGGTCGTGGATCTCGTCGAGCAGCTCGATCGGGTCGCGCGCCTCGCGGTCCATCTTGTTGACCAGGGTCATGATCGGGATGTCGCGCAGGCGGCAGACCTCGAACAGCTTGCGGGTCTGCGGCTCGATGCCCTTGGCGGCATCCAGCACCATGATCGCCGAATCGACCGCGGTCAGGGTCCGGTAGGTGTCCTCGCTGAAATCCTCGTGGCCCGGGGTGTCCAGCAGGTTGAAGGTGCAGCCGCCATACTCGAAGGTCATGACCGAGGTCGTGACCGAGATGCCGCGTTGCTGCTCGATCTTCATCCAGTCGGAGCGCGCGCGGCGGCGCTCGCCCTTGGCCTTGACCTCGCCGGCGAGGTGGATGGCGCCGCCGAACAGGAGCAGCTTCTCGGTCAGCGTGGTCTTGCCCGCGTCGGGGTGCGAGATGATGGCAAGCGTACGCCGCCGGGCGGCGGCCGCGGCGGCGGGGGAGGCGGCAAGGGTCAAGGAACTGGCTCCGAGCTGGCGAGCGCTATGTAGGCGATGGTGCGGTCCGGGAGAAGAAGCGGGCGCCGGGATGGGATGTTGCTGCTCCAACGTCGCTGCTAGTGGAGCGACGCACCGGACGGGATGATCACATGCGCGCCTTCACAGCCCTTATGCTCGCCGCCGCGGCGCTTGTCTCACCGGCCTGGGCCGCGACGCGGATGCTGGAGGTCGACAGCCGGCTCGTGGAGTGCAGCGGGGTCGCCCGCACGCAGTGCCTGCGCGTACGCGGCGTCGGCGAGTCCGACTGGCGCACCTTCCACGGCCAGATCGAGAACTTCACCTTCGAGCCGGGCTACCGCTACCGGCTCGAGGTCGAGGAGTTCCCGGTCGAGAACCCGCCGGCCGACGGCAGCAGCATCCGTACCGTGCTGGTGGAGATGGTCCGCAAGCTTGCCGTGGAGCCGCCGGCCGACCCGTTCGCGGGCAAGGTCTGGCGGCTGTACGAGCTGCAGCCACGCGGTGGCGTGGAGGTGCTGCATCCGGGAGCGATGATCACGCTCGCGATCGATACCCCCATGGGCAAGGCCTCCGGCAAGGGTGGCTGCAATCGATGGTTCGCGACCGCCAAGGTGCACGAGCGCGAGCTCGTCTTCAGCGGCATGGGCGCTACCATGATGGCGTGCCCGTCGCCGGCCATGGACGAAGAGCGCGCCTTCCTCGACGCGCTCGGCCGGACCGAGGGCTACGAGGTGGGGGACGACGGCTTGGCGCTCTTTCTGTCCGAGAGCGGCCTGATGCGATTCCGCGAGCTCACCGACTGACGGGGAAATGCAGGGCCGCTGCATGACATTGGTCACTCGAGCTCGCCGGCCATGTGGGCATCCGTGCTGGCCCGCAGCTTGTCGTACTCGGACAGCCGATTGCGGACGGGCTCGACTGCTGCAGCCAAAGCGACTGCCGGCCGGTCGGCCCGTGTGCCTGCGCAGGCGGGCGCTGCCTGCTGATCCTCTGGGATGGCGCGCTGCTGCTCCCCGTCCCGAAACGTTTACTCGCCGGCCGGCGCTTGCTAGAACCCGCCGCCCTGCTCGCCCGCCGTGCCCGGACACCCTTGCATGAAACTGCTCGCCGGCAACAGCAACCGACCCCTGGCCGAGGCGATCGGGGCCTCGCTGCGGGTCGAGCTGACCAAGGCTACCGTCCATCGCTTCGCCGACATGGAGGTGTTCGTCGAGATCCACGAGAACGTCCGCGGCGAGGACGTGTTCGTGATCCAGTCGACCTCCTACCCCGCCAACGACAATCTGATGGAGCTCCTGGTGATTATCGACGCGCTCAAGCGCGCGTCCGCCAGGCGCATCACGGCCGTGATCCCCTATTTCGGCTATGCCCGCCAGGACCGCAAGCCGGGGCCGCGGACACCGATCTCGGCCAAGCTGGTCGCGAACCTGATCACCGAGGCCGGTGCTGATCGGGTGCTGACGATGGAGCTGCATGCGGGGCAGATCCAGGGCTTCTTCGACATCCCGGTCGACAATCTTTACTCCGCGCCGCTGATGGTGCCCGATATCCTCGACCATGTCGGCGGCGAGAACCTCATGGTCGTCTCGCCCGATGTGGGTGGGGTCAGCCGGGCGCGCGGCTTCGCCAAGCGCCTTGACGTGAATCTGGCCATCATCGATAAGCGCCGCGAGCGTGCCGGCGTCTCCGAGGTCATGAACGTGATCGGGGACGTCGAAGGCATGCGTTGCATCCTGGTCGACGACATCGTGGACAGCGGCGGCACCCTGTGCAACGCCGCCGATGCGCTGTTGGAGGCCGGGGCGGTGTCGGTGCAGGCCTACGTCACCCACGGGGTGCTCTCCGCGGGGGCAGTGGCGAGGGTCGCGGCCAGCTCGCTCGAGCGGCTGGTGATCACGGACAGCATCCGGCCGAGCGAGGGCGTGCGGGTCACCTCCAAGGTGCGCGTGCTCTCGGTGGCGCAGCTCATGGGCGAGGCGATCAGCCGGATCTCGAGCGAGAGCTCGGTCTCCAGCCTGTTCGACTGAGCAGGGACAGCAGGGTCTGTCCGGGGCGTCGCAGAGGCGGCGTGCCGGAGGGGCGAAAGGAAGCGAGATGACCACGGTATTCCAGGCCGAGAAGCGCGAGAAGACGGGCAAGGGCCCCGCACGCCAGCTCCGGCGCGAGAACAAGATCCCGGCCATCATCTATGGCGGCAAGGACGCGCCGCTGCAGATCGCCATGCCGATCAAGGAGATCAGCCTGGCGCTGGCCAAGAATCCGCGCTTCTTCAGCACGGTGTTCGAGCTCGACTTCGGCAGTGAGAAGCTGAAGGTCCTGCCCCGGGAGGCGCAGCTCCACCCGGTCACCGACCTGCCGCTGCATGTCGACTTCCTGCGCGCCGAGCAGGGTGCGCTGATCCATGTCGACGTGCCGGTCCGCTTTGTCCACGAGGAGCAGTCACCTGGCCTGAAGCGTGGCGGCGTGCTCAACATCGTCCGCCGCTCGCTCGAGCTGGTCTGCCCGGCCGACGCCATCCCGGGTGAGATCGTGATCGACCTCGCTGGGCGCGAGATCGGCGATTCGATCCACATCAGCCACGTCACGCTGCCCGAGGGGGTCAAGTCGGCGATCACCGATCGCGACTTCACCATCTGCTCGATCGTGCCGCCGACCGTGGCGACCGAGGCCGCGGCCGCGACCGAGACGCCGGCCACCTGATCGGCCCGAGGGACTCCGCCCGATGAAGCTGTTCGTCGGGCTGGGCAATCCCGGTGACCGCTATGCCGGCCAGCGCCACAATGTGGGCTTCATGGCCGTCGAGCGGATTGCCCGGCGCCACGGCTTCGGGCCCTGGCGGCAGCGCTTCCGGGGCCGGCTCGCCGAGGGCAATCTCGACGGCGAGCGCATCTGGCTGCTTGAGCCGCAGACCTTCATGAACGAGTCCGGGCGCTCGGTCGCCGAGGCGGTCCGGTTCATGAAGCTGCCGCTCGCGGATGTGGTCGTGTTCCACGACGAGCTCGACCTCGCCGCCGGCAAGGTACGGGTGAAGCAGGGCGGCGGGGTCGCCGGCCACAACGGCCTGCGCAGCACGGATGCCTGCCTCGGCTCGCGCGAGTTCGGGCGGGTGCGGATCGGCATCGGCCATCCCGGGCACAAGGACCGGGTCACCGGCCATGTCCTGTCGGACTTCCACAAGGTCGAGCAGACGTGGCTGGAGCCGCTGCTGGACGCGATGGCGGACGCAGCACCGCTGCTCGCCCGCGGCGACGAGGCCGGCTTCATGAATCGCGTCGCGGTCCTGACCCAGCCGCCCAAGCCCCCGCGCGAGCCGCGCCCGCCGGCTGATCCGTCGGCCGCCTGAGCCGGTACGGCGCATCGTCGGCCGAGCGCCGAGCGGTCGTCGAGTGGTCGGGACTCGATGACCGGCCCAGCCGATCTCGCTCGATCCACCGGCAGGCGGGGCGGGAAGGGGCGGCGTTCCGGCCTAAATTATTCAGTGGATCAGGCTGCTCCACGCCCCTCGTATTCGTCGTGCCGTCGCCACCACGGGCCCGTCTCGTTGCGGCCCCTGGGTGCCCGGTCCAGCCACTGGAACATCCCCCAGAGGCCGTCCAGCCCGCGCGCATAGGTCGAGTAGGTGTGGTAGACGACGCCGTCCTCGAGCGCGAACGCGCTCAAGCCGGGCCGGTCGCGCGAGAACGCCGGCGCGTCGGTGCCGCAGCTGGCGGCGAAGCGGGCGACCGGCTCCGGGACGGGCGTCATGTCCATCGCGTGGCCGGCGCGGCGGAAATTGTACTCGATCTCCCCGGCCCGCTGCTGCTCCTCGGTGAACGCGACATCGAAGTCGAAGTTGAAGTCGCTGCCAAGGGAGGAGGCCCAGGGAAAGGTCCACCCCATCCGCTGCTTGTAGGCCTGCAGCTTGGCCAGCGGCGCTCGCGATACTGCCCAGAGCATCACGTCGTGGTTGGCCAGATGGACGAAGATGCCGTCGAATCCGTCGGCGATCCCGGAGCATGACGGGCACCCCGCCGCCCAGGTCGGGCCGAACATGAAGTGATAGACCAGGAGCTGCGAGCGGCCGCGGAACAGGTCCGCGAGCGATGCCTCGCCTGCGTCGGTCGTGAACCGGTACTCCTTGTCGACCGGGACCCACGGCAGCGCCTGTCGTCGGCGCGCCAGCTCGTCGCTGCGCCGCGTCAGCTCCTTCTCGGCCTCGAGCAGCTCCAGGCGGGCGGCCAGCCATTCCTCGCGGGTTCCGGTCGCGTGACTCGACGTCATGTCGATCTCCATCCGTTGGTCGTCATGGTCAGCCTGCTCGCCGGGGGCGACGGGCGTGAGTGACAAGTGTGGCGGGATTTGCGGGCGCCCGACAAAAGCTTCAGCCAGGGCGGTGTATGGAAGGCGCTCATCAGCAGGTACATCGCCGCCATCCCGCCGAGCGGCGATGCGTCACCCGCGGCAGAGCAGAGTATGTGGGAAGGCTCACCGCCCCGGATGGCCGTCAGCAGCGCCATGAGCGCGAAGGTCGGCGCCGCCCCGAGGCACAGCCATTCGGCGGGGCCGAGCGCACCCGAAGGACGCACCGCATGATGCCCGTCGCATGGTCCGGTGTTGTGGTCCTGCATCGATCCTGCTCCGCTCCCACCGCGATGTCCTGGGCGAGCGTCGGGCAGGCTATGGCCGGGGTCGGGGCGGTGAGAGTGACAAGTCTGGCGGGATTCGAGTGGACTCGCTGATCACGGCCGCGGCGCGCGCGCTCGCGGCGGGCGATCCGTTCGGTGCTTTGAACCGGGTCGCCTTGCGCGAGGATGCGCCGGCACTGGTGCTGCGCGGGATCGCGATGGCGCAGCTCGGGGATCTCGCCCGGGCGAAGGCGCTCGTGCGACGGGCGGCGCGCGCGTTCGGCCCGCGGGAGGCGGTGGCGCGCGCGAGATGCGTCGTGGCCGAGGCCGAGATCGCCTTCGTGTCGCGTGATCTGGGCTGGCCGGAGAAGGCGCTCGAGGCGGCGCGGGCGACGCTCGAGCGGCACGGCGACCGTGCGAACGCCGCGCATGCCCGCTATCTCGGGATCAGGCGCCTGCTCCTGCTCGGGCGGCTCGACGAGGCCGAGCGCGGGCTCGCGGCGCTCGATCCGGCGACCCTGCCCCTCGCCTCAAGGACCGCGCACGAGCTGGTCGCAGCAGGGATCGCAATGCGCCGCCTGCGGACGGAGACGGCGCGCGCGGCGCTGGCTCGCGCCGCCAGCGCGGCGCGCCTAGCCGGCATTCCGGGGCTGATGGCGGAGGTTGAGCGCGCCTCGCTCGTGCTGCGCGCACCCGCGGCCCGGCTGATCGCGCGCGGCGAGGAGCGGCCGCTCCTGCTCGACGAGGTCGAGGCGCTGCAGGCCTCGCAGGCGCTCGTCGTCGACGCGTGCCGTCATGCCGTGCGGGAGCCGGGCACCGTGATCTCGCTCGCGGGTCGTCCGGTCCTGTTCACGCTCGCACGTGCGCTGGGCGAGGCCTGGCCCAAGGATGTGTCGAGGGACGCGCTCGTGGCGCGGGCATTCGGCGGCAGGTCGGCCGACGAGTCGCATCGCGCGCGCCTGCGGGTCGAGGTCGGGCGGCTGCGCGCGGCGCTGCGTGAGTTGGCGGCCGTAACGGCGACCAGGCGTGGGTTCGTCCTGGTGCCGCGCCATGCCCGCGAGGTCGTCGTGCTGGCGCAGCCGGTGGAGGTGGAGCACGGTGAGGTGCTCGCGCTGCTCGCCGACGGCGAGGCGTGGTCGAGTTCGGCCCTCGCAATCGCGCTCGGCGCCAGCCAGCGAACGGTGCAGCGAGCCCTCGACGCGCTCGCGGCGACGGACCGGGTCCAGTGGTTCGGCCGCGGGCGGGCCCGCCGCTGGATGGCCCCGCCCGTGCCCGGATTCCCGACGGTTTTGTTACTCCCGGCACCCCTGCCGAGAGGCTAGCCTCATCGCATGAGACGAGCATCCGCCGAGATCATTCGCGAGTATGGGCCCTTTCCGGATGCGGAGGCCGTGCACGGCGTCACCTATGACGGCCGGCACGTCTGGTTCGCGTCCGGCGACCGGCTGAACGCCCTCGATCCGGCCAGCGGCCGGACGGTACGCTCGCTCGAGGTCGCCGCCCACGCGGGGACAGCGTTCGACGGCCGGCACCTGTTCCAACTCGCCGAGGATCGCATCCAGAAGATCGATCCGGTGACCGGCCATGTGCTGGACACGATCCCCGCGCCCGGCGGCGGCTCCGGGCTCGCCTGGGCCGAGGGGACGCTCTGGATGGGCCAGCATCGGGGCCGGAAGATCCATCAGATCGACCCCGAGACAGGGGCGATCCTCCGCACCATCGAGTCCAACCGCTTCGTCACCGGCGTGAGCTGGGTCGACGGCGAGCTGTGGCACGGCACCTGGGAGGGCGAGCAGAGCGAGATCAGGCGCCTCGATCCGGGGACGGGCGAGGTCCTGGATAGTCTCGAGATGCCTGCCGGCATGGGCGTGTCGGGGCTCGAATCCGATGGCGGCGACCGGTTCTTCTGCGGCGGCGGCAGCAGCGGGAAGATCAGAGCCGTCCGCCGGCCCGGGCGCGACGGCGCCTGAGCGGACCGGGGAGCGGTTGGCCGAGATCGTCCACGTGGCGCCGGGGCTGTTGTCGGCGCCGCCTGCCGTACGGTGGGTTCGCCCGTGACGGCAGCTCACAAACGCCCTTGGAGCGCCGAGCGAACCCTGCGTTGGGTTTTGCATTTGTGCGCAGGCTCACAGCATTCGGTCAGCTTCGACCCTATCCGCGATTGCATCGTCGTGCTGCAAGGAGGGATACGGGGATGCTGGCCTGCCCGCGCCATCGCTTTGACCGTGCATCCACCCGCGCGGAGTTCCGATGCACGGTGGATGCGGCGCTGCGCCGCCTCCCAGGCGGAACGCTTCACCTGCTGGCTGGGCGCTGGCCGCGTCATGGCGACCCGGCCGAGCGCATCGTTGCCGAAGCAATCGACGAGGCATTGCTTCGGGTCCGAAAGGAGCCCGCGCTCGTCTCGATCGTCCGGTAAACGGCCCATGCTGTCGAGCGACAGATACGCGAGCTCTGACTGCGGCCCCGGGGCGCCGCCCCCACAGCATGCAGGGCCATATTGCCCAGTGTGTCCTTATCGAGATCGGCAAGGGTGCGTTAGACTGAACTCCTGACAGGGGTCGAGGCTCGTGCCGAAGACCCCGCAAGCGGGCTGGACATTTCCCCGATGCGCCGTGCCCTGGTGATCGGCGGCTCTCTTGGCGGCCTGTTTGCGGGCTGCACCCTTCTCCGCGCGGGCTGGGACGTCACCCTGGTCGAGCGAAGCAGGGAACGGCTCGAAGGTCGTGGCGCGGGTCTGGGCGTCCATCCGCCGATGCTGCAGGGACTGCTCGCAGCCGGCGGCGAGGTCGATGGTTCCGTCGGCATTGCGGTCGGCGGCCGCACCGCCTTCAACCGTGACGGGACCATTGCCGCCGAAGTCCGGATGCCGCAGTTCTGCACCTCCTGGGCACGCCTCTACTCAATTCTTTCGGCTGCATTCCCCGACGAGCGGTTTCGTCGCGGCACCACCCTCGTCGAGCTCGGCCAGGACCGGAACCGCGTCGTCGCGAGCTTTGCCGACGGCTCCAGCTTGATTGCCGACCTGCTCGTCGCCGCGGATGGCGTCCGCTCGACCGTGCGCCGGCAGCTTTTTCCCGATGTCGACATGCGCTACGCGCGCTATGTCGGCTGGCGGGGCATGATCGACGAGGCGGCGCTGACACCGACGACCCATGCCGCGATCTTTCATCGCTTCGGTTGGGTGCTGCTCGATGGCGAGCACATTCTCGGCTATCCGGTGCCCGGCGAGGGCGACGACCTCGCCCCTGGTCGACGGCGCTACAGCTTTGTCTGGTATCGACCCGCCAGCGTCGCCGACCTCGAGGCCATGCAGACCGATGCCGAGGGCAAGGTTCATGTCGACGGCATCCCGCCGCACCTGATCCGCGATGAAGTGATCGCGGCGCTTCACCACGATGCGGCTGCGCTCCTCCCGCCATGCTGGGCGGAGATCGTGCGCAACGCGGCGCAGCCATTCTTCCAAATGATCGGCGATCTCGAGTCGCCCGGCATGGCGGTGGGTCGTGTGGCCCTTCTCGGCGACGCCGCGTTCGTCGCCCGGCCGCATGTGGCGAAGGGGGCGATCAAAGCCGGGCACGACGCGATCGCGCTGGCCGCAGCCCTGGCGGGCGAGGAGATCGAGGACTGTCTCGTGCGCTACGATCGACTCCGAGGCCCGGCTAACCGGCGGATCGTCGCGGAATCCCGCCGTCTCGGCGCCTATCTTGAAGGAAAGGGCAAACGCACCGCCGATCCGGTCGCTTTCATGACCGAGAATGGCGGCGTCGAAACGTCAGACCGTGCCGATGGCGGATTATTCTTCGGACTGCTCGCAGAGGCCGGCTATCGCTGACCGAACAGGGCACTTCCCCGATAGGGAAGATACGGCGGAACCGGGTACAGGATGGAAGTTGGTGGAGCCGATCGGAGTCGAACCGACGACCTCCTGAATGCCATTCAGGCGCTCTCCCAACTGAGCTACGGCCCCATCGTCGAAGTGGCGGTTACATAGGCAAGGCGCCTGGGCGGCGCAAGCAGCAAGTTGTGCGCTGCTAGCGAGACTCCTCGTCCCTGCCGCTGTCGATCACGTCGGACATGTCCTCGTCGTCGCCGAGCTCGGACGCGTCCTCGATCAGGCTGTCGTCCTCCTCGCCGTCGTCGGTCTCGATGACCGTCTCGTCCTCCTCGACGGCCACCTCGTCGTCGGCCTCCTCCAGCTCGGCGTCGGGCGCGAGCTCGGTATCCTCGCCGGCGGCGATCTCGGTGCTGGCCGCCACGGTGCGGACCGCGGGCCGCGCCCGGCGCGCCCGGTTGAGGATCTCGAGGTCGAACACGGCACCGCAGGCGGGGCAGGTGATCGGGGAACGGCCGAAGTCGTAGAAGCGGGCGCCACAGCTCTGGCAGATCCGCTTCGTGCCCCATTCCGGCTTGGCCAAAGGCAGTCTCCGGGTGGCAGGTGCGAAGGCGAGGCGGGCAATTGCCATGCGCCATCCGACCTGTCAAAAGCAATTTCCTCGCGCGAGCGGGCCAATCTCAAGCGTCCATCTGCCGGCAGGTTCTCTGGTCATGTTGTTGCGGGCGGCGCCGCACGGCGCTCTTTCCGGTGCTGTCCGAGTGCCGGGCGACAAATCGATCTCGCACCGTTCGCTCATGTTGGCCGGGATGGCCGTCGGCGAGAGCCGGATCGAGGGCCTGCTCGAGGGCGAGGACGTGCTCGCCACCGCCGGCGCCCTGCGCGCCATGGGCGTGGAGTTGGAACGCGGCGGGACCGGCAGCTGGCGCGTCTGGGGTGTGGGCGTGGGCGGCCTCGCTGAGCCCGCGGACGTGCTCGACATGGGCAATGCCGGGACCGGCGCGCGCCTGCTGATGGGGCTGCTCGCCGGCCACGGCTTCACCAGCTTCCTCACCGGCGACTCCTCGCTGCGCTCGCGGCCGATGCGCCGGGTGATCGAGCCGTTGAGCCGGATGGGGGCCGCCTTCCTGTCGCGCGGCGGCGGGCGGTTGCCGCTGGCGGTGACCGGCCGCGGCGACCTCCTGCCCATCACCTACGAGAGCCCGGTCGCCTCGGCCCAGGTGAAGTCGGCGGTCCTGCTCGCCGGCCTGCACGCGCCGGGCAGACCACGGTGATCGAGCCCGCGGCGTCGCGCGATCATGCCGAGCGCATGCTCCAGGCGATGGGGGCCACGGTCAGGAGCGAGCCGCTCGCGGCCGGCGGCCGGCGCGTGACCGTCCGCGGCCAGCCCGAGCTTGCCGCCCAGCTTCACCGTGCCGGGCGATCCCTCCTCGGCGGCGTTCCCGGCGGTGGCGGCGGCGGCAGCGGCGGGCTCGTCGGTCAGGCTCGAGGGCATCTGCCTCAACCCGCTGCGCACCGGCCTCTATACCACCTTGCGCGAGATGGGTGCCGAGATCGCGATCGAGGGCGAGCGGACGGTCGGCGCGAGCCCGTGGGCGACCTCGTGGTGAGGCGGAGGGCGGCCGGCGCGCGTCGAGGTGCCGGCGGCGCGTGCGCCGATCATGATCGACGAATATCCGGTGCTGGCGGTGGCGGCCGCCTGCGCGCGGCACCACGATCATGCGTGGCCTGCACGAGCTGCGGGTCAAGGAGAGCGACCGCCTCGCCACCATGGCCGAGGGGCTCGCCGCCTGCGGCGTCAAGGTCGCGATCGAGGGCGACGACCTGATCGTCGATGGCGGCGAGCCGCCGGCCGGCGGTGCCCTGATCGACGCGCGCCTCGACCACCGCATCGCCATGAGCTTCCTCGTCCTGGGCGGCCTCGCGGCCGCGCCCGTGACGGTCCAGGGTGCCGAGGCGATCGAGACCAGCTTTCCGGGCTTCGGCACGCTGATGAATGGGCTCGGCGCCGCGATCGGCCCGGTCGAGGCCGCGCGTTGAGCGCCCCCGTCGTCATCGCCGTGGACGGACCGGCGGCATCCGGCAAGAGCACGCTGGCGCGGCGCCTCGCCGAGCACTTCGATCTCGCCTTCCTCGATACCGGCCTGCTCTACCGAGCCGTCGCCCGCCCATGCTCGACCGCGGCCAGGACCCCAAGGAGCGCCGCGGCGGCGGTGCAGGCGGCCGCTGGCGCCGGCCGACGCCGCAGCGCCTGCGCGGCGAGGGCGTCGGCCAGGGGGGCTGATCGTGGCGGCGGTGCCGGCGGTGCGTGCAGCGCTCCTGCCGTTCCAGCGCCGCTTCGGCGGCAGCCGAGGGGCCGTGCTCGCGGGCCGGGACATCGGCACGGTGGTTCGCCCGGATGCGACCTTCAAGCTGTTCGTGGTCGCGAGCGAGGCCGAGCGGCGCGGCGCCGGTACGAGGAGTTGCGGGGCCGCGGCGATGAGCCTATATACGCCGCGGTTTTGGAGGTATTGCTGGAGCGCACCGCCGGGATGCCGGACGTTCGGTCGCGCCGATGCGCATTTCGCCCAGCCGCGTCGACACCACGTGCTCGACACGACCGCCCTCGATGCGCAGGCTGCCTTCGCCGCGGCCCGCGACCACATCGAGGCTGGGATGGCCGCCGCGCAGCCGGGCCGCTGAGACAGTAGAGTGGATGAACCCTTAACCCCGGCCCGGTGGCCGGGCGGCGACCGTCGTCCCACGGCGGCGTCATCGCTGGAGCCCTGATGCAGGAAGCCACCCAAGCCATTCAGCCGCGCCCGTCGCTCGACGACTTCGCGGCGATGCTCGACGAGACCCTGGGCACCTCGCCCCGGCTCGAGGGCAGCGTCATGCGCGGCACCGTCGTCGGCCTGGACGACGACATCGTGATCGTCGATGTCGGCCTCAAGTCCGAGGGCCGCGTGCCGCTCAAGGAGTTCGGCACGCCCGGCCAGCCGCCCGAGGTCCGGGTCGGCGACGCGGTCGAGGTGTTCGTCGAGCGGTTCGAGAACAAGGGTGGCGAGGTCGTCCTCAGCCGCGACAAGGCGCGGCGCGAGGAGAGCTGGAACCGGCTCGAGCGGGCGTTCACCGATCAGAGCAAGTGCGAGGGCACCATCTTCGGCCGGGTCAAGGGCGGCTTCGCCGTCGATCTCGGCGGTGCGGTGGCCTTCCTGCCGGGCAGCCAGGTCGACATCCGCCCGGTACGCGACATCGGCCCCTTGATCAACAAGCCCGAGCCGTTCCTGATCCTCAAGATGGACCGCCGCCGCGGCAACATCGTGGTCAGCCGGCGCGCCGTGCTCGAGGAGAGCCGGGCGGAGCAGCGCAACGAGCTGCTGGCGACCCTGGCCGAGGGCCAGATCCTCGACGGCGTGGTCAAGAACATCACCGACTACGGCGCCTTCGTCGACCTGGGCGGCCTCGACGGCCTGCTGCACGTCACCGACATCTCCTGGAAGCGCGTCAACCATCCGAGCGACGTGCTCGGCGTCGGCCAGAACGTCCGTGTCCAGGTCATCCGCTTCAACCGCGAGACCCAGCGCATCAGCCTCGGCATGAAGCAGCTCGAGGCGGATCCGTGGGAGGGCGTCGAGCTCAAGTACCCGGTGGGTGCCAAGTTCACCGGGCGCGTCACCAACATCACCGACTACGGCGCCTTCGTCGAGCTGGAGCCGGGGGTGGAGGGTCTGGTCCACGTCTCCGAGATGAGCTGGACCAAGAAGAACACGCATCCGGGCAAGATCGTGTCCTCGTCCCAGGAGGTCGAGGTCATGGTGCTCGAGGTCGACCCGGAGAAGCGCCGGATCAGCCTCGGTCTCAAGCAGTGCCTGGGCAACCCCTGGGAGGCGTTCCTCGAGCAGCATCCCGCCGGCACCATCGTCGAGGGCGAGGTCCGCAACATCACCGAGTTCGGCCTGTTCGTCGGCGTGGACCCCGACGTCGACGGCATGGTGCACCTGTCCGACCTCGACTGGCAGCTGCCGGGCGAGGAGGCGGTCAAGAAGTACAGCAAGGGCGACACGGTCCGCGCCCAGGTGCTGGACGTCGATGTGGAGAAGGAACGGATCTCGCTCGGCATTAAGCAGCTCGAGGAGGATCCCTTCCGCGCCGCCACCTCCGGCATCAAGAAGGGCGACCGCGTCACCTGCACGGTGAAGGAGGTCAATGCCGGCGGCATCGAGGTCGAGACGCACACCGGTGCGACCGGCTTCATCCGCAAGGTCGACCTCGCCCGCGACCGCGACGAGCAGCGCCCGGAGCGGTTCGCCCCCGGCGAGAAGCTCGACGCCAAGGTGATGAACGTCGATCCGGGCAGCCGCCGCCTGGGCCTCTCGGTCAAGGCGCTGGAGATCGAGGACGAGAAGCAGGCCATGGCCGAGTTCGGCTCGTCGGACAGCGGGGCCAGCCTGGGCGAGATCCTGGGTGCCGCCTTCCGGCAGAAGCAGGAAGAGCAGACCAAGAGCGGAGACTGACGCCGAACGGC
>JBGAKU010000032.1:0-30538 GCA_044224255.1 Geminicoccaceae bacterium
TAATGCTGGAAGCCATGCGGCCGCGCTGAAGGCGGCTGGCGTGCGAGCGGCCGTCCGCTACTACAATTACCAGAATTCCACGACGCTGCCGGAGAAGCGCCTCACCCGTTTCGAGGCGAAGCAGCTGGTGACTGCTGGCATAAAGCTTGCAGTCACTTTCCAGCAGCGCCAAAACCAAGTCGGAGACTTCGACGAGGAGAAGGGTAATAGAGCGGGGGCTGCAGCTTACAACTATGCACGGGACACGATCTTGCAACCCGCCGGGGCTGCCATCTATTTCAGCGTCGACTTCGACGCGACCACAGCTCAACTGAACAAAGTCGAGGCATTTTTCACTGGCGTGCAAAAGGCTTTCAATGAGCTGGGCCAAGGCACACCCTCCTATTCGGTAGGCGTGTACGGCTCAGGTAGGGTGCTAAGCAGGCTGCGGGACAAGGGTCTTGCGAGTTTCTTCTGGCTTGCCATGTCGCGCGGCTGGGCTGAGTTCGAGGCCTTCCATGACTCTGGCGATTGGCACCTGCTCCAGACGAAGGAAATCGAGATCGCGGGGCTCGATGTCGACCTTAACGAAGCCAACCCAAACCAACCAGGCTTCGGCGAGTTCTCACTGGCGCTGGGACCAGCGCTGGCCCTAGGCGAACCCCACAGCGTGATCGCGCGCGTGGGACTGCGACTCCGACAGGGACCAGGACTCGAGTTTGCTGTAAACGCGCTCATCCCCTTCGGCACGACCGTCCATGTCATACGGCGTGATCGCGACTGGGCACTCGTGGATCTCCAGGGAGATGGCCGTGCCGACGGCCATCTCCATTTATCGTTCCTGCGCCCGCTTTAGACCCGATCGTACCGGCTTAGGTACCGTCAACTTGATGACCAAGCTGGCGGAGGGTTGCTCTGCATTATGGAGAGCGGAGGCTACGCGGCAGCCTCCGCTCCGGTGACTGGACTGCGCCCCTGCGGGCGGACCAGATAAAACGCTGAATTTCCCCACCCTGGGCCTTCGGCTATGGAGGCCCTATGACAAGACGGCACCGCAGGCACAGCGTCGCTCTGAAGCGCATGATCGTCGAAGCTTATCTCAACGGCGAGCCGCTGCTAGCTTTGAGCAAGAAGTTCGACATCTGCCGACATCTGATCCGCAGCTGGGTCGAGAAGTACGAACTCGGCGAGTTTGACGACGAGCACGTCCGGACCGACTTGGTTCCGGAGTACGAAGCACGCATCGCTGCGCTCGAGCGCCTGGTCGGGAAGCAGGCGCTCGAGATCGAGTTTCTAAAGGGGGCTCGCATGCAGAGACCCTTGCCGATAAACGGAACTATGTCCGTCGTCACCGGCCCGCCGGCCTCTCCGTCCGAAGGGGGTGCGAGCTCATGAACCTCGCCCGCTCCACCTACTACGACGCCGGCGACGTTGCGCCAGACGATGCCGTCCTGGGCGAGATCAGGGAGATCGTCGGAGAATTCCGCGGCTATGGCTATCGTCGCGTCTCCGCGGAGCTGCGCCATCGCAGCCGGGTCGTGAACGCCAAGAAGGTCCGCCGGATCATGCGAGAGAACGATCTGAATCCGAAGCGAAAACGCCGCCATGTCGTCACCACGGACAGCGATCACGACAAGCCCATCTATCCCAACCTGGTGCCGGGTTTTGAGGTTCATGGGCCCAACCAGCTCTGGGTCGGAGACATCACCTAGATACTGTCGGCGAATTGGACGACGGCGCACTCAGGCGCATGGTCTGCGGCTCTCAGCAAGCAGGAAGGATCTGCCATGAGCCTGCGACCGGAGCAGATCGGCGCGATCCCGGCCGAGACCGCACGCGTTGCCTGTGCGGCCTTTCCCAAGGGCACGTTGGTCATGCGGCTGCGCGACGAGTTTCGTGCGCTGTACGAGAACGCGGACTTTGCCGCGTTTTACTCCACTCGGGGTCAGCCCGGCCTGGCACCGTGGCGGCTGGCGCTGGTCACGGTGCTCCAGTTCCTCGAGCATCTCAGCGACCGGCAGGCGGCCGACGCGGTGCGCGCTCGCATCGATTGGAAGTACGCGCTCGGGCTCGAGCTGACCGATCCCGGCTTCCACTTCAGCGTGCTCGCTGAGTTCCGCGCGCGCCTCGTCGCGGGCGGAGCGGAGCACCTGCTTTTGGACCGTATGCTCGAGCGCTTCAAGGCACGCGGCTTGGTCAAGGCGCGGGGCAAGCAGCGCACCGACAGCACGCACGTGCTTGCCGCCGTGCACGACCTGCACCTGCTCGAGCTGGTGGCCGAGACGCTGCGCGCCACGCTCGACGACCTGGCTGCCGTCGTGCCGGACTGGCTGCGCGAGATCGCCCGGCCGGTTTGGTTCGAGCGCTACGGGCGCCGGATCGAGGACTATCGCCTGCCCAAGCGCCGGGAGGAGCGCGAGGCGCTCGCCCTTGCGATCGGCGCCGACGGCTTCACCCTGCTCGATGCCCTGGACGCGTCGGGTGCACCAGCCGCGGCCCAGCTGGTGCCGATGGTGGCAACGCTGCGCGATGTGTGGCGCATCCACTATGCGCGCGAGGGCGACGGCCCGCCCCGTTGGCGGGCAGGCAGCGAGCTGCCACCGGTGGGCGAGCGGCTGCAGTCGCCCTACGATCCCGAGGCGCACTACAGCACGAAGCGGCAGATGGAGTGGTCGGGCTACAAGGTGCACGTGACCGAGACCTGCGACGAGGATGCGGCGCATCTGGTCACGCATGTGCTGACCTGCCCGGCGATGCAGCCGGACATGGCGAGCACGGCTGCCATCCACCAACGGCTGGCCGACAAGGGCCTGCTGCCGGCCGAGCACTTTGTGGACGCGGCCTATGTCGATGCCGCCCTGCTGGTGGAAAGCCGGCGCGACCACGGCGTCTCGCTCGAAGGACCGGTTCGGGCCATGGCGAAGCGGCCGAGCGAGGCGGAGCAGGCCTACGAGCAGCGCCACTTCGCGATCGACTGGGAGCGCGAGCAGGCCACCTGCCCGCAAGGCAAGACCTCGGTGACCTGGCGTGCCGGTCGCGACGAGGTCGGGGCCCCGCGCATCCAGGCAGTGTTCAGCCGTACCGATTGCGGCGCCTGCGCCACCCGGCAGCTGTGCACCTCGGCCAAGGAGGCGCGTCGCTCCGTCTATTTCCACCCGCGCGCCGAGTACGAGGCGCTGAACGCCGCACGAGCGCGCATGCACGATCCGGCCTGGAAGAAGCGCTACCGTGTCCGCGCCGGCATCGAGGGCACGCTGTCGCAAGCCGTGCGCGCGTTCGGGTTGCGCCGCAGCCGCTATATCGGGCTGGCCAAAACCGGGCTGCAGCAGGTCTGCACCGCGGTCGCGATGAACGTCTCCCGGGTAGTGTCGTGGCTCGACGGGGTGCCGCGGGCCAAGACCCGCATCACCCGCTTCGCCGCCCTGGCCCAAGCCGCCTGAATTCGCCGACAGTATCTAGGTGATGTCGCTGAGCCAGATCTGGTTCGGCCGGGGCGTATGAAAGTCTTGCTCGAGCAGGTCGGGCGCGACCGGCAGGCCATGGCGGCTGTCGGTGGTCGCGGAACGGAAGCGGCGTGCGGCGACGCCGCGGAGGCCATGCCGCCGCATCAGACGCTCGACTCGGCCGCGGCTGACGGTGCCGCCCTCGGCGCGCAAGGCAGCCCTGTCGGCTTTGCCGACATCTCTCCGACGGATCGGGCAAAGCCCGATGGACGCGCGGGCTGCCATAGCGACCACGATGCTGGGCAGGCAGGCAGGCAACGGACAGCAGCCAGCAGCTGCCGGCTCGCAGCCGAGCGCGGGCTCTCGGGCCGGCCACGCCAGGCATAATAGCCGCTGGGCGAGACCCCGAGCACGCGGCACATCAGGCGAACCGGGTGCTCCTCTCGGTGATCCTCGATGAGGCGGAACCTCATCTCGGGGCTTCCGAGAAGATGGCGATGGCTTCCTAAGAAACGGCGAGCTCGGACAAGGGCGTCGTGGGCTGCAGCACGAAGCCGAAGGTCTTGGCGCGTCGGTGCAGATTCTGGATGACCCGTGCCCGATATCGGGTTTCGTAGGACGAGGCGCTCGGGTCGACATAGTCCATGCCGTGACGCACCGCATTGTAGAATAGAACGGCGATCTTGCGCGCGGTGGCGGTGACCGCCTTGGCCTTGCCGGTCCGCGCCGAGAGCCGGCGGTAGAATGCACCCAGGGCTGTGTGGTTCGACCGACGGTCACGGCTGCCAGCCTGAGCAGCGCTGTCGCATGGCTGCCGGAGCGGCGGGTACGCGACGACAGCACCTTGCCGCCGGAGATCTTGTTGCTCGGAGCCAGGCACAGCCAGGACGTGAAGTGCTTGGCGCTAGGCCAGGCGCGAACGGGATCGTTATGCTGGACCGCATGGCAGCAGTTTCTAATCAGCCAGCGGCAGGATTCGTGAGTTAGCGACCGCCCGCAGCTTCGGCGGGACCGGCGGCGGCGACGGTCGCAGCCGGATCCCGGCTTCGGTCAGCTCGGCAGCGGCATCCGGATAGACCGCCATCGCCAGATCGAGATCGCGTGCGAAGCGGGGCTTGAAGTGCTTGAGCAGCCGTGTGCTGGCTCCGAACTGGAGGTGGAGCGCATTCCAGGTGACGATCTTGGGCTGCTCGAGACTGTGCAGCCGGTAGGCGAGCCAGAGATAGATGTCGAGCGGCATGCAGGTGTCGGCGAGAAGCCGGATGGCGCTCTCGCAGATTGGCACGGGATGTCTGGTGAGCGCCTCGTAGAAGCCCTCGCTGAGCTCGACCGCGGCGATCCCGTCCTCGGCGAAGGGTCGGAACGAGCCACGCACAATGCTGTCCTGCCAGCGGCTCTCCCCTTCCCTGCCCTGATAGCGGAAGCGCAGGACGCAATTCTCGATGCGCTCGGCTTGGTCGGCGACCACCTTGTAGTTCGTGCCGCAGTCGCGCACGCCCATCGAAAGCAGCCACTGGCGCATGCTGCGGCCGAGTTCGACGAAGCGCGAACGGGTCTTGAGCGCCTCGCCCTGCAGGAACAGCAGCATGAGCCGCGCCTTGGGCCCGTAGGGCACCCCGCGATAGACGCCCTCGGCGTCACGTAAGGGATGGACCTCGAGGCTGGCATGAGCGTTGGAGCGCGCCCAGACCTCGTCGGGTGCCGTGGCGCGGTGCGGCAAGACGGTTAGGCACATGCCTGGGTGGGTATAGGCGATGTCCGGGCTTTCCTCGCCCAGGAATGCTGCAGCAAGGTCGACGATGCGGCGCTCAGCCTTGCTGGTGACGCGATCCAGCGCGCTCTGGCGGCCTTCGAACAGGAGGAGCTGATGAATCTGGGCCACAGTATCGTCCCCTGTAGGCCAGACATCGGTAGTTCATCCACAGCCAAATGTCGATTCGTGAGTTAGCGACCGCTTCCTATTAGGGATGTTTTGGAAAAGCTATTTGCTTCCTTTAAGGGCGGTCGCCAACTCACGGGGGATAGTCGCCAACTCACGAAGGCTGGTCGCTGACTCACGGGGGACAACTCCACCGGCCCTGCCCCGGTCGCCAACTCACGAATCCTGACGGTGGATAACCCGGGGCTGCCGCATCGGTATGGTATGATGCCGGATGAAACTGCCAGCACCGGCTAGCGACGCTCGCGTTTCAGGCGTTCGAGTTCGGCCTCCACGGCCGGGATCAGCGCCTCCATGACGAACTCGTGCACGCTGATCCGGGTCCGCTCGCGGATATAGTCGAGCTTGAGCTTGAGCGGCTCGGGCAGGCGAAGGTTGAAGGGCTTGGTGACGTCGGTGCGCACTCCCGGCTGCTGCCAGGGCAGCGGCTCCCCCCTCCCCTCCCCGCTCCGCGCGGCCGGCGGCGGCTTGTGTTCGACCGACTCGGGCGGTGGCGTGCGGATGGGCTCGGCCGGGGCATCGGCGGCGGCGATGAAGCTGTCCGGGTCGAGCCGCGGCCGGCGCGTGCGCAGATTAGCCACCGAACACCTCCTCGTAGAGCGTCTGGATCTCGGCGATCGCCTTGGGGTCGCGGTCGGCGAGCTCGCCGACCGTGCAGCCCTCCCGTGCGGCCTTGCGGAACGAGATCCGGTCGCGGATCACCGCCTGCGCGGGGTGTAGATTCTCGTAGTCGGCCAGGGCCGCGCGCGCGTCCTGGGCTTCCTTCACCGACGGGTTGGTCGAGGCCCGGTTGAGGATGGCGAAGGCGCGCAGCTTCTCGTTGATCGCCTGGGCCTGCTCGACCAGGCCGTTCATGGCGTCCAGCGTCCAGACGTCGAACTGCGAGGCCTGGATCGGGATGTAGAGCATGTCGGCGACGGTCATTGCCGCGCGGAGCTCGACGCTGTCGCGGCCACCGGCGTCGATCACG
The DNA here is from genome assembly GCA_044224255.1 of Geminicoccaceae bacterium. Taxonomy (GTDB): domain Bacteria; phylum Pseudomonadota; class Alphaproteobacteria; order Geminicoccales; family Geminicoccaceae; genus Benzoatithermus. The sequence goes on from JBGAKU010000032.1 coordinate 6,332, forward strand.
ATGTCGCGGTACTTGGCCGCCATCGCCCGGATATCGGCGCCGAGGCCCTTGCCGAATTTTTGTACGCAGGCAACCCGGGGTGTCTTGCCCTCCTCGTCGCGGACGGCGCACCAGGAGCTGGCGCTGCCCTGCCGGTCGGTGTCGACGAGGAGCAGATCGCTGCCCGCCGCGGCCCGCAGCGCCGCGAGATGGATTGCGAGCGTGGTCTTGCCGGTCCCACCCTTCTCGCCGCCGATCAGCACTATCATATCATACCATCCGCCATGCCTTCGTGGCGGGCGATACCGTGCCGTATGGGCTGGTGGGCTACAAGGCGGGCGGCGGGTCGAGGGCAGGAAATGGGCCGATCCGTGGCGTGGAACACACGAATGCGCTCAGGGTGATGCGGTGGGGGATGGTATGATATGCTACGAGGGCATGACCTAGGGCACGGTATGGCATGATCTCGGCCGGGATGACATACAGCACCCAATGCCATGGAAGGATATGAGTCGGGATAATATGATATCGAATCGTACGGAGTGGAATGAAAATCCTTGGACGAGTAAGGTTTTATGGCAGGGCCGCCGCCACGGGCACGATCGGCACGAGAGTACCAAGGCGGATCAAATCAGGTGATGTGTGGCAGAGCACTATCAAACCAGACGATACGCTACGGTGGCGGTTGGACCGGTTCCAAACGACATCATACCATACCGTCTACCATGGAGGCTAACCGTACAGGATCAAACGGTATGAGACTGCCCCAACTCATGGCACGGTCGGTCGCGATCATCGCTCCAGCGGCGTCGGTCGCCGCCGCGTCGGATAAGGGGGAGGGGAGGCGGCTGCGCACCGTGACCAGGCCGCCTCGCCGATCGTGTCGTTGAAGGAGCCTCCACCCGTACGGCCTACCCTGGGCCTGTGGGTGCGTGCTCTGTTCCCGCTGATCTGATCTTCGCGGTGCCGTCGAACAGCGTGGCGACGCTCGGGGGCGGGCTTTGCCGACCACTACCGAGACCGCTTGCGCCGGGACGAGCCAGTATGGCGGTCTTTGCCAGGACGACCTGCCCGCCGAATTTGTCGGGTTCGTCGTGGGCGAGGTGCGCGCCGCCCACCGCGGACTGCGGCGTGAGAAGGCGCCGGCCGAGGAGTTCGCACCGAGCGACCTGCCGGGCTGGGATGTCGCCGACCAGGTGGCCAACCGCGCCTTCGGCGACGCCTGGCCCGCTCGGCCCTCTTGCGCATGCCCGCTCTGGCAGTGCTGCAGGAGCGCAACGCCCTGCTCGACCCGCGCCACCGGGACTTCGCGCGTGTCGGGGCGCTGCCTGCAGCGCTCGCCTGGGGCCGGCACCTGTTCGCGCGCCGCGACGCATGAGCGCCGACGCGGCAACGATTCTTCCGCGGGCAGGGCAGGGGCCTCGCCGGCGGCATCCGCGCGGCGTTCATGCCAGGGGCCCGCCCCGAGGCGGCGTCGCGCCGCCGTCTCGGCCGGGGAAGGCGGTCGCGTTCGGGACGATGCGCGCCTCGCCGCGGTCACGTCCGGTCGAGCCAACGCTGCATGACGACCAGCTCCGCCGCCTCGAAGCCCAGGCGGTCGTAGAACGCCACCACCTTGGCATTGCTGCGGCGGACCATGAGCTGCGCCTTGCGCACGCCCCGCCGGCACAGCCACGCCTCGGCCGCTCCCGCGCGCGGCGGCCCGGGTCCACGGCGACGTAATAGAGCCAGCCCTGGTGCCCGTCATGGCCGACCATGACGCTGCCCACCAGGCGCCCGGCCGCGTCGGCGGCGACCAGCACCTCCGATCCGGTCCCGGCCCGGGCGAAGCGGAAGTCGGCATGCGGGTCGTTGTAGCGCGTGACCAGGCCGCAGGCCCGCCACAGCGCCACCGTCGCGGCCTCGTCCTCCTCCCTTGCCGGGTGGATCTGGCCGCCGGCATGGGGCTCGTTCTCGCTCAGGAAGGCCTCCTCGGGCCGGCCGCACCGATCGCCCACCGCGCCGGCTGCCCAAGGCGCCAGCGTAGATCCTCTCGCGCCGACGCTGCCAGAGGGCCGGGTTCCTGGCCGGCGCGCATGCCGTGCACCCGCGGGGTCCAGGGCCGGACACCCGGACGCGTGCCCGACCCACCTGGGGACGTGGTCGACAGGATCGAGATCCTTGCGCGGATTATCAACCTAAGCGATAATGTCGGCAGGATCCATCGCCCCGGAACTCACGCCATGCCGACCTCGCCCTCGCCCGCCCAGTCCGACGCCTCCCGCCTGAACGGTGCCCGGTCCGGCGGCCCGGCCAGCGAGGCCGGCAAGGCACGCTCGGCCCTCAACGCCGTCCGCCACGGCCTGACCGGGCGGACCTTCTTCCTGCTGCCCGACGAGGACCCGGCGGAGTTCCGTTCCCACGAGGCGCGCTGGCTCGCCGAATGGCGGCCGCGCGATCTCGCCGAGCAGGACGCGGCCGAGCTCGCCGTCCGCGCGCTGTGGCGCGAGATCCGCGCCGACCGGATGGAGGCGCGGCTTCTGGCCGACCTGTTCGCCGCCGACGCGCTCGAGGAGGAGGCGGCACGCCGGGCCGCCAAGGCCGCCGCGATGCGGGCGCTGGCGACGCTCTTGCGCTACCGGGCGCAGATCGGGCGCGAGAGCGAGGCCGCGATGCGCGCCCTCAGCTCGCTGGGCCGCCGCCGGCTGACCACCGCCCCGGCCGTGCCGCAGGCCCAGCCCGCGGCCGCGCCGCCGGCCAACGACACGACCGTGCGAGACGAACCCGACCACCCACTCAACCGCCACCAGCGCCGGGCGCTTGCCGCCATCGAGCGACGACGCACCGCCTGAGCCCGGGCCGGTTACCAGCGCAGCTCGATGCCGTAGGCGGCGAGCAGGGGATCGCGGCTGAGCAGGGGCACCGCCTCCACCTCGGCCTGAGCGACCAGGAGCCGGTCGAATGGGTCGCGGTGATGGTCCGGCAGGCCGTGCACCCGCAGCGCATGGCGCAGCTCGACCGGTAGCACGGAAAAGCGGTTGCGGCGCAGCTGGTCGAGCACGAAGCCCGGCACGTCCTCCGGCAGGTCGAGCCGGCCGGTGCGCGCCTTGATCGCGATCTCCCAGCCGCTGACCGCGCTGAACAGCACCTCTGAGGCCGGGTCGGCGATCAGCTCGCGGGCGGTCGGTGACAGGCGCGGGTCGTCGAGCACCCACCAGAGGAAGGCGTGGGTGTCGAGCAGGAGCCGCATCAGCCGAACGCGGCCAGGAACTCGTCGGGCATCGGCGCGTCGAAATCCTCGCCGACCCGGCCGAGGCCGCGTGCCGTGCCCGGCCGGCGCGGGGCGGCCGGGGGCTCGACCGGCACCAGCCGCGCCACCGGCTTGCCGGCCTTCGCGATCACCACCTCCTCACCCTGCGCCACGCGCTCGAGCAGTCGCGAGAGCTGGGTCTTCGCTGCATGCACGTTCACCGTCGCCACCCGCCCACTCCCAGATAAACTAAGTCCTAAACTAAGTCCGGGAGATGCCGCCGTCCAGGAGTGAGATGGCATCGCCAGCACGCCGTCGGGCGACTTTGGGGAGGCGCGCGCTTGTTCGATGACGATGCCCGTGCCAGTAGCCGTGGACAGGGATCGAGGCAGAGCCGCACCAGAGGCCGCTCGCCGCGGCGTCGCCTCGCACCGCAACTCCGGGGAGGTTCCATGCGTCCGTTCGCATCCGCTCTCGTCGGCGCCCTCTTGGCGACCGCTGCCGTCACGGCCCTCGCCGCCGAGCCGAAGCCGGGTGGCGCCATCAACATCGCCACCGTCGGCGAGCCGCCCACGCTCGATCCGATGGAGAGCCCGGCCGACGTGGTCGGGATCATCTCGCAGCACATGTTCGAGACGCTCTACACCTGGGGCGAGGGCTGGAAGGTCGTGCCGCTGCTGGCCGCGGGCGACGCGGAGATCTCCGCCGACGGCAAGACCTACACCATCCCGCTGCGCACGGGCGTCAAGTTCCACGACGGCACGGACATGACCTCCGAGGACGTCAAGGCCTCGCTCGAGCGTTGGATGAAGGTAGCACAGCGGGGCAAGCAGACGGCAGAGAAGGTGGCCAGCGTCGAGGCGCCCGACGCCAACACGATCCGGATCGTGCTGAAGGAGCCGTTCGCGCCGCTGCTGCCCTTGCTGTCCCTGCAGACCAGCGCCGCGATCATCCTGCCGGCCGAGAAGCAGGCGCAGCCCATGACCGAGTTCGTGGGCACGGGCCCCTACAAGTTCAAGGAGCGGCAGCCGGACCAGTATGTCCAGCTCGTCCGCTTCGACGGCTACGTGCCGCGCGAGGACGCGGCCAACCTCTATGGCGGGCGCCGGGTCGCCTATCTCGACGAGCTGCGCTTCGTGCCGGTGCCGAACGCCAGCACGCGCATCGAGGGCGCCCTCAGCGGCCTCTACCACTACGCCGACTCCCTGCCGGTCGAATCGCTGCCGCGCCTGGAGGGTCAGGCGCAGATCGAGCCGATCGTGCTCAAGCCCTTCGGCTGGCCGCTGATGTTCTTCAATGCCAAGGCCGGCGCGCTCACCGATCCGGCGCTGCGGCGCGCGGTGCTGGCGAGCCTCAACTTCGAGGACATGCTGGCGGCGGCGTTCGGCAGCACGGACTTCTACCAGGCCGACGGCGCCTGGTACCCGGAGGGCTTCCCCTTCCACAGCGAGGCCGGTGCTGAGGCCTACACGGCGGGCGGGGACCCCGAGGCGGCGCAGAAGCTCGCGAGCGACGCGGGCTATGCCGACCAGCCGATCCGGATCCTAGTCAGCAAGCAATACGACTTCCACTTCAAGATGGCGCAGGTCGCGGCCGAGTACATGCGGGCGGCTGGGTTCACGGTCGACCTGCAGGTGCTCGACTGGGCGACGCTGCTGGAGCGCCGCAACGACGCCAACGTCTGGGAGATCTTTTTCACCCACGGCCCGATCCTGCCGGAGCCGACGCTCTACTCGTTCATGAACAAGAGCGCGCCGGGCTGGTGGGCGACGCCGGCCCGCGACGCGGCACTGGCCGCGTTCAACGCCGAGCCCGACCCGGCGAAGCGGGCGGCCGACTGGGGCAGTCTGCAAGAGCTGATCTACGAGGAGGTGCCGGTCGCCCGGATCGGCAACTTCAACGCTCTGGGTGTCCGCGGCAGCAAGCTCCAGGGGCTGCAGCCGGCGGTATGGCCGTTCTTCTGGAACGTTTCGCTCGAGCAGTGATGGCAGCGGGGCCGCGGCCAGCCGCGGCCCCGCCGGCATCCAGCGCGTGATCGTCGCCACGGCAGATGCGACGGGTTCGGGAGGGAGGCGAGGATCGGATGGCGAGGTATCTCGTGCAGCGCCTGCTCGGCATGGCGGTGGTCATGTTCATCGTGGTCACGGTCGTGTTCCTGATCGTGCGCGTGACCCCCGGCGACCCGGCCGCCATCATGCTGGGCCCCGACGCCACCGCTGCCGAAGTCGCGGCGCTCCGCGACCAGCTCGGGCTCAACCAGCCGATCCTTGTCCAGTACGTGCTCTATCTGGGCCAGATGCTGCGCGGTGATCTGGGCCAATCGATCTTCCTCGACATGCCGGTGCTCGCGGCCCTGGGCGACCGCGCCGAGCCCACCCTGTTTTTGACCCTGTTCGCGATCCTGATCGCTGCCGTCATCGCCGTGCCCATCGGGATCCTCGCCGCCTATCGGCGCGGCAGCGCCTTCGACCAGGTCGTGGCCACAATTGCGATGATGAGCGCCAGCATCCCGAGCTTCTGGCTCGGCCTCATGGCGCAGCAGATGATCGCGGTGAAGCTCGGGCTCCTGCCGGTGGCCGGCTATGGTCCGCCGGGCGCCGGCTTTTTGGACCGCATGCAGCATCTGCTGCTGCCGGCCGCCGTCCTCGGCGTGGTGAGCTCGGCGCTGATCCTGCGCTTCACCCGCGCCAGCATGCTCGACGTGCTCAACGACGATTATGTGCGCACCGCCAGGGCCAAGGGACTGAGCGAGTTCACGGTCGTCATGAAGCACGCGTTCAAGAACGCGCTCATCCCGGTGATCACCATCCTCGGCATCACCTTTGCCATGCTGATCAGCGGCGCCGTGGTGACCGAGAACGTCTTCAACCTGCCGGGCGTCGGCAACCTCGTGGTCTCGGCCGTGCTGCGGCGCGACTATCCGGTCATCCAGGGCGCGCTCCTGGTCGTCGCCGGCCTCTACGTGCTCATCAACTTCCTGATCGACATGCTCTACCTGCTCGTCGATCCGCGGGTGAAATACTGATGGCCGCCACCGCCTCGACCTATGTGGCGCCGCAGCCCGGGCTGCTGCGCCTCATCCGCTCCCGGCCCACCCTGGCGATCGGGCTCGTGATCCTGATCACGGTCACCGCCCTGGCCGTGCTGGCGCCGTGGGTGGCGCCCTACTCGCCGGTCAAGCTGTCGATCGCCAATCGGCTCAAGCCGCCGAGCGCTGCCCACTGGTTCGGCACCGACGAGTTTGGGCGCGACGTGCTCAGCCGCGCCATCTTCGCCGGCCGCGTGTCGCTGCTCGTCGGCTTTGCCGTGGTGGTCGTGTCGTCGCTGCTCGGCGTGACGCTCGGGCTGGTCGCCGGCTTCTTCAAGCGCCTGGACACGCCGGTGGCACGCCTGATCGATGCCATGATGGCGTTCCCCGAGATCCTGCTCGCCATCTCGCTGGTGGCTGCCCTCGGCCCGTCCCTGGCCAACGTTATCCTGGCGCTCTCGATCGTCTACGCCCCCCGGCTGGCCCGCGTCGTCCGCGCCTCGACGCTGGTCATCCGCGAGCTGCCCTATGTCGAGGCCGCGCGGGCGCTCGGCGTCTCGACCCCGCGCATCCTGGTCTCGCATGTGCTGCGCAACCTGGTCTCGCCGGTGCTGGTCCAGGGCTCGTTCGTGTTCGCGAGTGCCATGCTCGCCGAGGCGGCCCTGTCCTTCCTCGGCGTGGGGGTCAACCCGGAGATCCCGACCTGGGGCAACATGATCAACGCCGGCCGCGACTATGTCGGGACGGCCGACTGGCTGATGGTCTTCCCGGGCATCGCGATCGTGCTGGCCGTGCTGTCGCTGCAGATGATCGGCGATGGCCTGCGGGATCTGCTCGACCCGCGGCTGCGCAAAGACCTCTAGGGGGAACGTCCGTGATCGACCATCACCCCACCGATAGCTCGGCCGGCCGGCCCCGGCTCATTACCGATGTGCGCCCCGTCGGCTTCGGCGACGGCATGCCAGAGGGGGCCGTCGACATCCTGGTCGCCGCCGACGGCACCATCGCCGAGGTCGGCCCGAATCTGGCAAGGGGTTCCGGTGCCGAGCTCCTGGCCGGCCACGGCGCCTTCGTCTCGCCAGGCTGGTGCGACCTTCACGTCCATGTCTGGCACGGCGGCACCGACATCTCGATCCGGCCGCGCCAATGCGGGCTCGAGCGCGGCGTGGTGACCCTGGTGGACGCGGGCTCGGCGGGCGAGGCCAATTTCGCGGGGTTCCGCGAGTTCGTCATCGAGCCGGCGGCCGAGCGCATCTTCGCGTTCCTGAACATCGGCTCGATCGGGCTCGTCGCCTGCAACCGCGTGAGCGAGCTGATCGACATCCGCTCGATCGACGTCGAGCGCACGCTCGCCTGCGTCGAGGCCAACCGGGACGTGATCCGCGGGATCAAGGTGCGGGCGAGCCACGTCATCCTGGGTTCCTGGGGGATCACCCCGGTCAAGGTCGCGCGGAAGGTGGCGCGGATCGCCGGGCTGCCGCTGATGGTGCATGTCGGCGAGCCGCCGCCGATGCTGGACGAGATCCTGGAGCTGCTCGATCCGGGCGACATCGTCACCCACTGTTTCAACGGCAAGCCGGGCGGCAACATCCTCGACGACGACGAGGTCTATGCCCTGGCCGAGAAGTGCGCGGCCGCCGGGGTGGTGCTCGATGTCGGTCACGGCGCCGCCTCCTACTCGTTCCGTGTCGCCGAGGTGGCGATCGCCCGCGGGCTCCTGCCGCAGACCATCTCGACCGACCTGCATCTGCGCTGCCTCGAGCATCCCGTCTGGGACCTCGCCACGACGATGGCCAAGCTCATGGCCGCCGGGATGCCGTTCGAGCGGGTGGTGGCGGCCGCGACCGTGCGGCCCATGGCCGTGGTCGGCTTGCCGACGCAGGGCCTGCTGAGCCCCGGCGCACGAGCCGAGCTCACTCTGTTCGACCTGGTCGAGTCGGATCTCGGCATTGCCGACTCGATGGGCGCCACCACGCGCCTGTCGCGCCTGGTCGAGCCGCGCTGGACCGTCGTCGGCAACCGCGCCGTCCGTGCCTCGCGTCACGTTCCCGAGCCGGCAGCCGCATGCCCCAGCTGCGGAGGGCCGGGCTGATGGACGCTCTGCCCCAGGACGTGGTCCTCGCCGTCAACGACCTGCGCACCCATTTCGTGTTCCGCGACCGCAGCGCCAAATCGGTCGACGGCGTGACCTTCACGCTCAAGCGTGGCCAGACGCTCGCCGTGGTCGGCGAATCGGGCTCCGGCAAGTCGGTGACCAGCCTCAGCGTCATGCGCCTGCTCGCCGAGCCGGGCCGTATCGTCAGCGGCTCGATTCTGTTCCGCGACCGCGCCGGCACGGTCCACGACCTCGCCCGGCTCGACCAGAAGGCGATGCGGCGGATCCGCGGCCGCGAGATCGCGATGATCTTCCAAGAGCCGATGACCAGCCTCAACCCGCTCTACACGGTGGGCGACCAGATCGCCGAGATGGTCATGCTGCATGAGGGCCTCGGCCGGAAGGAGGCTCTCGGCCGGGCGCGGCAGATGCTCGAGCTGGTCGAGATCCCGGCCGCTGCGAGCCGCGTCGGCGACTACCCGCACCAGATGTCGGGCGGCATGCGCCAGCGGGTGATGATCGCCCTGGCGCTGTCCTGCAATCCCTCGCTGCTGATCGCCGACGAGCCGACCACGGCACTCGACGTCACGATCCAGGCCCAGATCCTGAACCTCCTTCGCCGCCTCCAACGCGAGATCGGCATGAGCGTCCTGTTCGTCACCCACAATCTGGGCGTCGTGGCCGAGATCGCCCACGAGGTCGCGGTGATGTATGCCGGCCGGGTGGTCGAGCAGGCGCCGGTCGAGGCCTTGTTCGAGCGGCCGAAGCATCCCTACACGCTGGGGCTGATCGCCTGCATCCCCGACGTCCGCCGCGATGTCGCGGCGGATGGCTCGCGCCGGCCGCTCAACCCGATCCCCGGCACCGTCCCGCCGATCACCAGCCTGCCGCCCGGCTGCTCGTTCGCGCCGCGCTGCCCCTATGTCGAGGACGACTGCACCCTCCGTGTGCCCGACCTGGTCATGGCCCAGGCTGCCCACCTGTCCCGCTGCCGGAGGCACGAGATCCTATGACCGCCGCCTCGTCCCCGCTGCTCGCCGTCGAGGGCCTGCGCAAGCACTTTCCCGCCGCCCGCGGCGGCGTGGTGAAGGCGCTCGAGGACGTCAGCTTCACGGTGCCACGCCGCAAGATCGTCGGTCTGGTGGGCGAGTCCGGTTCCGGCAAGACCACCGCCGGCCGCTGCGTGCTGCGGCTGATCGAGCCGACCGCCGGCAGGGTCGCGTTCGACGGGGTCGAGCTCGCAGGCCTCGGGTCGCGCGACATGCTGGCCTTGCGCCGGCGCATGCAGATCGTGTTCCAGGACCCGTTCTCGAGCCTGAACCCGCGAATGACCATCGCCGGGATCCTGGGCGAGGCGCTGGACACCCACAAGCTCGCCAAGGGCGCCGCGCGGCGGGCCCGGATCGGCGAGCTGCTGGAGCTGGTCGGGCTGCACCCCGACCACGCCCGGCGCTACCCGCACGAGTTCTCCGGCGGGCAGCGGCAGCGGATCGGGATCGCGCGGGCGTTGGCGGTCGAGCCGGAGTTCCTGGTCGCGGACGAGCCGGTCTCGGCCTTGGACGTCTCGGTCCAGGCGCAGGTCCTGAACCTGCTGCAGGAGCTGCAGAAGTCGCTCGATCTGAGCATGCTGTTCATCTCGCACGACCTGACCGTCGTCGAGTACCTCTGCGACGATATGGTGGTGATGTATCTCGGGCGCGTCATGGAGCGCGGCCCGAGCCGGACCATCTACGCCCGGCCGCGGCACCCCTACACCAAGGCCCTGCTGGCGACCGCCCCCATCCCGGACCCCAAAGCCAAGCGCGAGCGGGTCGCGCTGCTGGGCGACATCCCGAGCCCGCTCAACCCGCCCTCGGGCTGCGTGTTCCGCACCCGCTGTCCGAGCGCCGTCGCCGCCTGCGCCGAGACGGTGCCGCCGCTGCTGGAGGTCGACGGCCGGTGGGTCGCCTGCATCCGCGACGGCGAGCTCAATGGACCGACCGCCGAGCCCGCCGTCCTCGTCGAGGCGACCGAGGCTCCACGAAGGCCACACCCATGACCACTGGTTTCGCGCTCGTCGGCGCGGGGTTGTTCGGTGAGCGGCACGCCCAGGCCTACAGCCGCCACCCGCTGGTCGACTTCGCCGCCGTCTGTGATCTGGACGAGGCCCGCGCCCAACGCCTCGCCGACACTTACGGCGCGCGCCGGCATACGACCAGGCTCGAGGACATTCTTTCCGACCCGGCGATCGCGGCCGTCTCGGTCGCCACGCCGGACCATGCCCACCGGGCGGTCGCCGTCGCCTGTGCCGAGGCCGGCAAGCACATCCTGGTCGAGAAGCCGCTGGCGACCACGGTCGAGGACGCGGAGGCCATCGTCGCCGCGGCCGACGGGGCCGGTGTGACCCTGATGGTCGACTTCCACAATCGCGCCAACCCGCCCATGGTCGCTGCGCGCGACGCGGTCGCCCGCGGCGACCTCGGTGACGTCTCCTACGTCTACGCCCGGCTCAGCAACACCGTGGCCGTGCCGCAGGACATGCTGAAATGGTCGAGGAACTCGTCGGCCCTGTGGTTCCTCGGCAGCCACATGGTCGACATCGTCGGCTGGATCCTGAACGACAAGCCGACCCGCGCCTACGTCGTGGCGCGCGAGGGCGTGCTCAAGGGACTGGGGCTCGACGCGCCCGATTTCCATGTCGCCACGGTCGAGTTCGCCAAGGGCACGGTGGCGGTGTTCGAGCACGCCTGGATCCTGCCGCGGACCCACAATACGGTGAAGGATCTCAAGCTCGAGCTCCTCGGCAGCAAGGGTGCGGCCTACATCGACGGCTCCCACAACCGGACGATGGAGCTCTACACGGCCGAGAAGGGCGCCTTCCCCGACATGCTGGTGCCGCCGTTCGGGCCGCACCTGACCGGCTTCGTCCTCGACGCCGTGGTCCATTTCGTGGCGGCCGTGACCGAGGGCAAGCCGGTGCTCGCCACCGGCGCGGACGGGCTCGTGAACACCAAGGTGATCGCCGCCATGGTCGAGGCCGCGAACACCGGCAGGGCCGTGACGCTCGACCTGTGACCGGGCTCTCGGTTGGTCCTGGCCTCGACCATGGCGAGCAATGTGCTACCATGCGCCGGCCCAGCGAGGAGCGACAGCCATGGACAAGAGGTGGGCTGTTGTGGCCGTGCTCTTCGGCCTCATCAACGGCCCGGCGGTTCGAGCGCAGGGCATGTCGGGGTGGGTTGAGCCCGATCAGCAGCGGATCGCCATCCTCGAAGACAGTCATGCACCGCAGCAGGTGCGTTTCAAGAATGGCTGGGAGACGGCGGACTACGTGCCGTTCACTTGGCATGAGCTCAACGGCGAGCTGGTCTATGTGACCGCGCACGATGGCACCGCCATCGACTTCCCGCTGACCGCGGCGGAGATTCCGCGCCTGTTCCGCCTCGGCGAGGCCGGAGAGCTCGCCTACGGCAAGAGTGGCCGTGGCCGGGCACTGCTCGGCTCTGCCTTCGGCCAGCGCTTCACCGTCGCCGGCCTCGACCTGCAGTGCTTCTCGTTCCAGTCGAGCGACCTCTCGCGTCCGGGCAACGCGCCAGGCCTGTCGCGGCGGGCGCTGTTCGGCTACGCCTGCTCCCCGGCCGAGACGCCACGCGCGCGGATCGAGGAATTCCTGCGCGCGATCCGATTTGTCGACGCGGGCTTCGTTGAGGATGACGAGCCGATGAGTGCTTCGGGCGCAGCGGGCGATGCGCGGCAGTTCGCGCTCGGGCGCGAGGATCAGGGGCCGATACCGCGCGGTCTGGTCGAGGTGCCGCTCGGCTATGCGGTGCCGGACCCGGTCGGCGGCGGTTAGGACGGGTTCTGACGCGGCCCCACGATCACCCACTCTCCCTCCTTGCCGGTCAGCAGTCCGGGACCCGGCGGCATGGCGCTGCTGTCCGGCACCGGCATGGGCTTGAAGCCGCAACCGCCCAGGCTGCCGGCTCCCACGCCGAGCAGCAGGCCGAGCAGGATCCGACGGAGCATGGGCCGCCTCGCCGCGCTCAAAACTTCACCCTGGTCCCGGCCGTCCCGACATAGATCGTCGAGGTGCTCGGCCCATCGCCATCGTCGAAGTCGTAGCTGCGGAAGCCGGCGAACAGTTCCGTCCCATAGTCGGCGATGTTCTGCAGCGCCACGAAGCCGATCGTCCTGCCCCTGTCCCCATCGCCGGGCGTGTCCTTGTCGTAGCCGAAGTCGATGCTGAACGCGGTCTTGCCGAACCTGAAGAAGTCATGCTGCCAGCCGGCCTTCACATATTGCAGGACGCCGTTGCCGTCGTCCTGCTCCTGGAACGCGGCGGCGTAGGTCAGGTTGAGGCCGGTGCCGTCGTGCAGGACCGAGGCCGATCCGGCATAGACCACGTCCACCCCGCTCTTGCTCGGGTCCTGAATGCCCGCGCCGGTCGTGACCTTGAGCCCGTGGCCCACCCCGGCCCACCTCGCCGCCACGCCCCATTTCTGGTCGGCGCCGTAGGAAGCCGAGGCGAACGCGCCGGAGAATTTCGGCGTGTCGTAACGGATGCGGTTGGTCCGGCCCGAGTCGAAGTCGGTGAAGACGGAATTGATGTTGGTCGAGGTCAGCTCGTTGTCGTCCTTCGCCCGGAACAAGAGGCCACCGGCCGGATCACCGGTCGAGGCGTAGGCCAGGACGTCGGTTCCCGACAGATCCAGGCGCGCGATGTCCTTGGTCGCCGGATCGCCCTTGCCGAAATAGACATCGCCCCAGGTCTTGCTGCGGAGCAGGGCCTCGACCTTGCGGAACTCGTCCTTCTGGCTGCCGTCCTCGTTGGTCTGGCTGACATCGGCGGAATTGTTCGGCGAGATCGCGAGCTCCATGTTGGTTCCCGCCGACAGATCGTCCGAGATCTGGCCCGTGGCCGCGAGCCGGATGCGCGAGACCGAGACATTGTTGTCGACGAAGTAGGCCTTGGTGCTCTTGCCGTCGTCGGCCAGATTGACCAGGCGGTCCACTTGGCCGGACAGGGCGACCTGCATGCGGGGGCTGCTGGAGGCGACCAGCGGCTGGTCGGGCGGCTCGGGCTTGTTGCTGGTTGCCGCCTTGGTCTCCGCCTGCTCCGCCTCGAGCTGATCCATCTGCTGCTGGAGGGCGCCGATCGTCTTCTGCTGCGCCTCGATCAGGCGCTTGAGCTCCTCGATCTGCTGACGCAGCTGGACCTGCTCCGCGCTCTGTGCCCAGGCGGTCGGCGCGTGACCGACCGTGGCCAGCGATGCGGCACCGCCGAGCAGGCCGGCAAGCAGGAGCGACGGGCGGGCGCCGGGCATGGGCAGAATCCTCGCGGCAGGACGATTGCTGGCTGACGGCCCTCGCTGCGGCAGCGGCCCAGGGCCCACGGACGGCTTAGAGACCCACGCACCACTGTGCGAAGGCGGCAGAAGGCTGTCAACCGGCCCGAAAATTGGGCGGAGGATCTCACGTCGATCCGGAGTGGAGGTGTGCTTTCAGGCATTCCACGAGAAGGGTTGCCGCTGGAACCGGATCCTTCCGGCGATGCACGATCTGGAAGCGGTCCTGGAAGGCGAAGCGATCCGGCGCGAGGGCGCGCATGGTGCCCCTCGCGACCCACTGCTGGGCGAAGTGGGTCGGCAGGAACGAGAGATAGCCCCCGCCGCACAGGAGCAGCACCGTGCCCTCCATGTGGGCCGTCACCGCGGCCCATCTGAAGTCGACACCACAGATCGGTGCTTCGAGCATGTAGGTCCGGCCGGCGAAGGGATAGGTGGCCAGCATGTCGGCGGTCACGGCTTCGTCCGCCACCTCGAACAGCGGATGGCCGCGCCCGCAATAGAGCATCTGCTGCTCGTCGAAGAGGTCGGTCACCTCCAGGTGGCCAGCATGGGCTTGCGAGGGACAGAGGATGACGTGGTAGCGGCCGTTCAGGAGCCCCTGAGCGAGCGCCTGCGGCGCCGCGATGTCGATCTCGAGCCGAACCCTGGGAGCCGCGCGGGCAAGGTCGGCGAGCGCCGCGGCCAAGTTGAGGCCCGGATTTGTATGCATCGCATCAACCGTGCCGAAGTGTAGGGCGCCGGCAAGTTCGCCACGTGCGGCCGCCGCCGCTGCCTGGAAGCTTTCGATCGAGCCGAAGAGATCGAGCATCGCCGCGTGAACCTGCTTGCCTTCCTCGGTGAGGAAGAAGCCGCCGCGGCCGCGCTCGCAGAGCCGCACGCCCAATCGTTGCTCGAGCAGCTTCATGTGCGAGCTGATCGTGGCCTGGGTCATGCCGAGCGCGTTCTGCGCAGCGGAGAAGCCGTTATGGCGGATCACCGTCTGAAAGATGCGCAGGAGCTTCAGATCGAGGTCGAGCAGGGCGGGCTGACGTGTCATACGTTGAGAATTCCGAAAGTTAACGTTGAAGCAACCTTATTTTTCGATGTGGCCCCTGCAGCTAGCGTGACCTTGGAACGGGCGCGGGGAAGAGCGCGAGTGTCGGTTATGGCCGGAAGGACGGCAGGCTGAGCCTGCCGTTCGTGGCATTGCGACGTTCGGATCGCTCCCCTTGCCGAGCGGATCTCCAGGGGAGTGGCACGCATGGACGTCATTCAGGCCCGTTTTGCGGCCCTGCTGCATCACAATGCCGAAGGCGAGGCCCCGCCGCCGGTGCTGACGCCGGCCCTTGCCGCCCGGCTCGTGGAGCGGCTCGATTCCATTCGGCTGTTCGCGCATGGCTATCCGCTGCTGACCAATCTCACCCACCTGCGGGTCAAGCCGGGGGACATGCTGGACTTCGCCTATCGCCACGAGCTGCAGGGACTATGCCTGCATGTACTCGACGGCGAGGAGAACAGCCTGTCGCAGATGAGCGCTGCCGAGCTTCAGGCCTTTGGTGACAAGGCCCATGCTTTGGGCCTCGATGTGCACCTGGAGCTCAGCACCACCCGCCGGGAGGATATCGACCAAGCCGTCGCCATCGCCCGGGCGGTCGGCAGCCGCAACATCCGCGCCTATTCCCGCTACGAGGGAAAGCTCTCCCAGGTCGTGGAGCTGATCGAGGCGGACCTGCGCCATCTCGGCCAGCTCGCCGACGCGCACGACCTGCATTTCGACTTCGAGCAGCACGAGGAGCTCAAGAGCTTCGAGATCGCGCAGTTGCTGCGTCGTGTCGGCAACCCGCGCCTGAACGCGCTCTTCGACTTCGGGAACATGATCAACGCGTGCGAAAGGCCGCTGCCGGCCTTGCACGCCCTCGCCCCCTACATCCGCCAGGTGCACCTGAAGGGTGTTCGCATCGTCCCCGAGCAGAAGGGCTTCGGCCATTACGGGGTGCTGCAGGGCAGCGGCGAGGACGATCTGCCGGACGCGCGCATGCTCTTCGAGCTCCTGATGCTGGGCGAGGCGGAACCGCAGGTGATCGCCTTCGCCCTGGAGCAGGAGAACCACTACGTCGCCCCGGCCTTCCGCCAGTCGGACGAGGCCGACGACCCGTTCATCCCCTTCCGCGCCATGAGCGAGACCGGCCTTCCACCGGGCTATTCGCTGGAGCGGATGATGGCCGACGAGCCCCGCTGGGCGGAGAACCAGATCCGCCATGTCCGCGGGCTCATCGGCGAGCTGCGTGTCCTGGCCGAGCTCGTGCTGGCCGCAGACCGCCACCTTCAGGGCTGAGCCGCCCGACCGGCCACAGCCGACCCCCCCAACCCTCGGAGAACCGCAATGACCGCAGCGGCCAAGGCCAAATGGCTGAGGTTTCTGGTCCTCGTCCTCGGCGGCGGGACCATCTACAAGCTCTCGAGCCTCAAGGACGCCTTCTATATCCCCATGCAGGAGAGCATGGGGCTGACGCACACCGAGATCGGCACGCTGCTCAGCGTCAACTCGATCGTGGCCACCGCCCTGTTCGTGGCCGGAGGGTTCCTGGCCGATCGTTACGAGCCCCGCAGGCTGATCCCACTCGGTCTCATCGGCGCCGGCGCCCTCGGCCTCTACCTGGCGACCTTCCCCGGCTTCGGCCAGTTGCTGATCGTGTTCGCCCTGCTCGCCGTCTGCGCCGACTGCTTCTTCTTTCCCTCGTTGCTCAAGGCCATCCGGAACCTGGGCGACGATGACGAGCAGGGCCGGATGTTCGGCTTCCTGGAAGGCGGCCGCGGCGTGATCGACACCCTGGTCGCCTTCTCGGCCCTGGGCGTGTTCGTCGTGATGGGGTCCGGCGCAGGCGGGCTGAAGTCGGCCATCATGTTCTATTCGGCGATCAACATCGGTGCTGGCCTGCTCACCTGGTTCCTCCTGAGCGACAGCAAGCCGGACAGCGGCGCATCCGAGCAGGTCGGTCTGGCGGGCCTGCTGGAGGCCGCGCGCGTGCCGGGGATCTGGCTGGTCAGCCTGAACGTGTTCATGGTCTACATCGTCTATTGCGGCCTGACCTACTTCATTCCCTATCTCAAGGACATGTATCAGCTCCCGATCGCCCTGGTCGGCGCCTACGGGATCATCAACCAGTATTTCCTGAAGGTCCTTGGCGGCCCTGCCGGCGGGTATCTGGCCGACAAGAAGTTCGAGAGCGCCAGCCGCTACCTGAAGTGGGCCTTCCTCGCGCTCCTGCCGGTGATGGCGGTCATCCTCGCGATACCCACGGGTGCCGGCCTCGTCTACGCGGCGATGGCTGCCACCCTGTCGTTCGCCTTCATTGTCTTCTCCATGCGCGGCGTCTTCTGGGCGCCGATGAGCGAGGTCGGGATCCCCTCGCGCATCACCGGCTCGGCCTTCGGCATCGGTTGCCTGATCGGCTATGCCCCCGGGATGTTCGCCTACGTGATCTACGGATCGATTCTCGACCGCTTCCCCGGCGAGCAGGGATACACCTACGTCTTCAGCCTGATGAGCGCGCTGGCGGTGATCGGTTTCCTGGTGGCCAGCCTGCTGCATCGCTCCGTCAGCAAGCGTGGCGGAACAGCGGCGGCCGAGGCTGCGCTCCACGCCTGATCCAAGCCCGTGATCGGACAAGACCCTCGGTCTTTCCGAGGGTCTTCCGGTCAGGCGGGGCCGCGCCTCACTTCACGACGAAGCCGTGGGCGAAGGGGTCGCGGTCGTCGATGAAGATGGTGTTGTAGCCGGTCATCCGCGCCCATCCGGCGATCGAGGGGACGATGGCGTCGCGGTCGGCCACCCTTGTCGCGGTCTCGACCCGGCCCCGGAACAGCGAGCCGATGATCGATTCATGCACAAACTCGTCGCCGACCGATAGCCTGCCCTTGGCGGCGAGCTGCGCCATCCGTGCCGAGGTGCCCGTGCCGCAGGGCGAGCGGTCGATGGCCTTATCGCCGTAGAACACCGCGTTGCGGGCGTGGGCGCCGGCCTGCGTCGGCCGGCCGGTCCACTCGATGTGGCTGAGGCCGCGAATCTCCGGATGCTCGGGGTGGACGAACTCGTATTTCGCGTTCAGTGCCGCGCGCAGCTTCGGCGACCAGCCGACCAGCTCGCCCGCGGTGTGATCGGCCATGTCGCGGAAGTTCCGCTGCGGCTCGACGATGGCGTAGAAGTTGCCGCCGTAGGCGACGTCCACGACGATCTCGCCGAGGCCCTCGACCTCGGCGGTCAGCCCCTCGGCATAGAGGAAGCAGGGGACATTGGTCAGCCGCACCTCCTCGACGAAGCGGCCTTCCTGCCGGTAGGTGATGTCGACCCTGCCCGCGGGCGCGTCGATGGCAAGCCGGCCCGGCTCGCGCGGGGTGATCAGGCCGTTCTCGATGCCCATGGTGACGGTGCCGATGGTGCCGTGGCCGCACATCGGCAGGCAGCCCGAGGTCTCGATGAACAGGACGGCCACGTCGCAGTCGGGTCGGGTCGGCGGATAAAGGATCGAGCCCGACATCATGTCGTGGCCGCGCGGCTCGAACATCAGGCCGGTGCGGATCCAGTCAAACTCGCGCAGGAAGTGGGCGCGCTTCTCCAGCATGGTGGCGCCGTCCAGACGCGGGCCGCCACCCGTGACGAGACGCACCGGGTTGCCGCAGGTATGGCCGTCGATGCAGGAGAAGGTGTGGCTGGCCATGGCTCAGAACCTCTGGGGCGAGAAGGCGGAAAGGTCGATGGCGGGCTCGCGCCCCGTGACCAGGTCGGCCACCAGCCGCGCGGTCCCGGCCGACTGGGTCAGGCCCAGATGGCCGTGGCCGAAGGCGTAGGTGACGCGCGGCGTGGCGCGGGCGCGGCCGATGGCGGGCAGGCTGTCGGGCAGCGAGGGGCGGAAACCCATCCACTGCACGCCATCCTCGGGCTTCAGCCCCGGCAGGAAGCTTCGGGCCTTCGTCAGCATCGCCTCGGCGCGCCGGAAGTTCGGCGGCAGCGACAGCCCGCCGAGCTCGACCGCACCACCGACGCGGATGCCGCTGGTCAGCCGGGTGACGACGAAGCCGTGGCCGCCGAAGGTGATCTGCGTGCGCAGGTCGAAGGCGTCGGGGGGCAGCGTGGTGTTGTAGCCGCGCTCGGTCTCCAGCGGGATGCGCTCGCCGAGACTCCGGGCGACGCGGTGCGAGAAGGCGCCGGCCGCCAGGACGGCATGCCCGGCCCGGCGGGACGCCCCTTCGGCGATCACCTCGATACCGGCCTCGACCGGGCGCAGGGCCGTCACCTCCGCCCGCTCGATGACCCCGCCGGCGGCGCGGAACCGTTCGGCCAGCGCCAGCGTGTAGAGCCTGGGGTCGGCGATCGAGTACCAGCCGGGCGTGAAGGTGCCGCGGGTGAAGCGCGGTGCGATGCCGGGCTGGATCGCGGCCATCTCCTCGGCCGCCAGGTGGCGGAACTCGATGCCGTGCTCCGCGCGCGCCCGCCAGCCGGGCAGCGAGGCGCGAAGCTCGGCCTCACTCTCGTAGACCTGGAGGTTGCCCTCCTTGCGCAGCATGTGGGCAGTACCCGTGGCGGCGAGGAAGGGCTCGAGCTCGGCCTTGGACAGATCCATCAGCGCGGTCTGGGCCGCCGTCGACCGTGCCACCCGGCTGGCCGAGCAGGCGCGCCAGAAGCGGAACATCCACGGTGCGATCCGCAGCGCATAGGCCGGCGGCACGGTCAGCGGCCCCAAAGGATCGAGCAGCCACTGCGGCGCCTTCCGAAGGATGCCGGGCGAGGCCAGAGGCAGGATGTCGGTGAAGGCGAAGGCGCCCGCATTGCCGGCGGAGGCGCCCGCCGCCGGACCCTCGCGGTCGAGCACGGCGACGCTGCGGCCGTGTGCCTGCAGCGCCAGCGCCGCCGACAGACCAACGACGCCGGCGCCGACGACGATCACATCGGGCTGTGTCGGATCGGGCATGGTCTCCTCGCTGGCTGCCGTGCCCGCTCAGGTCGGCAGGGGCTCGGGCAGCAGCTCGGCCGGCACGTTCTGATAGGCGACGGGACGCAGGAAGCGGCGGATTGACAGGGTGCCGACGCTGGTCGCGCCGAAGTTCGTGCTGGCAGGGTAGGGGCCGCCGTGCACCATCGCCTCGCCGACCTCGACCCCGGTCGGGAAGCCGTTCACCAGCACCCGTCCGGCCTTGCGCTCCAGCACCGGCAGGAGGTCACGGGCCGCTTCGAGGTCGGCATCGTCCATATGCAGCGTGGCGGTGAGCTGCCCCTCGAGCCCGAGCGCGAGGGCTCGCATCTCGTCGTGCGAGCCCACCCGGACCACGAGGCCGAGCGGCCCGAACACCTCCTCCCCGAGCGCATGATCGCGCAGGAACTCCGCGCCCGAGGTCTCGAACAGGTTGGGCGCGGCGCTGCGTCCGTCCGACCGCGTGACCAGCACCGGACGGACCGAGTTGCGGGTGGTGAAGCGGGCCTGCCCCTCGCGATAGGCGGCGGCGATGCCGTCGGTCAGCATGGTCTGCGGGGCGACCCGTTCCAGCGCGGCGCGGGTCGCGGCGACGAAGCGGTCGGCGTCGGCGCCGTCGATTACCACCGCGAGGCCCGGATTGGTGCAGAACTGCCCCGCCCCCATGGTCAGCGATCCCGACCAGCCCTGGCCGAGCGCCTCGGTGCGGCTCGCGACGGCGTGAGGTAGCAGGAACATCGGGTTGACGCTGCCGAGCTCGCCGAAGAACGGGATCGGCTCGGGGCGGGCGGCGCAGAGATCGAACAGCGCCCGGCCCCCGGCCAGCGAGCCGGTGAAGCCGACGGCCTTGATGCGCGGATGCTGCACCAGCGCCTCGCCCACCTTGCGGTTGCCACCCTGAATCAGGCTGAACACGCCCTTCGGCATGCCGGTCCGCTCGACCGCCGCCTTGATCGCTTCGGCCACGATCTCGCCGGTGCCGGGATGGACGGAATGGCCTTTGACCACGACCGGGCAGCCGGCGGCCAGGGCAGCGGCGGTGTCACCGCCCGCGGTCGAGAAGGCCAGCGGGAAGTTCGAGGCGCCGAACACTGCGACCGGGCCGATAGGGCGCTGGATCATCACGATCTCGGGGCGCGGTGCGGGCTGCCGGTCGGGCAGCGCCGAATCGCGGCGGCGGTCCAGATAGTCGCCCTTGCGGATGTGCTCGGCGAACAGGCGCAGCTGACCCGTAGTACGACCACGCTCGCCCTGGAGCCGGGCGGCGGGCAGGCCGGTCTCCTGGGTGCCGATCTCGGTGATCGCCTCGGCGCGAGCCTCGATCTCGTCGGCGATGGCGTCGAGAAATGCGGCGCGGGCCTCGCGCGTAGTGGTCCCATAGCGCCAGGATGCCTCTTCCGCCGCCTCGCAGGCGCGGTCGACCAGCTCGACCGTGCCGGCGGCGAACTCGTGCGCCGGGCCATGGGCGGGTGACGAGGCGAAGCGGGTCGCGCTGTCGGCCCACTCGCCCGCGAGCAGATGCTTGCCATGCGGTGTGAAGGTCATGCTTGGTGCTCGCTTCCGTGAGGCGCGGCGCGGCCCGCCTGAATCTCGGTCGACTTGCTAAATACAACATGTATTTTGAATTGCAACCGAGAATGCGAAAGGAGACCGGGATGGGCGAGCCCGTCACACTGACCGTCGAGGCGCTGACACGCCGGATCGAGGCGATCTTCCAAAAGGCCGGGCTCGGCCCGGATCACGCCGCAGCACTGGCCCGCGTGATCGCAGCGGGTGAGCGCGACGGCTCCAAGGCGCACGGCATCTACCGCATCGAGGGCTGTCTGCGAACCGTCAAGGCCGGCAAGGTGCTGCCGGATGCCAGGCCGACGCTGCAGGACGACGGGTCCGCGGTCCTGCGGGTGGCGGCAGGGGGCGGCTTCTCCTGCGCGGCGTTCGAGCTTGGGGCGCCGGCGCTGGCCGAGCGCGCGCGAGGGCTGGGGCTGGCGGCCCTGGTCATCAACGACTGCACGCATTTCTCGGCACTCTGGCCCGAGGTCGAGGCGCTGGTGGCGATGGGCGTCGCCGCGCTGGCGATGTGCCCGAGCTATGCCGCCGTCGCCCCGGCGGGCGGAAAGCATCCGCTGCTCGGTACGAACCCGATCGCCTTCGGCTGGCCGCGCGAGGGCAGGCCGCCTTACGTCTTCGACTTTGCCACCAGCGTCGCCGCGCGCGGGGAGATCGAGCTGCATCGTCGGGCCGGCCGGCCGCTGCCCGAGGGATGGGCCATCGACGCCGAAGGCGAGCTCACCACCGATCCCGAGGCGGGGCTGGCGGGGGCGATGCTGCCCTTCGGCGGGCACAAGGGCTCCGCCATCTCGACGATGGTCGAGCTGCTGGCCGGGATCATGATCGGCGACCTCACCAGCCGCGAGGCGCTGGACCTCCTCGGCACCACGACCCTGGCGCCGCAGCATGGCGAGCTGATCCTGGCGTTCTGCCCGGTGCGCTTCGCGGCCGGCAGACACGGCGACCCGCTCGGCCGCGCCGAGACGCTGTTCGAGGCGATCCTGGGGCAGGGGGCGCGGTTGCCGTCACAGCGCCGCTTCGCCGCCCGAGCCCACGCGCTTGCCGAGGGGATCACGCTGACCGCCGCCGAGAACGAGCAGCTCGACCGGCTGGAGGCGCTGGGCCTCGCCGCCGTCGTCTGAGTGGATTGCGCAAGGCCCTCCCGCGGGGAGGGCCTTGCCAGTTGCTCGGGATCCGGCGTTTACGCCGCGTATTTCTGCGCCACGCCAGGCTGCCTGGACCATTCGGCGTACCAAGTGTCAAACAGCTTCAGCTGCGCCTCGACATAGCCACGCTGGCTGTCGCTCAGCGCGTCGGTCTCGTTGAAGTGCAGCGTGTACTCGGCGTCGCCCTTCAGGACCATCATGTGCTTGAAGTAGAGCACCAGGTCGGGCCCCTCGTCGAACGAGGACAGCACCGCCAGTGCTGCCTCGAGCTCGAGCGCACGCTGACGGGCCTCGGCGTCACCCCTTGCCGCCGCCTGGCTGAGCGCGACGAGGTGCAGCACCTCCTTCGGCAGGACGCAGCCGATGCCTGTGATGGCGCCGGTGGCGCCGCAATTGACGAAGCCGTGCACCACGCAGGTGTCGACGCCGATCATCAGCGTGACCTCGTCGTCCCGGCTGGTGATGTTCTCGGCCGCATAGCGCATGTCCGCCGCGCCGCCGAACTCCTTGAAGCCGACGAGGTTCGGATGCTCGGCCCGCAGAGCGAAGAACAGGTCGGCGCGGGTGGCGAAGCCGTAGTAGGGGCTGTTGTAGATCACTGCCGGCAGGTCCGGCGCGGCGGCGAGAATCGCCTTGAAGTGCTCCTTCTGGGCCGCGACCACGCTGCCACGCGACAAAACGCGCGGGATCACCATCAGGCCCTGCGCGCCGACCTTCTGGGCGTGGGCGGCATGGGCGACGGCCGAACGGGTGTTCACCGCGCCGGTGCCGGCGATCACAGGCACGCCGGCCTTCACCAGACGCTCGACCCCTTCCATGCGCTCTGCGTCGGTGAGCAGCGGCCAGTCGCCCATCGAGCCGCAATAGACCACGGCGGACATGCCGGCGGCGAGCAGCTCCTGGCCCTTGCGGACGAGGGCGTCGAAATCGGGGCTGCGGTCGTCCTTGCAGGGCGTCATCAGGGCCGGGATGCAGCCGGTGAAGATCTGGGCGGTCAACGGAGTTCCTCGAGGCTGGTGGTCCGAATCGGCTTCGGTCGGTCCGCATAATACAACATATATTTTTCTTGTCGACACAAATCTGCAACGACGAGACCGGGCACCGGCAGGAACGGGTAGGCTACAGCGGGACGTGCTGGCGGGCGTCGCGGGCGATCATTTGCCGGATCTGCTGGACGATCTGGTCGGCGTGGGCGCTGGCCAGCCGGTCGGCGGCCTCGACATCGCGTGTCTCGATAGCGGCGATCATGTCGTCGTGCTCGACGACGTAGCGGTGGGGCAGGCGGTCGTCGAAGGACGAATAATAAAGGCGCAGGATGCGCCGGCCCTCATCGAGCAGGCGGCAGAACAGCCCCGTGTAGTAGGGGTTCCGCCCCGCCTCGGCGACGGCGGCGTGAAACTCGCGGTTGGTGGCGATCATCGCCAGCGCGTCCTGTGCCTCGACGGCACGGGCGAACTCGGCCTGGTACGCGCGGATGATCTCGAGATCCGCGACGGTGTGGTATTGCGCAGCCAGCCTGGTGGTCACGCGATACATCAGCGTCAGCGCGTCGAAAAAGGTGTGGAGGTTCACGAAGTCGATGCTCGACACCACCGTGGAGCGGTTCGGCAGCGTCGTCACCAGCCCCTCGCCGGCCAGCCGCACCAGCGCCTCGCGGATCGGCGTCCGCGACATCGAGAACTGCTCGGCCAACAGGATCTCGTCGATCGGGCTGCCGGGAGGCAGGACGAGATTGAGGATGTCGTCGCGCAGGACGGCGTAGACGAGCTTCACCCCTTCGCCGCGTTTGCGCTCCGCCGGTGGCGTCGCTGACTTGTCGTTCATGCCGGCACCCTTGTGTCGACATGACGAATACTGCTCACGCACGACCGGATCAACAGGGTCCGC
>JBGAKU010000381.1:0-3999 GCA_044224255.1 Geminicoccaceae bacterium
CTGCTCGAAGCGCTCCGCGAGTTGCCGCCTTGCCGTTCTACGGCCAGCCTTGACGATCACCTGGGCGGGTATATCCCGCCAGAAAACGACCACCCTGTCGGCCATGACACAGTCCTCAGGCGGCCGTCCGCACGAAGTCGGCGAGGCCGGAAAGCCCGGTGAAACGGTATTCGTACTTCAGGCCAAGGCGCCCTGCCGCGGCTTGCGCTGCCCAGCGCAGCGCCGCATCGGCTGTCTGGGCTAGGTAGATGAGCCGGGTATAATTGCCGAAATACAACGGCAACAGCTGCGGATGGCGGTCGATGCCCAGTCCTTCGATCACCAGCGTATCGAATTGCCGGACCAGGAAGTCGGTAAGGTAGAACGTCCCCGGCTCGGCATCCGCAAGCGCACCGAACACCTTCTCGCCGGCATAGAAGGCGTAGCAGTGCGGGCCGGCGATACGCTCAACCCTTTCCTCGGCCAACACCCGGTCGAGCCCGCCTCCGGTACCACAGTCACCATAGAGCACGAGGATTCGCGCATACTGGTCGCGATGCTCACGGATCTTGGCCCGCACTGCATCGGCGATACGCTCCGGGCGGTTGTGCAACATCGCCGAGATGCACGTGACGTCCAGATGGGACAGGCCGCTGGCCTCGATCACGGCCAGCGTCTCGCGTGCCAATGCGCCGCAGGCGATCAGCAGCGTCCGTGCTACGGCCGCGTGCTCAGGCGCTGGCAGCGGTGCGCTGGTTGTGGCGGCGGGCGACATAGTTCTTCGCAGTCTCGACCGCGACGGCAGCGTCACGGCAATAGGCATCGGCACCCACGGCGTCCGCAAATGCCTCGTTCAGCGGCGCACCGCCGACCAACACCACGTAGTCGTCGCGGATACCCCGCTCCTTCATCGTATCGATGACGACCTTCATGTAGGGCATGGTGGTGGTCAACAGCGCCGACATGCCCAGGATGTCGGGCTTGTGCTGCTCCAGCGCGTTCAGATACTTGTCGACGTCGCAGTTGATGCCGAGGTCGATCACCTCGAACCCCGCACCCTCCATCATCATCCCGACCAGGTTCTTGCCGATGTCGTGGATGTCGCCCTTGACCGTGCCGATCACCATCTTGCCCGAGGGCGGCGCCCCGGTCTCGGCCAGCAGCGGGCGCAGGATCGCCATCCCGCCCTTCATCGCGTTGGCGGCCAGCAGCACCTCGGGGACGAACAGGATGCCGTCGCGGAAGTCGACGCCGACGATGGTCATGCCGCCGACCAGCGCCTCGGTCAGGACCCTGTAGGGCGTCCAGCCGCGCTCGAGGAGGATGTGAACGCCTTCCTCGACCTCGGCCTTGAGGCCGTCATAGAGGTCGTCCTGCATCTGCTTGACGAGCTCGTCGTCGTCCAGCGACCGCAGGTCGAGATCGCCACCATCCTCGCTCATCGCCTCACCCACCGCAAAGGGTCGCGGACGCCCGCAACCCGCTGACTAGAGATCGGCCGGCGCCGCGGCTTGCGCCACCGCGACACCGGCCGTGACGTTCGCGACGGTGCGGCGGCGGCGCCACGATGGCAAGGGGTCAGCGCACGATGGGCCGTTCCGGAAACCAGTCGGGATCGAGTATCTGGGCGACATCGAACGGGCACGGCTCCGGCAGGCTCACCTGCTCCAGATGCCGCTCCAGGCCTTTGGCCGTATTGCGTCACGCGTTGTGCCAGGCGGTGGCGATCAGGTCGGGGACATCGCCGCGCAGGCTCGGGCTGTCGGAAAGCAGTTGCTCGATCGAGTCGCGATGGCGCTGCACCGTCCGCATCCAGCCGCGCCGTGGCCAACGCGCCGGCGAGTAGCACAGCTTGGCCAGATGCTCGACGATGCGCGCTAGGTGGGAGCGCAACGCGCGCCGTTCCGAAGCGCCCAACGATTCGATCTCCTCGATCAGATGGGGCCAATCGAGCGGCAGATTGCTGCCGGAATCGCGCGCGCGTCGCAGACTGTCCGCCTGCTCTCGCGTCCACAAGACGAAGTCGTCGCGATAGAGCGTGCTCATCGGCTGCGTTCCGGCATGCCCGGAACCTATCGTATCCGGGCTGGACGACCAAGTTATGCAGTCGGGCGGGGATCAATCGGCATGTTTGCGGTGAGCTCGAGCGCGTCCTCAAGTATTGCCGCGGCTGCAAGCAGCTTCGCCTCTCCGCGGGGCGGTCCGACGATCTGCAGGCCGACGGGCAGGCCCGACGCGGTGAAGCCGCAGGGCAGGGATAGGGCGGGGCACGCGGTCAGCGTGATGGCGTAGGCGATCGCGACCCAATCGATGTAGCTCGGGAACCGGTGCCCGTTGAGCTCGGCAAGATAGCGCTGCTCGACTGGGAATGGCGGGACGATTGCGGTCGGACAGCACAAAATGTCATAGCGCGTGAGGAACTCAGCCATGCGGTGCTGCAGCATGCCGCGCTCGCGTTCCGCACGCCCGATCTCTCCGGCAGTGAGCCGCAGGCCGTGCTCGATGTTCCAGATCACCTCGGGCTTGAGCAGGTCGCGGTGCGTCTGCAGAAGCGGTTCCATGTTGGCCGCATAGGACGCCGCGCGCAGCGTCGTGAACACCTCGACGGCGCTGGAAAGGTCGGGCGTGGCCTCCTCGACCTCGGCGCCGAGCTCCGCGAAGCGCGTTGCCGCCCGGTGGCAGGCGGCGGCGATCTCCGGGTTGACGGGCGTGATGCCGCCGAGATCGGGGGTGAAGGCCACCCGCCGTGGCGGGGTGGTGGAAGCGACCGCGTCGACATAAGGCGTGGACGGGTCGTCGTAGCTCAGAGGATCGCGCGGATCGAAGCCGGCGAGGACATCGAGGAACAGAGCGAGGTCGCGCACGTCGCGCGCCATGGGCCCGTTGACCGCGAGGGTGCCGAATGGAGCGGCGCGCGGTCCGTGCGGCACGCGCCCGGGCGAGGGGCGCAGCCCGACGATGCCGCAGAACGCGGCCGGCGTGCGCAGCGAGCCGCCCAGGTCCGAGCCGTCGGCGAGCCATGCCATGCCGGTGGCGAGCGCCACGGCAGCCCCGCCCGAGGAGCCGCCACAGGTGAGCCTCGGGTCCCAGGGGTTGCGGGTCACGCCGAACACCTCGTTGAAGGTGTTGGCGCCGGCACCGAACTCGGGGGTGTTCGTCTTGCCGAGGACGATCCCGCCCGCGGCCTCCATCCGCTCCACCTGCAAGTCGGAGTGCTCGGGGACCCAATCGGCGAAGATGGGCGAGCCGTGCGTGGTGCGCACGCCGGCGACCTCGACGAGGTCCTTGACCAGCACCGGCAATCCACCCAGACGGCCGGAGGGAGCCGTGCGGTCCATGATGCGCCGCGCGTGCTCGCGGGCGCGATCCGGGCAGCGTGTCGGGACGGCGTTGACGATCGGGTCGACCGCGTCCATCCGCGCCAGGGCGGCATCGATCAGCTCGAGTGGCGACACCTCACCAGCGTGCAGGAGCCGCACGGCCTCCCGGGCACTGAGGCGCGTCAGTTCGTGCACGGTCACAGCCGGTTCAGCAGCCGCCCCGCCGGCGTCTGGCCCAGGGGCAGGGTCTTGCGCGGTACGCACTTGAAGGTGGAGCGGTGCTCGTCCCCCTCGATCTGGTCGCCGATCAGCCGGGGCGGGGCGTTCCAGCCGTCGCAATAATCGATCGCCAGACTGTAAACCCGATCAAGCGAGGTCTCGCCCGACTTCCAGGAGTAGGTCACCTGCGGGCCATCCGAGTCGACGATCTTGGCGGGAATGCAGCCGCACAAAAGTACCCCACCGCCCAAGATCGCCATGAGATTGCGCATGCTGCCCATCCATTGTCCCGTTGGGCGCCACAAGGCGGCAGGCTCCGCCGTCGGTCAATCCTCACGACGCGGGCAGGCTCTGCAGAAAGGCGACGATGGCGTCGAGGTCGGGCTGCGGCAGCTTGCCCGTGCCGTTGTTCACGATCTTCGCCATGTCCGAGCCGACGAAGTCGCCATCGGGTGTCATGCCGAGCTTGAGGAGCGTGGCG
>JBGAKU010000382.1:0-4001 GCA_044224255.1 Geminicoccaceae bacterium
CGGCTTCATGAACATCTGGGCGCGCAGCCTGGCGCCGGAGGATATCGACCGGCTGGTGGATCAGCTCGGCGTCGTACCCGGCGAGTTCGTCGGCTACCTGTTCTCGCTGATGACGCCCGGCCGCAGCCTGACCAAGTACAATCTCGATCTGGTCGACGCCGCCAGCGACGACGCCAAGCTGCGCAACTTCCTGCGCATGGAACGCTGGCTGGCCGACCGGCCGCACCAGCCGGGCGAGGTCTCGCGCCAGTGGCTGAAAGAACTCTACCAGGACAACAAGCTGATCAAGGACGAGTTCGTCCTCGACGGTCGGCCGGTGCGGCTGCGCGACATCTCCTGCCCGCTGCTGAACGTCTACACCGAGACCGACCACATCATCCCGCCCGAGATGTCCAAGGCCCTGCACGGGCGCGTGGGCAGCAAGGACTACACGGAGGTGGTGCTCAAAGGCGGGCACATCGGCATCTTCGTCAGTGCCCGGGCGCTCGATCAGCTCAGCAAGACCATCGTGGACTGGCTGGCGCAACGATAGGCCGGAACATCCGGCAAGATTTCGGAGCGGGCCACCCCGAGCTCGACTTCACGTCGCGTCTGGTCGATCGCCCCGATATTCGATCAGGGAGACGAACGCCATGAAACTGCGCCGTGCCTTCGCCATGTCCCTGCTGGGGCTGGCGGCGAGCCTTTCCACCACCGGATCGTCGACCGCGCAGGATGCGGTCGATCCCGAGGACATGGTCAACGCCATCAACAGCGTGTACGGCAGCCACAAGGGCTACCGCGCGGTCCACGCCAAGGGCTTCTGCGGTGCCGGAACCCTGACCGCCAGCCCCGACGCGGCGCAGTACACGAAGTCGACGCTGTTCGACGGGCATGCCGTGCCCACCATGTTCCGCTTCTCGCTCGCCCCGGGCATTCCCGATGCCTCGGACACGGTGCAGGCGCCGCGGTCGCTCGTCGCCCGGATGGAGGACGCCGACGGCACGAGCATGGATTTGATCATGATCAACGTGCCGTTCGTGTTCGTGAAGGATCCCGCCGACTTCGCGCCGTTCTTCCGCTCGCTCGCGCCCGATCCGGCGACCGGCAAACCTGATCCGGCCAAGGTCAAGGCCTATTTCGACAAGCATCCCGAGGCGGCGCGGTTCGTCGAATTCCTGGACAAGTCGCCGATTCCCGCGAGCTACGCGACCTCGCCCTTCTATGCGGTCAACACCTTCTACTTCACCAACGCCCAGGGCGAGCGTCGACCGGCGCGGTGGACCGCCGAGCCGGTGGCGGGCGAGCAGGGGCTGACCGACGAGCAGATCAAGAGCTTGTCGCCCGACTTCATGCAGGACGAGCTGCGCGGGCGAACCGGGAATGGTCCGGTGGCATGGGATCTCTACCTGCAATTGCCCGAAGAGGGCGACCCGCTGCTCGATGCCTCCACGCCCTGGCCCGCGGACCGGAAGAAGGTGAAGGTGGCGCAGCTTCGGCTCGCCTCCGTCGACGAGCCCGGGACCAAGGGGCCGTGCAACGACGTCATGTTCGATCCGACCTCGGTCCCCGACGGGATCGAGCCGTCCGACGATCCGGTGCTCCTGATCCGCCCCGCCGCCTACGCGGTCTCGTTCTCGCGGCGGATGGAGCCTTGATGCGCGCATCTCCTCGATCCGCTGCGCCGATCGGCCTGAAGGTCGATCCTGCCGTGATGCTCTCGGGCTCGAGCGCGGCGACCGAGGCTCCGGCCATGCTGCGCATGAGCTGTCCGGATGCATGGGGGACGCGCGGCAGCGTCCAGGTCTCCGTCACGGTCGTCTGCATCACGACCCGCCGGGAGGGCACATGAGCTCGCCATCAGAACCGTTCCGCCTGCACGTGCCGGACGCCGCCATCGCGGATCTGCGCGCGCGCCTCGCACGCACGCGCTTTCCCGACCAAGTGCCCGGGACATCCTGGGCGTACGGGACCGACGTCGACTATCTGCGCGAGCTGGTCGGCTACTGGCGTGATGATTTCGACTGGCGGGCCCAGGAGGCTCTGCTCAACGCGTTCCCGCAGCGCAAGCTGCCGCTGCACGGCATCGACCTGCATTTTTTGCACGTGGCCGGCCAAGGACCGGCGCCGATGCCGCTCCTGCTGCTCCATGGCTGGCCGGGCTCGGTGTTCGAGTTCCTCGAGATCATCCCGCGGCTGACCGATCCGGCGCGCTTCGGCGGCGATCCGGCCAATGCGTTCACGGTGGTCGCCCCGTCTTTGCCGGGCTTCGGCCTGTCCTTCGCGCCCGGCCAGAGGCGTTTCTCGGCCGAACAGATGGCCGATTGCGTCGCCGAGCTGATGACCGGCACGCTGGGCTACGCACGTTTCGCGGTGCAGGGCGGCGACTGGGGCTCGTTTGTGGGCGCCCGGCTGGGATACGCTCATGCCGCGAGCGTGATCGGCCTCCATCTCAACCTCATGCCCTTGCGTCGCGATCCTGCCATGGTGGCCGATCCGACGCCCGACGAACACCGCTACCTCGACGAGCTCGCGATCTTCATGAAGGAGGAAACCGGCTATCAGTGGATCCAGGGCACCCGACCGCAGACCCTGGCATTCGGGCTGACCGATTCGCCGGCGGGCCTCGCTGCCTGGATCGTCGAGAAGTTCCGGCTCTGGACCGATTGCGGCGGTGACGTCGAGAGCGTGCTGAGCAAGGACAGGATGCTGGCCAACATCTCGCTCTACTGGTTCACGGGTGCGATCGGCTCCTCCTTCTGGCCCTACTATGCCCGCATGCACGGGCCCTGGCCGGTGCCGGAAGGTGCCACGGTCGACGTGCCGACCGGCTACACCGAATTCCCCTGCGAGATTCTCCGTCCACCGCGTTCGCTGGCTGCGCGAACCTTCACGGACATCCGGCGCTGGAGCGTGATGCCGCGTGGTGGGCATTTCGCCGCCATGGAGCAGCCGGCTGCTTTGGCCGAGGAAGTTGGGGCGTTCTTCCAGCCGTTGCGCCATGGATAGCGGGCAGGGACCGATGCCCGCGAGCAGGTGAGCCATGTCTGGAGGAGCCCCTTCGCGCGAGGGCCGGCGTGTTGCAGCGAGGTGCAAAAGGAGGAAGAAACCCTTGTCCTGCCGTCGCTCAGGCGATGCGGACGGAATTCGGGCGGCCGAGGTCGAGCCTGCGGTTGAGGACCTCCACGGCGATGGCGACCTCGGCGGCCTGGGCCTCGTCGGTGTGGAAGCGCAGGCTGTCGCCGATGACGCGCTTCCAGCGCCCGATCCGGCTCTCCACGCGCGCCCGAAGATTGTAGCCGCTGCCCCGCTGCCAAGCCATCCGGCCCCGTTCGTCGATCACTTGGAGATGGCGATCGCGCTGGGTAGGCGCGGTCTCCGCCGTCGCACCGAGCGCCGCATCCCGGCGCGGCGGCACGAGCACCGCAGCCTCCGGATGGCGCTGGTGCACCTCGGCGTAGACGCTGCTTCGATCAAAAGCGCCGTCACCCGTGAGCACGGCCATGGGATCGGCTACCTGGTCGGGCAGCGGCCCGACCTGTGCGGCGTCATCGACAGCACGATCGGTCAGCGTGGCGGCCACGATCCGGCCGCTGGCCGCGTCCATGCCGATACACAGGACCCGCCACGAGCGCCGTTTCCTGGTCCCGTGCTTCCCGAGCAGCCACTCCCCTGGCCCGCCCAGCTTCGATCCCGTGCTGTCCACCAGCAGATGCAGCGACCCCCTGTTCGTGCGGGATCGGGCTGGCAGCTTGGTGCTTCGGGCCCGCCGGCCGATGGTCGAGTGATCCGGAACCGGCAGCTCGAGGCCGAGCAGCCGAAGGATCGAGCCGCTAGACGCTCGGTCGCCGCAGCGCCAAGCGGAAGACGGCGCGCAACATCGGCGCTGTCGTGATCGCCAGATCGGAATAGCTCGGTTGGCCGCCCGGCGTGGTGCGTGGCGCTGCTCTCCAGCTCGCAATCGCCTCGTCGGTGACCCATACCGTCACGCTGCCGCCCCGGCGCAGGGCGGCGTCATACTC
>JBGAKU010000033.1:0-30098 GCA_044224255.1 Geminicoccaceae bacterium
GGCGAAGCCTTTGGGTGTGGGCCGAACCAGCCGCGACGAGCTGCATGAGCGGAGCTGACGTCGGTCTCGACACCAATATCCTGGTCTACACGGTCGACAGTCAGGATGCCGAGAGGTGCCGGCGGGCCCAGGACATCGTCCGGCGGGCCGTCGCCAGCGCGCGCGGCCTCATCGCCCTACAGACGGTCGGTGAGTTCTACGCCGCAGTCACCCGTCGCGGCCTGCAATCCCGGGCCGCGGCGGCTCAGCAGGCCCGAGATTGGCTGCGCCTCTTTCCCGTGGTCGAGGCAAGGTCCGCCGATGCCGACCATGCGCTCGCCAGCGCGGCGGCAGGCCGGACCTCCTATTGGGACGGGATGCTTCTCGCCACCTTGGCCCGTGCCGGCTGCATCGCGTTGCTTACCCAGGACATGCAGGATGGCGCCGTGCATGGCGGCGTGACCGTTCGCAACCCGTTTGCTGGCGAGCATCTGCCGGCCGAGATCGAGGCGCTGCTCGGCTGAGGCCGGGGCAGCGCGTGGAGGGAGGAAACCGATGCCCCAGAGCTTCGATCTGATCGTCGTCGGCGGCGGCCCGGGCGGCTATGTCGCGGCGATCCGTGCGGCGCAGCTCGAGATGAAGGTGGCGCTGGTCGAGCGCGAGCATCTGGGCGGCATCTGCCTCAATTGGGGCTGCATCCCGACCAAGGCGCTCCTGCGCTCGGCCGAGGTGCTGGAACTGATGCGGCACGGCGCCAGCTTCGGCCTCGCCTGCGACAATCCCCGCTACGACGCCGCGGCGGTGGTCAAGCGCAGCCGCGGCGTGGCGCAGCAGCTCAATCGCGGCGTCGGCCATCTGCTCAAGAAGAACAAGGTCACGGTCTTCGACGGCGCGGCCAGGCTGGCCGGCGCGGGCAAGCTCGCCGTCAAGCTCAACAGGGGCGGCGAGGAGACGCTGGAAGCCAAGCACATCATTCTCGCCACCGGTGCTCGCGCCCGCCAGCTCCCCGGCCTGGAATCCGACGGCAAGCTGGTCTGGAGCTACAAGGAGGCGATGGTCCCGGAGCAGATGCCGAAATCGCTCCTGGTGGTGGGCTCCGGCGCCATCGGCATCGAGTTCGCGAGCTTCTATCGCTCGCTGGGCGCCGAGGTGACGGTGGTCGAGGTGCTGCCGCGCGTCCTGCCGGTCGAGGACGAGGAGATCTCGGCCTTGGCACAGAAGGCGTTCGAGAAGCGCGGCAAGAAGATCCGCACCGGCGCCACGGTGAAGGCGCTGAAGAAGGCTGCGGACAGCGTCACCGCCACGGTCGAGAGCGGCGGCAAGAGCGAGGAGGTCACCGTCGAGCGGGTGATCATGGCCGTGGGCATCACCGGCAACACCGAGGATCTCGGCCTCGAGGGCACGGGCGTGAAGGTCGACCGCGGCCACATCGTGATCGACCAATGGTGCCGCACCGGCGAACCCGGGGTCTATGCCATCGGCGATGTCGCCGGGGCACCCTGGCTCGCGCACAAGGCCAGCCACGAGGGCGTGCTGTGCGTCGAGAAGATCGCCGGCCAGGGCCATCTCCATCCCATGGACGTCACCAGGATCCCCGGCTGCACCTACTGCACGCCGCAGGTGGCGAGCGTCGGGCTGACCGAGCAGGCGGCCAAGGACCAGGGCTACGAGCTCAAGGTCGGCCGCTTCCCGTTCATCGGCAACGGCAAGGCGATCGCACTCGGCGAGCCCGAGGGCCTGGTCAAGACGGTGTTCGACGCGAAGACCGGCGAGCTGCTCGGCGCCCACATGATCGGGGCCGAGGTCACCGAGCTGATCCAGGGCTACGTCATCGCCCGGACCATGGAGGCGACCGAGGCGGACCTGTTCCACACGATCTTCCGCACCTGACCCTGTCGGAGATGATGCACGAGTCCGCCCTCGACGCGTATGGCCGCGCCATCCACTTCTGATGCAGGATTGGGTCGACCTTTCCGAGATCGTTCGTAATCTCGGCATCGTTCTTGGGGGCGCGATCGCGCTGGTATTTGCGTGGATGCGGGTGCGCGCCGCAAGCCGCCAGTCCGAGGCGCAGACCAGGCAGGCCGAGGTCGGCAGGCGCGAGCATGTCGCCGAGCTCTTCAATCGGGCAGTCGGTCAGCTTGATGACGAGAAGCTGCACATACGATTGGGTGCCATCTACACGTTGCGGGAGATTTCCCAGGATTTTCCCGATCTGACCAAGGCGGTCTTGGAGCTGCTCACGACCTATCTGAGGAGTTCGAGCGTGAACTACAGTGACGCGCCGCCCCCTCCGGATGTCAGGGAGATCATGCATCTGGTGCGCGAGCGCATCGGGAATGAGCGATGAGGGACGCCGCCAGGATCAAACGGGAGCCCTTCGTGCTTGATCTGCACGGGGCGTTCATTCGGCGCACGGATGAGTGGTGTAACCTCGCCAATGCGAACTGCACGGGCGTCAATTTTCGCGGGGCGAACCTTCGCGGCACGATCCTGAAGGGGACGACTCTGCGCGGGGCCGACTTCACGGACGCCAAGAACCTTACGGCCGAGCAGCTTGCCGACGCCGTGATCGACGATGCGACCGTGCTACCGTCCCATTCGCCGACCCAAGCTCCTGTCGCTGTCGGTCAGCGGGGCGGAGTAGACGTCCGCGCCAGCCGCGCGTGACGATTCCTCTCCAGGCCGCGGTTGACCACCCGCTGCCAGTCGGGCGGGGCGAGGCCGGGCGGGACGTCGATCGGCTCGGGATAGTTTTCGTGCGCGTGGGCGAGGGTGGCGGCTGCCTTCTCGCGGAGGCCGTCGTCGAGCAGTGCCTCGGCCTCCAGCTCCTCCACGGTCTTCTTGCGCGCGAAGCCCCACTTGCCGTTCTCGTGCCAGTGGGCGACCTGG
This sequence comes from Geminicoccaceae bacterium, assembly GCA_044224255.1. Classification (GTDB taxonomy): domain Bacteria; phylum Pseudomonadota; class Alphaproteobacteria; order Geminicoccales; family Geminicoccaceae; genus Benzoatithermus. Next base: position 2,872 of record JBGAKU010000033.1, read on the forward strand.
GGATGCGGGCGGACGATCAGGTCGATCACGTCGCGTACCTGGCAGGCGTCGAGCTCGTCCTCGCGCATCGAGATCTGGCCGGGCCCGGGGATGCGGGCGGTCGGGCTGCTGCCAATCGACCAGGACAGGTCGTCGAAGATCCACCAGCCGCCGGGCCGCAGCAGCCGCTCGCTGAGCAAGAAGGCCAGCGCGTCCGGCTCCCAGGTGTGGGCGCCGTCGAGGAACACCAGATCGAAGGTTGGGCGCGGGTCGCTGGCCAGGAAGTCGCGCAGCCGCCAATTGTAGGTCACGCGCTCGAAGAACGGGATGACAATGTCACGCAGGCCGAGAGCGTCGGTGAAGGTGAGGATGCCCGGTTGCAGTGCCGCCACGTCGAGGCGATCCACCGCCACCACCCGCCCGCCGCCGAGGCTCGCGACCGCGGCACCGGCATAGCAGGCGCTCACGCCGTGGCAGACGCCAAGCTCGAGCACGCGGCGCAGGCCGTGCTCGCGGATGAAGTCGTAGAGGATCCGGCCATTGGTCAGATCGGTGTAGGGATAGTCCCGAACGACCGAGTGTACCTCCTCGACCGTGGTCGCCGGCCCGGTCCGGCTCATGGCTCCCCGACTCCCCCGAGCAGGTCGCGAACCGCCGGCGTCACGTGCGGCGAGCCGCGCCAGGCGTCGAGCTGCTGCGCCGCAGCGGCGCCGAACGCGATCACCCGCAACGGCTTCCACTTGTCGCACAGCAGGCTGAAGCGCCGCGCCGCGTAGAGATCCTGGTCCCGCCAGCGCGCAGCGCTGGACCGCGCCTCCAGCAAAAGGCGCTCGAAATAGGCGCGCCGCGTGCGAAACGTCGCGAACTCGGTCCGGTCGGTCACGAACAGCGGCGCCACGCTCGGCGGGAGCTGATTGTCCAGCAGCCGTGCGACGATGATCTCCTGCTGCTCGACCGTCAGCCCGAACAGCAGCACCATGACGACCCGCTCGATCTCCCCCTGGCCCGCCCCGGCGAGGATCCACGACAGCGGCTTCTCCGATGCCGGGGCGAAAGGGAGCGGCTCCTCGCTGGCGGGGCTTCGGAGACGGCGGCTCAGGGCGCGCCGCGCGCTTCCGGCGGCGTAGGCGAGACGCGCCGCGATCCGGCGCGGCCAGCGGGAACGTTGGTCGAGGTCGACCTCGGCGAGGCGGCGCAGTGCCACGGACTGCAGCGTCGTGATCTCGTCCAGCTTGTGCGCCTGACTGGCCAGGGTTTGCGCCAGCGCCTGCGTGTCGCCGCGCCGCTCGCCGACCTGTGCCGCGATGTCCGAGACGAGCTCGCGCAGCTCCGTCAGAGCGGCCGGATCGAGCGCCGGCCGTGCCGGCTGCGGCGGAACTGCCCGAAGCTCGGGGCCGCGGCGTGGATGAAAGGTACGCGCCATGCGCGAGCGTTCGCCCGTGACCAGTCGATGATGGAAGGACTAGTAGCCGACCAGCGACCGTGCCACCAGTCGCGGCCTGTCGGGGCATGCGGCCGGGTGTGGTCGGACGCCCTCGGAGGATCCATGGCACGCTCGTTCGACGTGGTCATCATCGGCGATCTGCGCTTTCCCGGCGGCACCTCCACGGCCGTGGCCGCCGAGATCGAGGCGCAGGCCCGAGCGGGCTATCGGACCGCGGTGCTGGCACTGAAGGCCCCGGTGCTCAAATATCCGCACCCCATCCATCCGCAGATCCGCGCCGCGCTCGAGTCCGGGCGCGCGGAGCTGCTCGACCCCGACAGCACGGTCGAGGCGGGGCTGGTGCTGCTGCACCATCCGCAGGTGATGACCCATCTGCCCGCCTCGCAACTGCGGCTCCGGGCGGAACGGCGGCTGCTGATCGCGCACCATCCGCCGTTCGATGCCGACGGCAGGCCATTCTACGACTGGCAGCGGATCGATCAGAACGCCGCGGCCCTTCTGGGCAGCCCGGTGCCGTGGGCGCCGGTCGGGCCGACGGTGCGCGAGCAGCTCGCGGGTCTGGAGCTGGCGGCCGCACCCTGGGCGCAGGACTGGCACAATGTTCTGGACCCGGCGGCCTGGACGGCGCCCCGAGCCTGGCAGCGTGGGCAGCGGCTCGTCATCGGTCGGCACAGCCGGCCGGACCCGCTGAAGTGGCCCGCGACGCGGGAGGAGGCGCTGCTCGTCTACCCGCCGGGCGACGAGTTCCAGGTCCGCATCCTGGGCGTCGATCCGGCCATCGCGCGGTTTCTCGGCCCGGCGCCGGCCAACTGGGAGCTCATTCCCTTCGGCGGCATGGAGGTGCCCCGCTTCCTGGCCAGCCTCGACGCCTATGCGTTCTACCATCACCCGCGCTGGGTCGAGGCCTTCGGGCGCACCGTGATCGAGGCGATGGCCTCGGGGCTGCCGGTGCTGCTGCCGCCCCATTTCGAGCCCCTGTTCGGCGATGCCGCGCGCTACGCCGAGGCGGCCGAGGCGGGGCCGGCGCTCAAGGAGTGGCTGGACGATCCTCAAGCTCGCCGCGAGCAGGCCGAGCGCGGTCTGGCGGCGGTGACGACACGTTTCTCCCTAGAGTGTCACGCTCGGCGGGTGCGCGAGCTGATCGGGCCGCCGCAGGCGCGGCCGCGCCCGAGCCGAAGCCGGTCGCGGGTCGCCCTGTTCTTCACCTCGAACGGGGTGGGCCTGGGCCACGTGACCCGGGCGATGGCGATCGCGCGGCGCTGCGAGGCCGGGATCGAGCCGGTCTTCGTCACCCTGTCGCAGGCCGCGACGCTGATCGAGCAGGCGGGCTACACGGTCGAGTACCTCCCGTTCCATGCCTATCTCGGCGCGGACGTGAATCGCTGGAACCAGCATCTCGCCGCCGAGCTCGGCGAGATGGTCCGCTTCTACGATCCACGCGTGATCGCGTTCGACGGCAACACGCCCTATTCGGGGCTGATCAAGGCGATGCAGGGCAGCGAGCGCGCCTGGTCCGTCTGGGTCCGCCGTGGCTTCTGGCGGGCCGGCAGCGGTGCCGCCGCGCTCGAGCGGGAATCCGCCTTCGATGCGGTAATCGAGCCCGAGGACCTCGCCGAGGTGGTCGACCGCGGCCCCACGACCAAGCAGCGCAGCCGTACCCTGCGCGTGGCACCGATCCGCCTGCTCGACGAGGCCGAGCTGCTGTCGCGGGAGGCGGCGCGGAGCGCGCTCGATCTGCCGGTCGAGGGTTTCTGCGTCCTGCTCCAGCTCGGGGCCGGCAACAATTACGACTTCACCGCCATCCAGGAACGGGTACTGGCCCGGCTCCGGACCCTGCCGGACTGCACTGTGGCCCTGCTCGATTCGCCGATCGCGCACGGGACCGTGCCGCAGGAGGATGGGCTGCGGATCTTGCGGCAATTCCCGTCCAGCCGTTACCTGCACGCCTTTGACTGTGTGGTCAGCGCGGTCGGCTACAACTCGTTTCACGAGCTGGTGCTCTCGGGCACGCCGAGCCTGTTCGTGCCCAACGAGCACCCGATGATGGACGACCAGCGCGCCCGCGCTGAGCACGCCGAGCGGATGGGCTGGAGCCTCGCGATCCGGACCACGGAGATCTACCGGCTGGGCGAGAAGCTGGAACGCCTGCTCGATCCGGACGAGCGGCAGGCGATGCGGCGCGCCATGGCCGATCTGCCGCACCGGAACGGTGCCGACGAGGCAGCCCGCATCCTGGCGGAGATGTCGCTGACTGCGCGCGCTGATCGGGCGCGGTGACGGCTCAGCTGGTCTTGAAAAGGTTGAGCGGCACGGCCTCGAGCTTACCGTTCGGCACGCAGATGGTGCCCTTGGCGAACCGGCCTTCCTCGTTGGACTGAAAGCTGATCACGTCACGATCGATCAGCTCGTCCGGCTTGCCGCCCTTGCGCAGGCGATTGATGCTCTTGGTCGCCACGTAGATCGCGTTTGTATACACTCGCGAGCCGTCGCCGCGCGGCTCGACCCGGACCACCAGGCGCGCATCGAGATTGAGCGTGCGCAGCATGCCCACGCGGCGGCCCTTCGGGGTCCGCGCCGTCCTTACCTCTTGGCGGTTGCCGCTATAGTGGCGTGGTGGCTGGACCGGCTGGCCATCGACCAGCGCCACCACCAGGCCGCAATCGAGGAACGGTCGCGGGTCACCGCTGTAGCGTGCGACCAGCAGGCGCTCCTGCGGGTTGACGCTCTCGATCGTGAAGCCCTGCTGCTCGACGAAGGCCCAGATCTGCTCGAGGACCAGATCCGGGCTCTCGTGCACGAACCGCGACAGCTCGCCCTTGGGCTGGCGCGTCGGCGGCTCGTACGCAAAGTCCTCGATGGCGTTGGCGTGGCCTGCCAGCGAGGTCAGCACGAGCCCGGCGGCGAGGAGGGTCGCGAACCGGCTCGGGATCCAAGGCATGGGCTGTGTCCGGCGTTTCCTGTGCTGCATATCGTCAATAGAGGCTAAGATCGGCCGCGGCTACCTGCAGCTCCCGGGTGGGTCCGGTGGGCCCGGCACCCGGCTCGATCTCGACGAGCTTGACCGGCTTGGGCGTCCGTAGGGAGCTCTCGACGAGCAACCGGAAGGCGTCCTCTGCAAAAGCGCCGGTCGGGAACAGCTCCAGATAGCGTTGATAGGCGGCGGCCGTGCCCGCTTTGCGCGCGACCGTCCAGGTCTCCTGGTCGTTCGGCGCGGCCGGGCTCTGCTGCGCGCCGACCTCGCTGCGGGCCATGTCGGCCGGCTGCAGGCTGCTGCCGGCGACCGTCGCCAGAAGTAGGGTCCCGAAGCGTCGGAACGCGGCCTTGAGGGCCGGAGGCATCCACACAACTCCTTATGGACGGCAACGGTTCGTCGACGTCTTGGACTGAGGCTCGCGCAGCCACTGTCACACGGGGGCGCCCTGCGCAACCCCTGGGGCAGCGACGTCCTATCCCGCTATGGCTGAGTTGGCTCGCGCGCTGGTCTAACCTGGCGCTGACCAGGTAGCGCCTTGGCGCAGGAGCGCATTGAGGCTGGTGGCGCGGCCCCGATCCACCTCGGCGGCCTCGAGCGCCGCCACCTGGGCCTCGTAGGTGGGGGCTGGCGCATCGAGCAGCACGCCGATCGCCACCGGCATCGGCGGCTCGAGCGCCGCCAGCAACGTCGCGAGATTCGGGTCGGTCTCGTCGTGGCGGAGGACCGCCGGATCGTCCGCCGGGGCGATCTGCAGGCGGAGGCCGTCGGGCGCGAGGCGGAGGCCCTTGCTGCGGCCGACACCGAACAGCAGCGGCTCGCCATGCACGAGATGAAGCTGCGTCTCCGCCTCGTTGGCCTTGGCAGTGATCTCCTCGAACACCCCGTCATTGTAGACGATGCAGTTTTGCAGGATCTCGACCAGGGCCGAGCCGTGGTGGGCGCGGGCGCGCTTCAGGATCTCGGGCAGCAGCTTCTGCTGGGTGTCGATCCCGCGGGCGACGAAGCGTGCGCCGGCGCCGAGCGCCAGCTTGAGCGCCGAGATCGGGGCGTCGAGCGAGCCCTGCGGGGTGCTTGGCGAGCGGGTGCCGCGGCGCGAGGTGGGCGAGGCCTGGCCCTTGGTCAGGCCGTAGATCTCGTTGTTGAACAGCAGGATCTGCAGATCGAGATTGCGGCGGAGCGCGTGGATCAGGTGGTTGCCGCCGATCGAGAGCAGGTCGCCGTCGCCGCCCACGACCCAGACATCGAGCTCGGGGTTGGCGAGCTTGATGCCGGTGGCGAAGGCCGGGGCCCGGCCATGGATGGTATGGAAGCCGTAGGTCTCGACATAGTAGGGGAAGCGCGCGGCGCAGCCGATGCCCGAGACGAACACGGTCCGCGCGGGATCGGCCTGGAGGTCGGCCAGGGTCTTCAGCACCGCCTTGAGGATCGCATAGTCGCCGCAGCCCGGGCACCAGCGCACTTCCTGGTCGGTGGCGTAGTCCTTGGGCTGGAGCGGGGTGGCGGGCGCGTTCACGGGGCGGCCTCCAGGGCGGCGTCGATGGCGGCGCCGAGCTCGGCGATGGTGAAGGGACGGCCGGTCACCTTGGACAGGCCTTTGGCCGGCACGAGAAACTCGCTGCGCAGCAGGGTCACGAGCTGACCCTTGTTCATCTCGGGCACCAGAATACGCGGGAAGCTGCGCAGCAGCTTACCGAGGTTACGCGGCAGGGGCCACAGGTGCCGCAGATGGATCTGGGCCACGTTCTGCCCCCGCTCGCGGGCCTCGATCACGGCGCGGGCGATCGGCCCGTAGGTGCTGCCCCAGCCGACCACCGCCAGATCGGCGCCAGGCTCGCCCAGCTCGCACGCCTGCTCGGGAATCGAGTCGGCGACCTTGAGCACCTTGTTCCAGCGCGCCTCGGTCATGCGCTGGTGGTTGGCTGGGTCGTAGGAGATGTTGCCGCTGTCGTGGTCCTTCTCGATCCCGCCGATCCGGTGCTGCAGACCGGGAGTGCCGGGCTTGACCCAGGGCCGCACCAGCCGCTCGTCGCGCAGGAACGGGTGGAAGCCCTCGGGCCCGGTGCGGAACCGGGCGGGGAAGGCGGGCACCTCGTCGAGATCGGGGATCAGCCAGGGCTCGGACGAGTTGGCGAGGAACCCGTCGGTGAGCAGCATGACCGGGGTCATGTGGTGCACCGCGATCCGCACCGCCTCGCGCGCCATGGCGAAACAATCCGAGGGCGTAGCCGCCGCGAGCACGACGATCGGCGTGTCGCCGTTGCGGCCCATCACCGCCTGGAACAGGTCCGCCTGCTCGGTCTTGGTCGGCAGGCCGGTCGAGGGGCCGCCGCGCTGGGCGTTGACGATCACCAGCGGCAGCTCCGTCGCGACCGCGAGCCCGATCGCCTCGGTCTTGAGCGCGATGCCGGGGCCGGAGCTCGCCGTCACGCCCAGGCTGCCGGCATAGGAGGCGCCGATGGCGGCGCAGGCGGCCGCGATCTCGTCCTCGGCCTGGAAGGTGGTGACGCCGAAGCCGCGCAGCTTGGCGAGATGGTGCAGGAGCGCGGAGGCGGGCGTGATCGGGTAGGAGCAGAACACCATCTTCAGCGCGGCCTTCCGCGCGCCGTCTAGCAGGCCGAATGCCAGTGCCTCGTGGCCGGTGACGGTGCGATAGAGGCCGGCCTCCGCCGGGGCCCGGTCGACATGGAAGCCGGGCAGCTGCTGCAGCTCGGCCGTCTCACCGAGCGCATGGCCCGCGTCCAGGGCGGCGATGTTGGCGGCGGCGAGCTCGGGCCGATCCTTGAAGCGCCGCTCGAGCCATTGAACGGTCGGCGAGCGGTCGCGCTCGAACATCCAGTAGACCAGCCCTAGGGCATAGAAGTTCTTGCAGCGGAGCTGGTCGCGCGAGGACAGGCCCGTATGCTTGGTGGCGGCCTTCGTGTTCGCCGAGATGTCGATCTCGACCACGCGGAAACGGTCGAGCGAGCCGTCCTGGCGCGGGTCCGCGGCGAGCCCTGCCTTGCGCAGGCTGCGCTCCTCGAAGCTGCCCGAGTCGAGGATCACGATGCCGCCGGGCTTGAGCTCGCGCAGATTGACCTTCAGCGCGGCCGGATTGAGCGCCACCAGCACGTCGGCACGGTCGCCGACCGTGTAGATCCGCCGGGCCCCGAAATTGATCTGGAAGGCGGATACGCCGAAGGTCGTGCCGACCGGGGCACGGATCTCAGCGGGGAAGTCCGGGAAGGTCTCCAGCCCGTTGCCGGCCAGCGCGGTCGCCATGGTGAACTGCGTGCCGGTGAGCTGGACGCCATCGCCGCTGTCACCGGCAAAGCGCACGACGGCCGTCTCGACCTCTTCGCGATGCGGGCCAGGCTCGGGAAGGTGATCCATTGCTGCAGCCTCGAGGAACATCGGTCGTCGGCGGTCCGACCCAGGTAGGTGTGCCTATTTCACACTTCAAGCAAAGTCTTGCCCAATGTCTTACAGTAAATTAACGTAGTTAATGCAAGGCCGGGCGTTTGAGGAACGTGGCGCGATCGGCGGTGCGGCAGGTTCGGGCCATCTGCCGACCGTCGCGGCTCACCACCAGCGACACGCTCACGCCCGCCTCGCCGGCAGCCCACAGCCTGCGCCAGAGATCGCCCAGCTCCTCGATCTCCTGGCCATCGAGCGTGAGCACCAGATCGCCGGCCGCGATGCCCGCGCGTTCCGCCGGCCCGCCGGTCGCGAGACCGGTGACGGTGACGCCGTCGGCGGAGTCGGTGGCGAACAGGCCCAGCCAGGGGCGAGATGGCGCGTCGACTCGGCCGAAGCGCAGCAGATCATCGAGAATCGGGGTGAGGATGTCGATCGGCACGATCATGTTGCCGACCATGCTCTGGCCCTCGCGCACCACCTCCTGCACCAGCAAGGAGCCGATCCCGAGCAGGCGGCCACCCGCTCCGATGCAGGCGGCACCCCCCCAGCGCGGATGCGCGGGCGTCGAGAACAGCGCAGTGTCGAGGTAATACTCCCAGTAGCCGGCGAACGACCGTTTCGCGACGACGCGGGCGCTGAGCGCGTCGCGGCGGCCCTGCCCGCCCGCGATCACCACGGGCTCGCCCGGCTCGACCCCCTCGCTGCTGCCCAACGGCATCGGTTCCAGGCCGAGCCGGCCGAGCGCCTGGACGAGACCGAAGCCGGTCGCCTGGTCGTAGGCGACCACGTGCCCCGGAGCCGCCCCGCCGCCGGCGGTGGTGAGCCAGACCTGCTCGGCTTCGGTGATCAGATAGCCGATGGTCAGGATCAGCCCGTCCTTGCCGATCACGACCCCGTTGCCGCGCCGTTCCGTGCCCAGCATCGGCGCCGTGAACGCATCCGCCGGGATCTCGGTCCGGATCGAGACGATCGAGGCGAGGGCGGCGGTCAGATCGAAATCGAGCTCGCTCGGGTCCGGGCGCGCCACCGGCGGAATGTCGTCGTCCTCGTCGTCGGCCATCCCCGTCCCCAGTCACGGACCGGGGCCAGAATCGGCGTCGGCCCTTACGAGGTCAACCGTCCATCTCTTGTCCGTGCGGCGCAACGGCGGTACCGCCCACCCCGCGCAAGGCGAGGGCCGAGGGAGTGACGCAGGCAACCGAAGTCTACCTCACCGTGAGCGAGGTCGCGGCACTGCTCCGGCTCAAGGAGCGGCGCATCTACGCCCTGGTGCGCTCCGGTGCCATTCCTGCCCACCGCGTGACGGGCCGCCTCCTGTTCGCGCGTGACCGGATCGAGGCGTGGTTGGCGGCGCGGGAGGCGGCAGCACCCGCGGACGGAGCGCCGGCCGTCCTCGTCGGGAGCCACGATCCGCTGCTGGACTGGGCGCTGCGTGAATCGGGCAGCGGGCTCGCCAGCTTCTGCGACGGCAGCCTAGACGGCCTCATGCGGATGGCGCGCGGCGGGGCCATCGCGGCGGGCGTGCATCTGACCGAGCCCGGGGGCGCCTGGAACGTCGCCCATGTGAAGGCTCATCTGCCGCACGCACCGATCGTGCTGCTGCAATGGGGATGGCGCGAGCGTGGGCTGATCGTGCCGCCGGGGAACCCGCTGCGGCTCGGGGGCATCGGCGACCTCGCCGGGCGTCGCCTCGTGGGGCGGCAGGAGCGGGCGGGCAGCCAGCTTTTGCTCGATGACTTGCTTGGCCGGGAGGGCGTGACGCCCGCGGCCATGACGGAGATCGCGCGCAGCGAGGCCGACGCGGCGCTCGCGGTCGCTGACGGCAAGGGCGATGCCGCGCTTGGCCTCGCCTGCATGGCACGCCAGTACCGTCTCGGCTTCGTGCCTGTCCTGCGCGAGCGGTTCGACCTCGCGATCGATCGCCGCGCCTATTTCGAGCCGGCGCTGCAGCGGCTGGTACGATTCTGCCGCTCCTCGGCCCTGGCCCGGAAGGCGGGCGAGCTGGGCGGCTACGATCTCAGCCGACAGCTGGACGTGGAGTATAATGCGCCGTAGTTGGGTCAAGGATACGCGGCGACGCCTTTGGGCGACACTCGCGGCGAAGCTGACGCTGTCACCCCCGCCCCGTCTTGCGGCCAGGGCGCGTGCGCTGGTAGCAGCATGATCGATTTGGGTGGCTGCGGCTCGGGCGCGCCTGCGCTCGGCCAGGATGCGGGTGAGGATACGATGCGGGACGCTAGTCTGAGCCGGCGGGTTCTGCTGGGTCTGTTTGCGGCGGGCCTCGCGCTCGGCACCGGGGCGGTGACGCCGGCGGAGGCGACCGGTCAGGCTCTCAAGATCGCGGTCGAAGGCGAGTATCCGCCGTTCAATCAGGTCGACAAGAGGGGCACGTTCAGCGGCTTCGACATCGACATCGCGAACGCCGTCTGCAAGCAGCTCAACGCCTCGTGCAAGTTCGTCCAGCAGCCCTGGGCCCGCATGATCGACGGCCTCATTGCCGGCGACTACGACTTGGTCGTCAGCTCGCTGTCGATCACCAACGCCCGGCGGCAGCGCATCGACTTCAGCGAGGCCTACTACACCACCCCGGCCAAGTTCGTGGCCAAGAAGAACATGGCATTGAGTGCCACCCTCGATGGCCTGAAGGGGCGCAAGGTGGCGGTGCAGAAGGCGACGACCCACGAGCGCTACCTGGCAAGCCGGCTCGGCTCGGGGGTGGAAATCGTGCGCTATGATACGCTGCCCGCGGCGACCGCCGACCTCGAGAAGGGCAAGGTCGATGTCGTCTTTGCGGACGGTTTGGCTCTGGCGCAGGGGTTCTTGAAGACACAGAAGGGCCAGCCGTTCGCCTTCGTCGGCCCCGCTCTCGTGATCGGCAACGGCATCGGCATCGGCGTGCGCAAGGGCCAGCCGGACCTGGTTGCGGATCTCAATCGCGCCCTGAGTGCCATTCGCGCCGACGGCAGCTACGCCGAGATCGGCAATAAATACTTCCCGTTCGACCTGAGCTCGCCGGCAGCGCTGGCGATGCAATAGGCGTCCCGACGCGCTGTCGCCGGGACGCCTGAGGAAGGTCAGCGTCCGACCTGGTCGACGCCCAGATTGTTGCTGTCGCCTTCCGTGCGGGGCACGCCCGACGTGCTGTTCGGGGTGACCGGGCTGGTGTCGGCGGTCACGGCACCATGCTGGGCCGTCGGCGAGCCGCCGATCGTGCGCACGCGAATGTTGTTCTGGACGTAGCTCACCCCCGAGATCTGCTCGGCCAGATCTTCCGCCCGCCGCCGTGCCTGGCGGCTGTCCACGGTCCCGGAGAGGGTGACCTCGCCGCCGTTGACGGAGACCTCGAGCTCCGACGCGTCGAGGTACGGATCGTCGGCCAGGCGATCGTTGAGGTCCTCCTGGATTCGCTGATCGGACCGCTTGTATCCCCTCGGGCCTCGACCCCGGTGGTCCTGCTCCCGACGGCGCTCAGCGTCGCGATCGCCGAACCACGACGACACCTCGTCGGCCGCGCGCTCGAAGAAGCCGCGCTCGTTCGACGGGCGATCACCATAGCCATACCCGCTCCGGTCGCGGTCCCCGCCGCCGTAGCCCGTGCCGGCATAGTCCGAGCCGCGCCTCTCACGGGTCCAGTCTTCGCGAGCATAGTCGCCGCGCTGCCAACCGTAGCCCTCGCGGCCGCGGCCCTCCTCGCCGCTGCGGCTGAAGCTGCCGGCGTAGCTGCCCCGATCGCCGCCATACTCCCCGCGACCATAGTCCTCCCGGCTGTACTCGCGCCGATCGGCCCGCTGGTAGTCGGTATCCTCGTGGCCGCGACCCCAGAAGCCCTCGCGGCTCGTGCCGCGCTCGCGTCCCGGCCCGCCGAAGCGCGGCTCGTGCTCGCCCGGACGGCTCTCGTACTCGCGCTCGCGGCTGGGAGCGCGCCAGCGTTCCTCGTTCGCCATGGTCCATCTCTCCTGGTCTGGCCCCGTAGAGCAGCGTTGTCGGCGCCTTCCAAACGCGCCGGTCGACGCCGCAGTTCCCGCGTGCCGAATGGGCGCTACGGGTACAGGGCAGGGGTCACCACGGCTCGGCCGTCGGAGAGACGGTCGACCCGGACGCCAATGCCGTAGACCTCGCTGAGGCTGGTTGGTGTCAGCACGCTTTCCGGCGGTCCCTGGACCACGATCCGGCCGTGGTGAAGCAGCGCCACGGAGGTGGCGCAGGCGAACGCCTGATCAGGATCGTGCGTCGACAGGACAATGCCGAGCCCCCGCTCGCGCAGCCGCAGGATCTGGCGCAGCACCAGCGCCTGGTTGCCGAAATCCAGACTCGCCGTTGGCTCGTCCATGAGCAGCAGCGGAGCCGCCTGTGCCAGGGCACGGGCGATGAGCACAAGCTGGCGTTGACCACCACTTATTTGTACGTAGTCGGCATCAACAAGAGAGGCGATGCCGAGCGTCGCGAGTGCCCTCGGGCCACATCCATATCGTTGCTCCCGGGCGCGGAGAATGGCCCGAGATGCGCCGCGCGACCCATCAGCGCCATATCAAGAACAGAATATGAGAACTGACTAGATTGAGCTTGAGGAACATACGCGATCGTGCGGGCGATCCTGGTGCGGCCAAGGATGCCGAGGGGCACGCCGTCGAGCAGGATGGTGCCCGCCTGTGCGGGAATCAGTCCGAGCAAGGTGCGGAACAGCGTGGTCTTGCCGGAGCCGTTTGGGCCGAGGAGGCACACGACCTCGCCCGGGCCGACCGACAGGTCGACATTCCGGCCCACAGGCTTGCCCGGGTAACCGAAGCCGAGCCCGATCGCCTGGAGTCGCATCAGGCCCACCCCGTGCGGCCGCGCGCGAGCAGCCAGAGGAAGAGTGGAGCGCCGATCAGCGCGGTCAGGATGCCGAGCGGAGTCTCGACCGCGGCGAGGCTTCGGGCAAGGGTATCGACCAGAAGCAGATAGCCTGCGCCCAGCAGCATTGCCGCCGGCAGGAGCCGGGCGAAGCCGGGCCCGACCAGCATCCGCGCGGCATGAGGTACAATCAATCCAATCCAGCCTACCTGACCCGAGATCGCGACCACCGCCGCCGTGGCCAGGGTGGCGGCGGCGATCACCAGCCGGCGCAACCGACCTGCCTCGACACCGAGTGCCCGCGCCTCCTCGTCGCCCATGGCCAGGATGTCGATCCGCCAGCGCAGCAGCGCCAGGGGAAGGAGCCCAAAGAGCACGGTGGGTATCGCTCCGAGGACGTCGGCGCCGGTGGTGCCGGCGAGGCTGCCGAGCAGCCAGAAGGTGATCGCCGGCAGCTGGTCGTAGGGATCGGCGAGCACCTTGAGCAGCGAGATCATGGCTCCGGCGAGGGCACCCACCACGATGCCGGCGAGCACCAGGACCAGGACAGCGTCCCGACCGCGCACGGCGGCGGCAACCAGCCAGACCAGGGTTACGGTGGTGATGCCGCCGCCAAAGGCGAGGAGCTGGATGCCGGCGACGGGCAGGGAGAGGAAAATGCCGAGCACGGCACCGAGGCCGGCGCCGGCCGACACGCCGAGGATGTCCGGCGAGACCAGTGGATTGCGGAACAGGCTTTGATAGGCGGCGCCGGAGGCCGCCAGGGCGGCGCCGACCAAGAGGGCGGCGGCGATGCGCGGGAGGCGAACCGAGAACAGAACCGTGTCGGCCGGGCCGGCCGCAGATGCCCCGGTCAGCCGGCGCACTAGGGCAGCGCCGATCTCCGGCAGCGCAAGCGGGTAGGGGCTGGTGAGCAGAGCCGCCCCCGCCAGCAGAGCTACGAGACTGGCCAGGACGGGGATCAGGCCGGCCTTGCGTCGAGCGATCAGGGAGCCTCGCCGATCAGGCGGTCGAGCTTCGCGTCGTCGAGCTCGACTTGATAGAACAGATGATAGAACTCGCGCGTCTCGGCCCGCAGGTCCCAACCTGTCCGGTCGGGGTAGAGCACGTCCGCCAGCCAGCGCAGACCGATCAGCCGATTGAGGGAAGGCGGCCGATCGATCCAGCCGAACGGCAGGCCGGGGCTGAGCGCCACATGCCCGCCGCGCACGGCGTCGATCCCCGCCCAGGTCGGATTGGTCTTCACCGCGCGATAGAACCGGTCGTCCCAGGTGACGATCACCTGAGGGTTCCAGGCGAGCACCTGCTCGAGCTGAACCTGGGCGATCCCCTGCTGGTCGTCCCCAGCGCCGGCGACATTGACGCCACCGGCCCGCTCGATGATCTCGGTGTTGATCGAGCCGCGCAGCCCCGTCTCCAGCCCGTCCGGACCGCGCGCGAGATAGACCCGCGCCCGCTGCTTCTCAGGAATCCGCGCGAGAAGCTCATCGATCTCAGCGAAGGTGCGCTCGGCATAGGCGGCGAGCCGCTCGGCCCGCTCCGGCACGCCCAGGATCTTCCCGGCCAGCCGGAGGGCGGGGCTGGAGTTGACGAACCGACCGTCGATCAGGACATAAGGGATCTTGGTTTGCGACTGGACCCGGTCCGCGAGCGAGACATAAGTCTCGGTCACGCTGCCGAAATCGAGGATCAGATCGGGCTTGGTGCGAAGCACCACCTCCAGGTTGGCGGTATCGCCGCGGCCGGTGAGGCGCCCGAGCTCGGGCAGCTCACCGTAGGGTGCCGCCAGATACTCCTTCTCGGCCGGCGTTGGCGCACGCGACCAGCCGGCCAGAAGCTCGGGCGCGAGCCCGTAGACCAGCACCGAGGCCGGCGGCCCGGCGGCGAAGACGCGCGAGACACGGTCTGGCACGGTAACCTGCCGCCCTGCCGAATCGGTGATCGTGCGCTCGGCGGTGGCTGGGCCGGCAAGCGCGGCGACGAGCGCGACGCCGGCCGCAATCATGCTCAGGAGTTTCATGGGCGGTTCAGCTCGCGCTCGGATCGGCGTTCGGGAAGAAGAGCTGCTCGCCGTCGATCTTGTAGGAGGCGATCGCCTGCTGGCCCTCCGGGCTGATCAGCCAGTCGACGAACTGCTGGCCGAGATCCGCCTTCACGTTGGGATGCTGCTCCGGGTTCACCAGGATCACGCCGTACTGGTTGAACAGCCGCTTGTCGCCTTCGACCAGGACCGTGAGGTCGCCGCGGTTCTTGAAGCTGAGCCAGGTGCCGCGGTCGGTCAGCACGTAGGCGTTCATGCCGGCGGCGGTGTTGAGGGTGGGGCCCATGCCGGAGCCGGTCTCGCGATACCAAGTGCCGCTCGCGGCCTTGGCGTCGACGCCGGCCTCCTGCCACAGCTTCTGCTCGGCCTTGTGCGTCCCGCTGTCGTCGCCGCGCGAGGCGAAGGGTGCTTTCGCCGCTGCGATCTTCTGCAGGGCAGTGACCACGTCGCTCGTCCCCTTCAGGCCGGCCGGATCGCTCGCAGGGCCGACGATGACGAAATCGTTGTACATGACATCGAAGCGCTTCACGCCCTGGCCGTCGGCGACGAATTTCTCCTCGTCCGGCCTGGAGTGGACGAAGAGCACGTCGCCGTCGCCGTTGCGGGCGTTCTTGATCGCCTGGCCCGTGCCCACCGCCACCACGCGGACCTCGATCCCCGTCTTGTCCGTGAACAGCGGCAGCAGATGGCCGAACAGGCCGGACTGCTCGGTCGAGGTGGTCGACTGCACGATGATGAACTTGTCCTCGGCGCGGACCACTCCCGGGAGCAGGCTCAGGCACAGCAGCGAGGCGAGGACGAGACGGCGCAGCATCAAGCGTTCCCTTCTCCGGATCAGAGGACGATCTGCCCCGCGAGATAGGCGCGGGCCGGCTCGCTTGCGGGGAGGCTGAAGAAACGGTCAGCCGGCGTGTGCTCGGTGATCCGGCCGCGATGCACGAAGACGACCTCGTCGGCGATGCGGCGCGCCTGGCCGAGATCGTGCGTGACCAGGACGATCGAGGTGCCGCGGGCGTGCGCGGCGGCGATCAGCTCCTCGACGGCGAGCGTGGAGGCGGGGTCGAGGCTGGCGGACGGCTCGTCGAGGAACAGGATCTCGGGCTCGACCATCAGGGCACGGGCGAGCGCCAGCCGCTGCTGCTCGCCACCCGACAGCACGCGGGCAGGGTGGCGGGCGAGATGGCCCAACCGGCCGAGCCGCAGGGCGCCCGCGCGCCCGTCCCAGGCCCGCACGCCGCGCGTGCGCAGGACATAGTCGAGATTTTCCTGGACGCTCCGGCGCAGCAGCACCGGCCGCTGGAACACCATCGCCTGACGCAGCCGGATCGTGCGGTCCATCGGGCGGTCGAGATTTTCCTGGACGCTCCGGCGCAGCAGCACCGTCTTCTGGCCGGCCTCGAGCATCAGGTCGACGCCGTCGACGAGCCGCTTGCCGGCCACCTGGTAGACCAGCCCGCGCGCTTCGAGCGGCAGGATGGTGCTGTCGGGGATGACCGGCGCCACCAGCGAGAGGTGCTGGGCACGCTCAGGCATAGGCGGCGCGCGCGGCGGTCCGGCGCAGCGCCAGCACGCCGGCGTTCACCGCCAGGGCAAGCGTCAGCANATCAGTTCGTGCAGAAGCCGCAGGATCAGGCTCTTGCCGGCACCGTTCGGGCCGATCACGACGGTCCGCCGGCCGGCCGAGAGGGTCAGGTCGATGCCGTCGATCAGGCGTTGGCCGCCGACCTCGTAGACCAGACCTTGCGCCTGCATGGGCAGGATCGAGCTCTCGACCGGCGTCGGCTCGACCAGGGTCAACCTGCGCATCGCTTCAGGCATAGGCTGCCCGGACCGCGCTGCGGCGCAGAGCGAGCACGCCGGCGTTCACCAGGATCGCCAGGCCGATCAGGACCAGACCGAGCGCCAGCGCCAGGGCGAGATTGCCGCGCGAGGTCTCGAGCGCGATCGTCGTCGTCATCACGCGCGTGACGTGGTTGATGTTGCCGCCAACGATGATGACCGCACCGACCTCGGCGATGGCACGTCCGAACCCGGCGAGCGCCGCGGTCAGCAGGCTGTAGCGGCCGTCCCAGAGCAGCGTCATCACCGTCCCCGCCGGGCCGACACCGAACGAGCGCAGCTGCTCGGCATACTCGCCGTGCAGATCCTCGATCACCTGCCGCGAAAGGGCCGTGACGATCGGGGTCACCAGCACCGTCTGCGCCACGATCATGGCCGTGGGCGTGTAGAGGAGCTGGAGCATGCCGAGCGGGCCGGAGCTGGACAGCAGCAGATAGACCAGGAGGCCGACCACGACCGGCGGCAGGCCCATCAGCGCGCTGACCAGGACGATCAGGGCGCCACGCCCGGGGAAGCGGGCGATCGCGAGCAAGGCGCCAAGCGGCATCCCGATCAGGCACGCGAGCCCGACCGCGACGAGGCTGACCCGCAGCGACAGAAGGATGATCTGAATCAGCACCGGATCGCCGGAGACGATCATTCCCGATGCCAGCGCGATGGCTTGCCCGATATCGCCCACGCCGCGCCTCGTTGTTGCAATCCTTGTCGCGTAGGCGGCACAAATGAGCACAGATTGCTGCAGGCGGCCAGCCGGATCGGTCCCCTGCACATGGTCGCGCGCGTCTATCGTCGGCGGTCGGGGTACGCTATCGACGGCTCGACCGCGGGACGATGGAGAGCATCGGTGGCCAAGCAGCTTCTGCATCTGGTGTTGGGCGGCGAGCTCAAGGACCCGACCTCGAACGAGTTCGTGGACGTCGCCAAGGTCGACATCGTGGGCCTCTACCCGAACTACGCCGAGGCGCTGAAGGCGTGGCGCGGCAAGGCGCAGGCGACGATCGACAACGCCCATGTGCGCTACTTCGTCGTGCATCTGCACCGTCTGCTCGATCCGGCGCAGCCGGCCGAGCCCAAAGACGAGTAGCGGCCGCGGCGGACGCAAGATCCGGATTGCGGTAGGGGCGTTCCGGCCCATCCTGTGGCATCGGTGGCGGCGCGAGATCATGCGCCGCATTCTGGAGCTGCACGCGATGCGCACGCCTCGGCCGGCCGCGGCCCTGCTTCTATCCCTGGTCTCCGGCGCCTCGGCGAGCGAGGCGCAGCCGGCGGGCTCCTACGCCGTCGATGCGGCGCTGCAGATACCCAACGTCAGCGGCCCATCCTGGCAGGGAACCCGAGTCCTCTGCCTCGGTCTCGGTGCAGAGCCGGGGCGCCTGCCCATACCGGTCCTGAGCCCCAACAGCCCGTTCGGCGGCTGCGAGGCTCGCGATCTCGAGCGGACTGCCACGCATCTGCGATACCGCATCGTCTGCCCCGGCCGCGATTCGGCCCGCGCCCTGGCCAGCTACGAGCTGTCGGCGGACGGCTTCCGCGGCGAGGTGGCGATGCTGCTGGGCGGCAAGAACATGACCCTGACCGAGCACCAGGTCGGCCGCCGCCTTGGCGTCTGCGGGGCCGACACCGCGACGGCGAGTCCATGATCGCCGTCGACTGGGAGGCGGTGGCGGCGGAGATCGACGAGCATGGCTGCGCCGTGATCGAGGGCCTGGTCGGGGCGGACGCTTGCCAGAGCCTCGCCGCGCTCTACGACGAGCCGAGGCATTTCCGCAGCCGGATCGTGATGGCACGGCATGGCTTCGGCCGTGGCGAGTATCAGTATTTCGACTACCCGTTGCCCGACGCCGTGGCCGGGCTGCGCGCGGCGCTCTACCCCTCGCTTGCGGCGATCGCGAACCGCTGGGACGGCGCAGCCCGCTGGCCCGAGCGGCTGGAGGGGTTCCTGGCGCGCTGCCATGCGGCGGGCCAGACGCGGCCGACGCCTTTGCTGCTGCGCTATGGCCCGGGCGACTACAACTGCCTGCACCAGGACCTCTACGGCGACCATGTCTTCCCGTTCCAGGTCGCCGTGCTCCTATCCGCGCCGGGTGAGGAGTTCACAGGTGGTGAGTTCGTTCTGACCGAGCAGCGCCCGCGGCAGCAATCGCGGGTCGAGGTCGTGCCGCTGCGCCGGGGCGATGCGGTGGTGTTCCCGGTGAACGAGCGCCCGGTCCAGGGCACGCGTGGCACCTACCGGGTGCGGATGCGGCACGGGGTCAGCCGTGTGCGGTCCGGCCGGCGCCATACCTTGGGGCTGATCTTCCACGACGCCCGCTGACGATGGTCAGCTCGGCAGCAGCCGGGCGGGCGAGAGGGCGGCGGGATCGATCGCGCCACAGCGCGCGGGCAGGGCTCGCCGCAGACGAGCGCCGCGGACAGGGCCGCCAGGGCCGGCGCGGTCTGAATGCCGTAGCCGCCCTGGCCCGCCAGCCAGAAGAAGCCAGGGGCACGCGGGTCGAATCCGGTGACCGGCGTCCGGTCGGGCGCGAAGCTGCGCAGGCCGGCCCAACGGCTCTCGATGCGGTGGATGGGCAGGTCGAAAGCGGTCTCGATCCGGTCGACGCAGATCGCTACGTCGAATTCCCCGGGCTGCGCGTCGCAGGGCGGGGTGGGCGTCTCGTCCGCCGGTGAGCAGAGCAGGCGTCCGGCTTGACGTACCATTCCTCGGCTACATCGCCGATCATCGGCCAAGACGCGACCTCGCCCGGCGCCTGGACGATGATTGCCGTCCGCCGCAGCGGCTGGATGCCGACCGGCGTCAGGCCCGCCGCCTCGGCGACGCTGTCGGCCCAAGCGCCCGCGGCATCGACCAGGACGTCGCAGGCGATCTCGCCCTCGCGCAGCCGCAGACGCCAGCCATTCCCGTCTCGCTCGCCGGAAACCAGCTCGGCCGAGCAGCGCAGCTCGACG
Organism: Geminicoccaceae bacterium; assembly: GCA_044224255.1. Lineage (GTDB taxonomy): Bacteria > Pseudomonadota > Alphaproteobacteria > Geminicoccales > Geminicoccaceae > Benzoatithermus. The sequence goes on from JBGAKU010000033.1 coordinate 22,324, forward strand.
CCCTGGGCACGGGCCTCACGCAGGAAGCCGGCGTGGATCGCGGCCACGTCCAGATCGAGCATGGTCGGGTCGAGCATCGCAGCCCCGATCCGCTCCGGTCGCAGGATCGGCACGAAGGCGCGGGCATGCTCGGTCTCCGCCCCTAGCAGGTCGCGCTGGTCCTCGCGGGCGAGGACCAGGACGCCGAGCGGGCGGGCGAGGGCGGTGGGCGAGAAGCCCGGCGGCGGCTCTTGGTAGAATGGTGCCGACGCCGCGGTCAGGCCCAGATGGTGCCGTTGCCGTAGGAGCTGTGCAGGGCCGCGGCCGACCGACCGGTGCTGTGGTAACCCGGCTGCGCCTCGCGCTCGAGGAGCAGGACGCGCCGGCGCCGACGATGGCGACGTCGAAGCGATCCATGCTGCGGATTCCGGTCAGACGGGGATGCCGAGCTCGGCGAAGCCGAGCCAGGAAACCAGATTGCCCTCCTGGACGGTCTCGCGGGCCTCGTCCAGCTCGATCAGGCCCCGTGCTGCCACCATCGAGGTCAGGATGCCGGAGCCCTCGCGCGCGATCCGCTCGGCGCGCGGGCCCTCGGCATCGCGCCGCAGTCGGCCGCGCAAATATTCACTGCGGCCGGGTCGCTTGGTGAGGGAGAATGCTGCGGGAATCGGGAGGCCGGCCGGGACCTCCCAACCGAAGCCGGCGAGCCGGCGCAGCACCGGGCGGGCGAACAGGAGGAAACAGACCATCGCCGCGACCGGGTTGCCCGGCAGGCCCACGAACACGGCATCGCCCAGGCGGCCGAAGGCGAGCGGCCGGCCGGGCTTCATCGCGATCTGCCAGAAATCGAGCCGCCCCAGGGCCTGCACGGCGCGGACGACGTGGTCCTCGTCGCCGCGCGAGGCGCCGCCCGAGGTGAGCACCACGTCATGAGCAGCGCTGGCGTCGAGCATCGCCCGGCGCACCGCCTGCTCCTCGTCCGGCAGGACGCCGAGGTCGGTCACGCTTGCGGGCAGCGCGCGCAGGAGCGCACCGAGGATCGGACGGTTGGCGTCGAAGACCTGCCCGTGCTCGAGCGCCCGGCCGAGCGGCACCAGCTCGTCGCCGCTCGAGAACAGTGCCACCCGCAACGGCGCATACACGGGCAGCGTCGCGAGCCCCAGCTCCGCGGCGAGCCCGATCTCCTGCGGGCGCAGCAGCGTCCCGGGCTCGAGCAGCCGCGCGCCCGCGGCGACGTCCTCGCCGGCCCGCCGCCGGTTGGCCCCCGCCTTCAGCCCAGGCGGTACCAGCACCGTGCCGGCCTCGACCTGTACCTCTTCCTGCAGCACGACCGCATCGGTTCCGGCGGGCATGACCGCACCGGTCAGCACTCGGACGGCGGTCCCCGGCGCGACCTTGCCCGAGAAGGGATGGCCGGCGGCGGCGCGGCCCGTGGCCAGAGTGAGCCTCGCGCCGTTCTCGCGCATCCCGGCACCGAAGCCGAAGGCGTAGCCGTCGACCGCGGCGTTGTCGAAGGCAGGGACGTCGCGCGGAGCCACCAACGGCGATGCGAGGCTGCGGCCGGCCGCCTCGATCAGCCCCGCCTGCTCGGTTCCGACCACTGGGGCCGTCCGCTCGCGCAGCAGTGCCTGGGCCGCCCGCACCGCGATGCGCCCGCCGCCATAGGCGAAGCAGTCGCCGGCGAGCCCGCTCACCGCGTGTCGGCGCGCTGAAGGACGAAGTCCGCGATCGCGGCGACGTCGTCGAGCGGGAACTGAGGCAGCGCGATCTCGGGCAGAGCCTCGTCGGTGGCGAGTGCGACGATGCTCGGATCCTCAACGGCCAGCAGCGGCGTGCCGCGCTCTTGCCGATGCACTTCCAGCTTTGGGTGGCCGCACCGCTTGAAGCCCTCGACCAGCACCAGATCGACCGGCGTCATCCTCGCCAGCAGCTCGTCCAGGCTCGGCTCGGGCGCGCCGCGCAGCTCGTGGATCACCGCCCAGCGCCGGGCCGTGGCGAGCACCACCTCCTCGGCCCCGGCCTCCCGATGGCGCCAAGTGTCCTTGCCGGGCTGGTCGAGATCGACCTCGTGGTGCGCGTGCTTGACCGTGGAGACACGGTAGCCTGCGGCAGTGAGGTGGGCGACGAGACGCTCGACCAGCGTCGTCTTGCCGTTGTTCTTCCAGCCCACCACACCGAACACGCGCATACCGCCCGCCGCCGCGATCCACTACCGTCGCGCAATGTGCAGCGCCGGGCGGCGGGCGACAAGGAGACGACGGCGGCATGGCGGCAGAGCAGACACTGGACGCGCGGGGGCTCTCCTGTCCCCTGCCGGTGCTCAAGGCGCGCAAGCGGCTGCTGGCGCTGGCGCCGGGCGACCGGCTGCGCGTGCTGGCCACCGACCCGAAGGCGCCGGGCGATTTCCGGCTCTACAGCAGCGAGAGCGGCCACCGCCTGGTCGAGGAAGGCGAGCGTGACGGCGTGTTCGAGCTGGTGCTCGAGCGCAGCCCCTAGTCCAGGGCCGGAACGCCGCGCAAGGTGGCGTTCCGCAGCCAGTGCACCACGGTGGTGCGGGCCTGTTCGTCCTCCGCGCCACTGCGCAGCGCCTCGCGATAGACCGCGAGCTGGCGGTCGGCGCTGGTGCCTTGCTTCACGATCTCCCTCGCCCGTTCCAGCTCGGCGAGGCAGCCGAGTGCTGTCGCGTCCTCGCGCAGGTGGTCGATCAGCTCCTCGACCAGATCGCGCATCGATTTCAAGCAGCCGGCTGCGAAGTCCGCGAGCTCCGCCTCGACCCCCCAGCGCTGGGCGCGCCACTTGTTCTCCTCGATCAGAATGCGCCGGTACCGGCGCCAGCTCTGGTTGCGGGTCCGCAGCCGCCAAAGATGCCGCAAGAGCGACTGGTACATCGCCGCCAGGGTGAGCGCGTCCTCGACCTCGGTGCAGATGTCGGTGATGCGCAGCTCGAGCGTCGGATGCCTGGCCGAGGGGCGGACGTCCCACCAGATCATGGTCGGGTCCTCGACCAGGCCGGTCCGCGCCAGGATCTCGACCAGGCGTTCCCAGTCGCGCCAGCTCTCCAGATACTCGGGCGAGCCGGACCGCGGCAGCTCGTCCGCGACCGCACGGCGGTAGGCCTTGAGGCCGGTATCGTGCCCGTTCCAGAACGGCGAGCTGGCCGACAGGGCCAGCAGATGCGGCAGGAAGTAGCTCACCTGGTTCATCAGATCGATGCGCAGGTCGTCGTCCTCGACCGCGGCATGGATGTGCATGCCGCTGATCACCTGCCGCCGAGCCAGCACCTGATAGTCCTCGGTGATCGCCTCGTAGCGCTCCTTCTCGGTGTTGCGCTGCTCCGACCACACCGCGCTGGGATGGGTGGAGGAGGCGATGATCGCCATGCCGTGCTCGGCCGCGACCTCCGCCACCGTTCGGCGCAGCCGGTGTAGCTCCGCCCGCGCCTCGCTCACCCCCCGGCAGACGCGGGTGCCGACCTCGACCTGGCCCTGCAGCAGCTCGTGGGTGACCTGCTCGCCGAGGCGGGCACGGCAGGCGGGCATGAAGGCCGGGTCCTGCTCGGGCACGAGCGCGCCCGAGCCCGCGTCGACCAACAGGTATTCCTCCTCGATGCCGAGCGTCAGGCTCGGCGCAGCAGAGTTCATCCCAGCCTCCTGACCGTCCGATGAGCTGCGAAGCTGAAGCTCAGCTTTTGGCGCGGAGAATGGTTCCGCGCCTCGCCACCGATGGCCGATGCCCCCAAACCGCGCTATCAGGGCTTCAGTAGCCTTCCAGGGACGAAACGACATCAGCAGGCGATCGGCAGCCCACGCCCGGGGACGGGTCGCGATCGTCGCGGCGGGTGCGCTGCTGGCCCTGCCGGCCGGCTCGGCACTCGCCCAGGATGCGCCCAGCGACCTCGAGGGGCGTGCACGGGCGCTGGCCGAGGAGCGTCTGGGAACCCTGCTCGACTCGCTGCGCCGGCCACCGGAGGCGCCGCTGCCCGAGGGCGTGCGGTTCGCGGTCCGGTTCGACGGCAACGTGCAAGGCCTCGCCGCCGGGGCGCCGGTCACGATCAGGGGGCTACGGGTCGGCACCGTGCGCGAGGTCGCGATCACCTTCGACAGCGCTACCGGCCGGCTGGACGTGCCGGTAGTGATCGACGTGGTGCCCGGATCGCTCGTCGTGGACGGCGTGAGGCCCGATACCGAGGCCGGTGTCCGCGAAGTGATGGCCACGCTCGTTGCCCGTGGTCTGCGAGCACAGCTCGCGAGCGCGAGCCTGCTGTCCGGCGAACGCGAGATCGCGCTCGACATCGTGCCGAACGCGGCGCCCGCAGCCTTGAGCACTGGTGCGCTGCCGATGATCCCCAGTGTGCCGACGCGGCTCGAGGCCCTGTCTGCGACCGCGGACAAGCTGCTGACGAAGCTCGACGAGCTGCCCGTCGAGCGGCTGGCGGACGAGGTGGAGACCACGCTCGTAGCCCTGCGCGAGCTGCTGACCGGGCCGGAGCTGCGCGAGGCCGTGCGCGATCTGGCCGGCGCTGCGGGCGAGCTGCGCGCGAGCGCGGGAGAGCTGGCCTCGCGGCTCGATCCTTTGATCGCCAGCCTGACCCGCACCGCCGAGATGGCAGGGCCGGCGGCGGTCGAGACGCTGACCGCGGCGCAGGCGGTGATCACCGGCCCCGAGCTGCGCGAGGCGCTGGCCAACCTGACGGCGCTGTCGGCCGAGCTCCGCGATCTGCCGGGACGGCTGGAGGCACGCGGCGCACCTTTGCTGACCAGTGCAGCCAGGGCGACGGACCAGGCCGGGCAGGCCGCCGCCGATGCGCGCCGGACCATCGCCGCCCTGGACGCGACCTTGGGCAGCCGGTCGACCTTCCAGTCCGATCTTCAGACGTTGCTGCGCGAGGTGACGGGCGCTACCCGCGCCCTGCGCCAGGTGCTGGACCTGCTGCAGCGGCAGCCGGATGTCCTGATCCGCGGCAAGCAGGGTGGGCCGCCGCCATGAGGATCGATCGGGGGCTGCTCCTTGCCGCGCTCCTGGGCCTTGCCGCCTGCGGTGCGTCCGAGCCCACGCGCTTCTATCTGCTCAGCCCGGAGGAGACGGCCGCGGCGGAGCCCCTCGCCGGCCCGGTCGTGTTCGTCGACCAGGCGACGATCGCCCCCTATCTGGACCGGGCGCAGATCGTCTCGCGCATCGTCCCCGATCAGGTCGCGTTCTCCGATGTGCGTACTTGGGCCGAGCCGGTGACCAGCATGATCACGCGCTATATCGTCGACGAGCTGGGCGCCCGGTTCGGGCCGGATCGGGTGTTGGAGACGCCGGCCCGCCGTGACCTCACGCCCGATTTCCGGCTCGCCCTCGACGTGCAGCGCTTCGACGGCGACCAGGCGGGGCTGATGGTGCTGGACGCCCGCTGGACCCTGCTGGCCGGGCCGGACGAGCGCTTCGTCGCGACCGGCCGGGAGCGGATCACCGAGCCGGCCGGCGACCCGACCTCGTGGGATGCGCGAGTGGCGGCCCTGGGGCGTGCGCTGACGGTGCTGGGCCAGCGGTTGGGGCAAGCGATCGCCGGCAGTGTGGCGACGTCCTAGACTCAACCCAGGGGCGAGCCACCGGTGGCATGCCGCCAGGAGATCAGCCCGCCGGCGCGATCGAGATTGTCGCCCTCGTAGACCGTGTAGAGTGCCGGATCCTTCAGCGGCTCCAGCAGCGACTCATGGAGGATCCGGGCGTAGCGGACGGCGCTGTCGCGATCGGCGATCTCGTCCTGCCGGACCTCGAACATGATGTGGGGCAGGCGGGTGCGTTGGGCATGGAACTGGACCGTGAAGCCGAACTCGCGAAGGCCGGAGTAGGGCTGGTTGTCGCCCACGATCAGATCGCCGCGTGCTTCGAGGGCCGCCAGGACGGGTGCAGAGAGGCGGCGGTCGCCGCGCCAGAGCACGCCCACCTGCCAGGGCCGGTCCTCGCCGTTCATGCGCGGGGTGAAGCTGTGGATCGCGACGATCGCGGGCACGATCCCGGCCCGGCGGAACTCCGCAATCCGATGGGCGACGGCGCGGTGATAGGGGAGGAACCAGCGCACCACCCGATCGACCTGCGTCGGGAGCGAGAGGCCCTGGTTGCCCGGGACGACGCAGCCGTCGCTGATGTCGGGCATCGAGCCCGGTGCGCCCGGTCGGCGGTTGGGATCGATGACGAGGCGCGACATGTGGTTGAGGAGCGCCGGCGCGTCGAGCAGGCGTGCCAGCTCGCGGGTCATGTCGGCAGCACCGATGTCCCACCCGATGTGCCGCGCAAGGGCCTCCTCGCTCAGGCCGAGCTCCTCCAGCTCCGCCGGGACGCGGCGGCCGGCATGGTCGCAGAGCAGCAGCACCGGCGCGGCGCCGCCGGGATTGCAGCGCTCGAGATGGGAGGGTTCGGGAACTTCGATCGGGCGCATGGCGGCACTAGGCCACGGCAGGGGCGGCTTGGGAAGACATCCGCGCTACTGTGACACCCATGCACCAGGCATGATTAGGTCGACGGTTCTTCTACGTATTGGCGAGCGGATTGGTGGACTTGGTACCCACGGGGCATATAGAACGCTGCCCATCACTGTGCGGGACGGTGGTCGAATGCGCAGCGTGGTGAGCCAGCGATGATCACGCGACGTGATGTCGCGACCGGCCTCGCGGGTTTCATCCTCCATGCCGGAGCCGATCCGTGGAGTTCGGCCCTGGCTGCCGTTCCGAGCGGAAAAGCGGACCGGATCGTGGTGGCCAAGGCCAATCGGCGGCTGTTCCTGCTGCGTGACGGTGAGATTCTGCGCAGCTATCGCGTGGCGCTCGGCTGGCAGCCGGTTGGGACCAAGATCTATCAGGGCGATGGCCGGACACCCGAGGGCAGCTACCGGATCTCCGGCTTCAATGCGCAGAGCCGGTTCTACCGGTCGTTGCGGATCTCCTATCCGAACGAGCACGACCTCGCTGTGGCAAGGGCCCTCGGCCAGTCCGTGGGCGGCGACGTCATGGTGCATGGTCTGGCGCCGGCGCGTAGCGCCTATGGTGCCGACCACTGGCGCTTCAACTGGACCAACGGCTGCATCGCCGTGACGAACAGGGAGATTGACGAGATCTGGCAGCGGGTAGAGGTCGGGACGCCGATCGACATCCGGCCATGATCCCGACAGGATCCAGATGCCGACCTGTCCGGTACGATCGGAACGCGGGCAGGGTTCGGCGGATCTGTCGGGTTGGTTCCGATGTCATATTGTGATGTCGTTCCGCAGGTGCGGATAAGGAGAGACGAGATGACGAAGATTCACACCCTCGCGCCCCTGGCCGCGGTCGCGACGCTGCTCATGCTCGGCGGATGCGCGACCAAGGGTGATGTCGAGGAGCTGCGTTCCGAGATTGCCGGCCTGCGGTCGTCGATCGAGGCCGTCGACGCCAAGGCGACGCGCGCCGAGGCGGCCGCCCAGCAGGCTGCCGCCGACGCGGCGGCCGCCGAGGCGTCCGCCAGCGCCGCGAGCCAGAAGGCCGACCAGATCTTCCGCGCCGGCCTGCGCAAGTAGCGGCGTCGGGCGGGACGCGGCTGGAGACGGGCCGCGTCCCGCCGGGCGCTTGCGACCTCGGCGTCGCCCGACCTTGACAGTCGGCTTACCGTGCCAAGGTAGAACTGAGTAGCTCGGTCCGCTGGGCCGTCTTCCGCGAGGTCGATCGTCGTGCGTAGGCTTTCCCGCCGGTCCATGCTCGCCGCTGCCGCCGGCACGGCTGCGGCGCTTCTCCGCCCGGCGACGGCGCGGGCCGAGTTGCGTACCGGCGACCTGATCG
>JBGAKU010000034.1:0-30271 GCA_044224255.1 Geminicoccaceae bacterium
GGTGCCTGCGCGAGCGAGGCTAGGCCGTCACCTGCGCCAGAACCTCCCCGGTCGCGACCTCGACCTTTTCGGCTCCGGGCAGATTGGCAAGATTTTCCTTGATCCACGCCATGGCGGCTTGATTCGACGCCTTGGCGTTCGCGGCAGTGTCGAACAAGCTGATCGAGCCGCCACCGCCGCCTTCGAGCTGGATGATATAGTAGCCCATGAAGCCGGGCTGCTTCTTCAAGATCGGCCCGAGGCCGGTTTCAGCCCGCCGGGCCGCCTCGCCGACATTCTGCATCATCGGTAGCTTGCGGATGACGACATGCATGGGTCGTCCCCTTTCAAGTTGGACTGCACGCCGATCGGCAGCCGACCCACGAAACTAGCATGGAACCGGGTCGGGCACATCGACGATCTTCGCCGGCATGAGCGCTTAGGCGCGTAGTCCTTGCCACTAATCCCTTACCGCACTCTCGCCGCCGCCGCGGAAGGATGGTACGGCGCGCTCCTGCATCAGGGGAGGAGTGCCGTATGGAGCCCCGGTTCCTGCATCCCGACACGCTGGCCCTGCACGCCGGGCAGGTGCCCGACCCGGTGACGGGAGCGCGCGCGGTCCCGATCCACCAGACCACCTCCTACGTGTTCGCGGATACCGACCACGCCGCAAGCCTGTTCAACCTCGAGCGCGCCGGGCACCTCTACAGCCGCATCTCCAATCCCACGGTCGCCGTGCTCGAGGAGCGGGTGGCAGCGCTGGAGGGCGGGGTCGCGGCCGTGGCCACCGCCAGCGGCATGGCGGCCATGCACCTCGCCATCGCCACGCTGATGGGTGCCGGGGGCCACATCGTGGCGGCGCGCAATCTCTATGGCGGGACGGTCAATCTCCTGCGCCTGACCCTGCCGCGTTTCGGCATCGAGACGAGCTTCGTCGACCCGCGCGACCTCGACGGGCTCGCCGCCGCGATCCGGCCCGAGACACGGCTGGTGCTGGCCGAGGTGATCGGCAATCCCGGCCTCGAGGTGCTGGACCTGCCGGCCGTGGCCGAAATCGCCCACGGCCACGGCCTGCCGCTCCTGGTCGACGCCACCTTCCTGACGCCGTATCTGTGCCGGCCCCTCGACCACGGTGCGGATCTCGTCGTCCACTCGCTGACCAAATGGCTGGGCGGGCACGGCGTGGCGATCGGGGGCATCCTGGTCGATGGCGGCCGCTTCGACTGGCAGGCCTCGGGGCGCTTTTCGACCCTGACCGAGCCCTATCCGGGCTATGCCGGCCTCGCCTACACGGACAGCTTCGGCCCGCAGGCCTTCGCCGCCCGTGCCCGCTCCGAGGGCCTGCGCGACTTCGGCGCATGCCTCAGCCCGCAGAACGCCTTCTACCTGCTGCTCGGCATCGAGACCCTGCCCCTGCGGATGGAGCGGCACATGGCCAACACCGCAGCCGTGCTCGACTTCCTGGGCAAGCACCCGGCGGTCGCCTGGGTCGTCCATCCGAGCCTGCCCGACCATCCGGACCACGCGCTCGCCGCACGGCTCCTGCCGCGCGGCGCCGGCTCGATCGTCAGCTTCGGGGTGAAAGGCGGCCGCGCCGCCGGCGCACGCTTCATCGAGGGCTGCACACTCGCCTCGCACCTCGCCAATGTCGGTGACGCCAAGACGCTGGTGATCCATCCCGCCTCGACCACCCACCTCCAGCTCGGCCCCGAGCAGCTCGCCGCGGTGGGCCTGCGCGACGACATGGTCCGGCTCTCGGTGGGCCTGGAGGATCCGGCCGACATCACCGCCGACCTCGACCGCGCGCTGCGCGCCTCACAGAAGGCCTGAGCCCGTGCAGCCTTATGTCTCGACCTACGGCAGGCCGCTCCGGCACGGCGCACCGACCGTCGTCCTCGTCCACGGCGCCGGCATGGACCATACCGTCTGGGCGCTGCAGGGCCGCCACCTCGCCTTCCACGGCTGGAACGCGCTGGCGGTCGACCTGCCGGGCCACGGCCGCTCACGCGATCTGCCGCCGCTGGCCACGGTCGAGGCAATTGCCGACTGCCTCGCCGGCCTGATCGACGACGGTGCGCCCGCAGCCCTGGTCGGCCACTCCATGGGTGCCCTCGCCGCGCTCGCCACCGCTGCACGCCATCCGGACCGGGTCGCCTCGCTCTGCCTCATGGGCGCGGCGCTCAGGATGCCGGTCCATCCCGATCTCCTTGCGCTGGCCGCTACCCACGATCCCAAGGCGGTCGAGCTGATGTGTGACTGGGCGTTCGGCCCGCGCGGCCAGAGCGGCGGCAACCCGCATCCCGGCGGCTGGCTGCAGGGCACCGCCCGCGCGCTCCTACGCCGGGGCGATCCCGAGGCGCTCAGCATCGACCTCGCCGCCTGCAACGCCTACGCCGCCGGCGCAGAGCATGCGGCCGCCGTGCGCTGCCCGACGCTCGTGGTGATCGGCGGCCTGGACCGCATGACCCCGCCCAAGGCCGGCAAGGCGCTGGCCGCTGCCATGCCCGACGCGCGCGCCGAGGTGATCGCCGGGGCCGGCCACATGATGATGGGCGAGGCCCCGGATGCGACCCTCGACCTGCTGCGGACGGCCCTGCCCGACCGCTGACGGAGATCGAGGCATGTGTCCTGCCAGGATGGAACCCTTGACGCGGCGGTGCTGAGCTCCTGGGCGGCTGAGCTGCCCGGACCGGTGGCACGATCCCGCCCGATCAGGCGGTACTGGGCGTCGGGCGAATGTGAGACCATGGCGCGTCTGGACTTCCCGGCCGCGCTGTAGTGAGTTCGGCCGGCAAGGCCGGGCCAGCAACGCGCTTTCGCCACCCTCGGGATGGGCGGCGAAGCATCCGTCCACCTCCGCGTTCGAGGCCCGATGACCGTCGCCGCACCCCGCCGCATCCGCCGCCTGCTCGCCGCCAACCGCTCCGAGATCGCGATCCGCGTGTTCCGCGCCGCGACCGAGCTCGGCATCCAGACCGTCGCGATCTATGCCGAGGAGGACAAGCTCTCCCTGCACCGGTTCAAGGCCGACGAGGCCTACCGGGTCGGCAAGGGCAAGGGGCCGCTCGAGGCCTATCTCGACATCGCCGAGGTGATCCGGGTCGCCAGGGACCACGAGGTCGACGCGATCCACCCGGGCTACGGCTTCCTCTCCGAGAGCCCGGAGTTCGCCGAGGCCTGCGCCGAGGCGGGGATCGTCTTCATCGGCCCGACGCCCGAGACCATGCGGACTTTGGGCAACAAGGTGGCGGCCCGCAACCTCGCGGTGTCGGTGGGTGCGCCGGTGATGCCCGCGACCGACCCTTTGCCCGACGATCCGGACGAGATCCGCCGGCTCGCAGCCGGGATCGGCTATCCGGTGATGCTCAAGGCGTCCTGGGGCGGCGGCGGGCGTGGCATGCGGCCGATCGAGCGCGAGGAGCAGCTGCTCGACGCGGTCCACACCGCGCGCCGCGAGGCCAAGGCGGCGTTCGGCAAGGACGAGGTCTATCTCGAGAAGCTGGTCCGGCGCGCGCGCCACGTGGAGGTCCAGCTCCTGGGCGACACCCACGGCAACTTGGTCCACCTGTTCGAGCGCGACTGCACCATCCAGCGCCGGCACCAGAAGGTGATCGAGCGGGCACCCGCCCCCTATCTCGACGAGGAGCGGCGGGCGGCGCTGTGCGAGGCGGCGCTGAAGATCGGCCGGGCGACGAGCTATGTCGGTGCCGGCACGGTCGAGTTCCTGATGGATGCCGACACGGGCGAGTTCTACTTCATCGAGGTCAACCCGCGCATCCAGGTCGAGCACACCGTCACCGAGGTCGTCACCGGCCTCGACATCGTGAAGGCGCAGATCAGGATCGCCGAGGGCGGCCGCATCGGCTCGGTCGCCGAGACCGGCATCCCGGCCCAGCACGCGATGCGGCTGAACGGCCATGCGCTGCAGTGCCGGATCACCACCGAGAACCCCGAGAACAACTTCATCCCGGACTATGGCCGGATCACCGCCTATCGCGGCGCCTTCGGCTTCGGCATCCGCGTCGACGGCGGCACCGCCTATTCCGGTGCCGTCGTCACGCGCTACTATGACCCGATGCTGGAGAAGGTCACGGCCTGGGCGCCCTCGCCCGAGGAGGCGGTGGCCCGGATGGACCGGGCGCTGCGCGAGTATCGGATCCGCGGCGTCGCCACCAACCTCGCCTTCCTGGAAGCGCTGCTCGAGCACAAGGACTTCCTCGCCGGCGGCTACACGACCCGGTTCATCGACACCACGCCCGAGCTGTTCCAGCTCGAGCAGCGGCGCGACCGCGCCACCAAGCTTCTGACCTACATTGCCGACGTCACGGTCAACGGCCATCCGGAGGTGACCGGCCGCGCCCATCCCCGCGCCGACGCGCGTGCGCCCGTGCCGCCGCAGTTCCCGTCAGCTCTTGATCCGGGCAACGGGACAAAGGCGCTACTCGACCGCCTCGGGCCGGCCGGCTTCGCCGCCTGGATGCGCGGGCAGACGCGGGTGCTGGTCACCGACACGACCATGCGCGACGCGCCGCAGTCCCTGCTCGCCACGCGCATGCGGACCTACGATCTGGCTGCCTGTGCCGACGCCTATGCGCGCGGCCTGCCGCAGCTTTTGTCCTTGGAATGCTGGGGCGGGGCGACCTTCGACGTCGCCATGCGCTTCCTCACCGAGGACCCGTGGGAGAGGCTGGCGCTGCTGCGCGAGCGCGTGCCCAACCTGCTCCTGCAGATGCTGCTACGAGGTGCGAACGGCGTCGGCTACACCAACTATCCTGACAATGTCGTCCGCTACTTCGTCCGGCGCGCGGCCGATGCCGGCATGGACCTGTTCCGCATCTTCGACTGCCTGAACTGGGTCGAGAGCATGCGGGTGTCGATCGATGCCGTGGGCGAGGCCGGCAAGCTCGCCGAGGGTGCGATCTGCTATACTGGCGACATCCTCGACCCTGACCGGGCCAAATACTCGCTCGGCTACTATGTCGGGCTGGCCAAGGAGCTGGAGGCCGCCGGCTGCCACATCCTGGGTGTCAAGGACATGGCGGGCCTGCTCAGACCCGCCGCCGCCCGCGCGCTGATCAGGGCGCTCAAGGAGGAGGTCGGCCTGCCGATCCACTTCCACACCCACGACACCTCCGGCATTGCCGGGGCGAGCGTGCTGGCGGCGGTGGAGGCGGGGGTCGATGCCGTCGACGCCGCCATGGATGCCATGTCCGGCCTGACCTCGCAGCCCTGCCTGGGCTCGATCGTCGAGGCGCTGCGCCACACCGAGCGCGACACCGGCCTCGACCCCGAGGCGATCCGGCAGCTCAGCTTCTACTGGGAGGCCGTGCGCGCCCAGTATGCCGCCTTCGAGAGCGACCTGCGCTCGGGGGCGTCGGAGGTCTATCTCCACGAGATGCCCGGCGGGCAGTTCACCAACCTCAAGGAGCAGGCCCGGGCACTCGGCCTCGAGACCCGCTGGCACGAGGTGGCGCGCGCCTACCGTGCGGCCAACGACCTGTTCGGCGACATCGTCAAGGTCACGCCCTCCTCCAAGGTCGTGGGGGACATGGCGCTGATGATGGTGGCCCAGGGCCTGATGCCCGAGGACGTCCAGGACCCCGGCCGCGAGATCGCCTTCCCGGCCTCGGTGGTCGAGATGCTGCACGGCGATCTGGGCCAGCCGCCGGGCGGCTGGCCGCCGGCACTGCAGCGGAAGGTCCTCAAGGGCGAGACGCCGATCACGGTCCGGCCGGGTTCGCTGCTGCCCGATGCGGACCTGGGGGCCACCGCGGCCGAGGCGGAGAAGCGCTGTGGCCGTGCGCTCGATGAGAACGAGCTGGCCTCCTACCTGATGTATCCCAAGGTGTTCACCGACTTTGCCGTCGCCGCGCGCAAATACGGGCCGGTGTCGGTCCTGCCGACGCTGACCTATTTCTACGGCATGGCGGTCGGCGACGAGATCGCGATCGGGCTCGAGCAGGGCAAGAGCCTGGTCCTGCGCCTGCAGGCGATCGGCGAGACCGACGAGGAGGGCCAGGTCCGGGTCTTCTTCGAACTCAACGGCCAGCCGCGCATCGCCCGCGTCCCCAACCGTGCCGCCGTCGCCAGGCTGCCCGCCCGCCGCAAGGCCGAGGACGGCAACGACGCCCACGTCGCCGCCCCGATGCCCGGCTCAGTCTCGACCATCTCGGTCCGCGTCGGCCAGCCGATCAAGGCCGGCGACGTGCTCTTGACCATCGAGGCGATGAAGATGGAGACGGCACTCCACGCTCCGCGCGATGGCACAATCAAGGAGATCCTGGTCCACCCCACCAGCCCGATCGACGCCAAGGACCTGCTGGTGGTGCTCGACTGAGCCTGCACCCGCAGCCGGATCGTCACCCAGCCGCTTCGAGATAGGCCGCAGGCGTGAGGATCCGAACGCCGCGAAACACCGACATCCCGAGCAGATCCGTGTCGCCCGTGACGATGAAGTGCGCGTCGCCGCTGATCGCCAACTCGAGCAGCATGTCGTCCTTGGGATCGCGGCATTCGCGCACCCGATACAGGATGGGGACCATGGTGGCGATGCGAGCCAACAGGCGCAGGAACTGCTGGCGATCCTGAACCGTCACATAGGCGTCGAACTTGGGTCGCGCGAGAACTTCGGCCAGCTCGCTCATGAGTGCCTCGGAGACAAGAAGGACGCCCTGATCCGCCGCCACCCGCACGGCCTCGGCCGGGGCCGACCGCGGCACGAGTAGCCGGCTGACCAGGACGTTGGTGTCGATGACGATCCTCGGCCGCTCAGCCATCCGACAGCAGGTCGGCCAGCTTCTCCTCGGTCAGCCCGCGCGCCGCCGCCTTCGCCCCTACCTGGTCGCAGAAGCGCTGGAACTCCTCGACGTTCAGCCGGGTCAGCTTCTCGTACTCCGCCACCGACAGCACGACCGCCACGTCGCGCTTCTGGCGCCGAATCGTCACCGGCTCGCGCTGCGCCGCATCCAGCACCTCGGCGAACCCCTGCTTGGCCTCTGTCGCGGACACGTAGCGCATGGGACCTTGCTCCTCTCCCGACAAATCTGGCTCTTTTGTTCAAATTAGACAAGTGAGCGCAGGATCGCGCTTGTCGGGAGTTCCCCCGCCGCAGCCGAGGAGACGACAACGACGCCCACATCGCGGCACCATGCCCGGGTTGGTGTCGACGATCTCGGTGCGTCCTGGCCCGCCCGTACAGACCGGCGACGTGCTCCTGACCGTCGAGGCGATGAAGATGGAGACCGTGCTCCACGCTCCGCGCGACGGGGTGGTGAAGGAGGTGCTGGTCCACCCTGCCAGCCCGATCGACGCCAAGGACCTGCTGGTGATGCTGGAGGGGTAGAGGCCTGTCGGACTCACCTTGGCGGAGGCGGGATCAACTCCATGCTTGTTCCCGTCCCCACCGCCAGCTCGATGACGTCCATCCAGGGTTCCTGACCAAGCCATTTGCGCCGCAGCTCTCGTCGCGAGGCCTGGAAGGCCGGGAGCGCGTTCAGGACCCTGTTGGGCTCCGGACAAACTCGCGCATCGGGCCGCGTCGCGAGCCATGGCATGACGGCGGCCACCACGGTTGAAGGAGTGCCGTCGTGCTCGGCCGGATCGTAGCCGGAGAGATCGGAGACAAATCGGCCGTAGCCATGTCCCCTTGGCACCAGCGGCAGCCAATCGTGACGTCGGAAAGCGGAGCGCTCGCCGAATCGTTCGGCCATGGCCATGCCAAGCTCCAAAGGCATGTTGAATCGCGCCAAGTTCTCATCGCCCTCGCCCCGGCAGCGCGACAGATCATGGACAGAGTATTTCGAACCTCTGATCGCTCTCATGATTCGAGCCATCCTCGGCTCCGAGTCGGATCGAGATTCGAATGCGCAACGTGGTACGAACCCGCAACAGACAATACAGAAGGCAATCGCGAAGAAACTGTCCTCGAAGTCCTCGTCGAATGGGCAATTGACGAATACGCAAATTTCCCGCCTCAGCGGGAAGGATGGTGAGTCGAAGTGCCTTCTCAGCTTCATCGTCTGACCAGATGACGCTAATGCGCCTTCCGCATCTGCTCGAGCGACTCACGAATTTCGTCAAACCGCCTTCTCGTCCGATCGAGCTCGTGCCGGCCGACATTTTTTCGTCCGGCTGCGGTCGCGTAAATGGCGGGCATAATGTGGTCGACGGCGACCTCCGGGTTCGAGGGCGGGATGGGCCCCACAGACTGCCACGCGCGCAAGAAGGTGGGCAGCTCCACCGAGCCCAGCACCACGGGCACCACCTTCAGATCTGGTCGACGCCAGGCTGCGTCTTGAATAAAGGACCACTCCGTCCAGGCGAAACCACCTGGCTCGCACGACGCCTTACTGACGACAACGACACACGAACTTGCAGTGGCCAGCGCGGCATCAACGGCTTCCCGCCAGGATTGGCCAGGAGCCAGCTGGTCCCTGTCCATCCAGACCTCAATTCCCCTAGCTCGCAATCCATGGGCAAGTCGCAAGGCGAACGCGAGATCGGCACGAGCATAGGAAAGGAAGATCGTCGGACGGTCCATCGGAAACGGTTACCCTTTGGCCGCACTAGGCTATCATGCAGCTTCGATCGGAACAGCTTACCGAACGCCACGCAACAAGCCAGAATCGTGAGGTCACCAGCCTTGGCGCGCCATCTGCATCACGGCCGCCACTCCGGCTCCGGCCCGCACAGGTGCAGGAGCGCCAGCCCGATGAACAGCACGAAGATGGCGGCGGAAGCCTGGCCGTTCCAGTCGTGCGACTGCCACATCGCGAACCACTCGCCGGCGACGACGAGGAAGCCCACGGCATAGAGCAGGAGACCCATCGTCAGGCCGGCGATCGCGACCGTGCGGGCTTCGGCGAACTCGTCCGGGTCGCCACCGATCGCGCGCAGGAGCCGGGTCACGCCGACCCAGAGCAAGAGGGCGGTCGAGGCCTGCCACGCGATGATGAGGCCGTAGGCGATACGCTGGAGCGTTGGGTCGGTGACCGCGCGCCACATCAGGTCCGGATCGCGGAAGGTCGTGTCCATCGACAGGACATGGGTCACGAACTGCCAGTTGGCGCCGTAGTCGGTCACGTTGCCGAACGCGACCAGGGTGAAGAAGGCGGCGACCGCGGCCACCAGGGCGATCCGTGACAGCCTCAGCATCGTCATGCTCGCCTCATCCGATCTCCATGCCCGCCGGGATAGGCTCTTGACTGCGTCCCCCGCGGTGTAGAGACGGCTACGGCCTCACCGGCGGCGTCAATCCCCGAGAAGGGCAATCCCAGATGCCGATGACCCAGAAATCCCAACGCCGCCCGGGTCTGCTCGCGAGCGTCGCCGATCTCGCCGAGGTCGAGCTTGCCCTGTCCTGTGCCGATCTGATCGACCTCAAGGACCCGGCGCAGGGCGCTCTCGGGGCGTGGCCACCCGCCCGGATCGGCGAGGCGGTGCGCCTGGTCGCGGGGCGGAAGCCGGTGAGCGCCACCGTGGGCGACCTGCCGCCCGTGGCGGACATCCTGGGCGCTGCCGCCATCGCCACCGCGGCCGAGGGTGTGGACATCGTCAAGCTCGGCTTCTTCGCTGGCGGCGACCATCGCGCCCTGGCCAGCGCGCTCACACCCGTCGCGGCGCGCGGCGTCGCCCTGGTCGCGGTGCTGATGGCCGACCAGGACCCCGATCTCGGGCTCGTGACCGGGCTCGCGACCGCGGGGTTTCGCGGGGTTATGCTCGACACCGCCGACAAGTCCGCCGGCGGGCTCCTGGACCACCAGGCGCCGGCTCGGCTCGCACGCTTCGTCGCGACGGCACACGCGCATGGCCTGCTGACGGGGCTCGCCGGCTCGCTGCGGCTCGGCGACATCGCCACCCTGGCACCAATCGGCCCCGACTTTCTCGGCTTTCGCGGCGCCTTGTGCGAGCGGGGCCGCACGACGGCGCTCGCACCGGAGCGGCTCGCTGCGGTCCGCGCCGCGATCGACGCGAATCGGCCGCGACCCGCAGGCCTGCCCGGCGATGTTGGTCGATGACGAGCGAGGTTCTGCGAGACCCCGGACGTGATCCTGCAGGACAACCTCAGGATGGGGAGCGTGGCGTATGCGAGATGCTCGGCTTATCCTCCATGATGAGGGGCACAACGATGCGCGCCCATTGACCGAGGTGCTTCTGGCCGGGACGAGGAGGCCGCGAGATGATCAAAAGATTCAAGGTCGGCGATCACGTAAGCTGGAACTCCGAGGCAGGCCGAGTGTCGGGGATGATCATCGCCATTCACACCGCCGACTTCGACTACAAGGGGCATGTCCATCACGCCTCGGAAGATGATCCCCAGTACGAGATCGAGAGCGACAGGACCGATCATGTCGCGGCCCACAAGGGCAGCGCGCTCGAGCTTGCATCTGGCTGAAGGCGACGCGTGAAGCTTCCCTTCTTCACGATCGGCCATTCGAACCGAAGTCTCGAGGATTTCGTCGAGCTGTTGAGCAGAGCCCGAATCGAGCTCGTCGCGGATATCAGGACGATCCCGAGGTCGCGAACCAATCCGCAGTTCAACGAGGACACGCTTCCGGGCGCCCTGGCGACCCTCGACATCTGCTATGAGCACATGGCAGCGCTTGGCGGTCTGCGCGGAAAGACGCGAGCCTCGCCTAGAGACATCAACGGCTTGTGGACCAATGAGAGCTTCCACAACTATGCCGACTATGCGCTCACCGCGCCGTTCCGGGCCGGCATCGGGCATCTACTCGACGAGGGCCGCCAACGGCGCTGCACGGTCATGTGCTCGGAGGCCGTATGGTGGCGATGTCATCGCCGCATCGTCGCCGACTATCTGATCGCCAGCGGCGAGACCGTTTTCCACATCATGCAGGAGGGCCGCCTGGAGCCGGCCTGCCTGACCCCCGGAGCCGTCGTTCAATCCGGCGGGACGGTCGTCTATCCTGCTGCTCGACGCTCGGATGCGTGACGTGGAAATGCAGGCAGGGAAGACTGCCACTTCGCTAGCCAGCGAAAATGAGCCGTTCGACGCATTGGTGAGCGCGATCCGCGACTGCAGGGTCTGCCGCGATCGGCCTCGCTATGGGCAGGCATTGGCGCACGAGCCGCGACCGGTCGTCCAGGTCTCGGAGGCAGCGCGTATCTGCATCGCCGGCCAAGCTCCCGGAACCCGAGTTCATGACAGCGGCCGCCCGTTCAGTGATCCATCGGGAGTACGGTTGAGGCGATGGTTGGCGGTCGAAGAAAGCGAATTCTACGATTCGTCGAAGTTCGCGATCGTTCCCATGGGATTCTGCTTCCCTGGCCTCAGGCCCGACGGCAGCGACTTGCCTCCCCGGCGGGAGTGCGCGGAAATCTGGCGAACGAGACTGTTCGCACGGTTGCCGAACCTGAAGCTGCTGCTGGCCATTGGCGGCCATGCGCAGCGCTGGCATCTGGGACCGGAAGCTGCCCGGCAGGGCGTCGACGAGACCGTGCGGCGATGGCGCCAAGTCCATCGAGCCAATCCGCCGCTGCGCATGTTCCCGCTGCCGCACCCGTCATGGCACAACAACCGGTGGCTCGCGCGCAATCCCTGGTTCGAGACCGATTTGCTTGCGGTGCTGCGGGCAGACATCCGGGACGTGCTTGGCTGAGCTGGCGGTGCGGTCATGTGCCGCCGCGCTGCGTCAGTCCTTCGCGCGCTCCACGTAGGAGCCGTCCTCGGTCATGATCACCACGCGCGTGCCGGCGGACACGTGCGGCGGCACCATGGTCCGCACGCCGTTGGACAGCATCGCCGGCTTGTAGGAGGAGGAGGCGGTCTGGCCCTTGGTCACGGGCTCGGTCTCGGTGATCTCGAGCGTCACCCGCTGCGGCAGCTCGATCGCGATCGGCACGCCCTCGTGCAGGCTGAGCATGCAGGCCATGCCTTCCTGCAGATAGACCGACAGATCGCCGATCACGTCCCTGGTGACGGTGACCTGCTCGTAGCTCTCCGGATTCATGAAATGGAACCCGGTCGAATCCTCATAGAGGAAGCTGTGCTCCGCCGACTCGACGAAGGCGCGCTCGACCTGCTCGGTGGTGCGATAGCGCTCCGAGATCTTGACCCCGTCGCTGATCCGCCGCAGGTCGAGCTGGGTGACCGGCGTGCCCTTGCCCGGATGGATGTTCTGCGCCGTGAGCACCACGTAGAGCTTGCCGTCGAGATCGACGACATTGCCCTTGCGCAGCGAGCTGGCAATCACCTTTGCCATGATGTTCCTTGCGTGACCTGAGGGGGCGCATCTCCGCGCCCAGCGGAAACTCGGCCGTGCCCATATACCGAAACACCACTCCCGGTCCAGCCGGGCGGCCGCGATGACCCGGCCGCCCTGGTGGCGCCCGGATGTCCATGCCGACCGCCGGCCCTTCCTTCTCGGCCGTAGCCGCATCCAGGCCGCACTCCGTCGACGGCTGGAGAATGAGGGATTCGTCGAGGTCGATCCCTCGATCCTCCAGGTCTCGCCTGGCAACGAGGCGCATCTGCACGCCTTCGCCACCGAGGCCCTGGCCGTGGACGGCACGCCGGCGGGGCGGCTCTATCTGCACACCTCGCCCGAGTTCGCCTGCAAGAAGCTGCTCGCCGCCGGCGAGCGGCGCCTGTTCACCTTCGCCCATGTCTTCCGCAACCGCGAGCGGGGTGCGCGGCACCATCCCGAGTTCACCATGCTCGAATGGTATCGCGCCGGCGAACCCTACGAGACCACGATCGCGGACGCGGTGGCGTTCCTGGCCGAGGCGGCGGAGGCGGCGGGCGCGGCCCGCTTGGTCGCCGGCGGAATCGAGGTCGATCCGCAGGCGGAGCCCGAACGGGTGACGCTGGCCGAAGCGTTCGATCGCTTCGCCGGGATCGACCTCCTGGGGACCGTCGGCAGCGGCGGGGAAACCGACCGGGAGGCGCTGGCGGCGGCGCTGCGCGATGCGAAGATTCGGGTGGCAGAGGATGATACCTGGGCCGATCTGTTCAGCCGCGTCCTGGTCGAGCGCATCGAGCCGCAGCTCGGCCGCGGCCGTGCCACGGTGCTGTGCACCGACCCCGTCGAGCAGCGGCGCCGGTTCGTGGCCGAGATGGCCGAGAAGGAACGAGTCTATGGCGAGCGCTATCCGCTCGACGAGGACTTCCTCGCCGCGCTCGCCCTGATGCCGCCGGCGAGCGGCGTCGCCATGGGCTTCGACCGTCTGGTGATGCTGGCCACCGGGGCATCGCGGATCGAGCAGGTCTTGTGGGCGCCGGTGGCGACAGGATAGCATCGTCCGGCTGTCATCGGGGAATCGCATGGTTCCGCAGCCGGAAGGGCAGTCGCCTTGTCCTTGCCCGGACCTGGAACCGCAATGGCGCTGCCCAACGAAGGTGAGCGCACAGCCCGAGTTGTGACAACAGGACGCCACGTCCGAGGCGCGCGTGATGCTTGACGGTTCCCGCGCGTCTAAGAGCCTTCGCCGGGTACGATTGCGCGTGCTGGCACAGGCTCCTCAGCGCCAGCCGCGACTGCGCTCGATCGCGGCCGCGAACCGCTCGTGCCACGGGCCGGCCCCCTCGCGCGGCGCGAAGGTGCGGCTGCCCTGCTCGGGATTCGGCAGGGTCACGCCGAGGCCACGGGCGGCCAGGGCAGCGCAGCCGAAGGCGGTGAGCTCGTCGAAGCCGCGGCGCATCACGGTTCGCCCGGTGGCGTCGGCCAGGAATTGGGCAAAATAGGTGCTGCGCGACAAACCACCGTCGATCGAGAGGCTGGCCGCCAGCGGCAGGCGCTCGGCCATCGCGGCGATCACCTCGGCGGTGCGCAGGGCGATGCCTTCCAGCATCGCCTGCAACAGGTCCTGACGCGTGGTACCGCCGGTCATGCCGAGCCACAAGGCGCCCGCGCTGCGGTCCCAATGCGGGCAGGCGAGGCCGGACAACGCCGGCACGAAGACGATGCCGCGCTCGATCGCCGGCGGAGCGGCGAAGGCGTCGAGCTCGGCCGGGTCGGCGAGCAGGCCGAGCCGCATCGCCCACTCCACCGCGGCCCCGGCATCGTAGACCCCGCCGTCGACGGCGCGCTCGGTGACCTCGCCGATCCGCCAGGCGACCGTGGGCAGCAGGCCACGCTCCGGCGCCCGGACGATCTCCTCGCCGGTCAGGGCGAGCGCGAAGGCGCCGGTGCCGAAGGTCACCTTGACGTCGCCGCGCGCCCGGCAGCCGTGGCCATAGAGTGCCGCCTGCTGGTCGACCATGGCGGCAGTGACCGGGGCGCCGCCCAGCGCGCCGAAGGCGCCGACCGTCGGCCGGATCTCGGGCAGGCACTCGATCGGCACGCCGAACAGGCGGCACAGCTCCTCGTCCCAGGCGCAGGCGGCGAGGTTCATCAGCGAGGTGCGCGAGGCGGTGGTGACGTCGGTGACGCACGCGCCGGTCAGACGCTGCAGGAACCAGGCATCGGTGGTGCCGAGGCGCAGATTGGGCCGCGGGCCGATCTCGGCCAGCAGCCGGGCGAGCTTGGTCGCGGAGAAATAGGCATCCAGCGGCAGGCCGGCGCGCTCGAGCGTCAGCGCCTCCGCTCCCTCCGCACGCAGGCGCTCGACCATGTCGCCGGTCCGGTTGTCCTGCCAGACGACCACCGGCGACAGCGGCTCCCCGGTACGGCCGTCCCAGGCGAGGCAGCTCTCGCCCTGGTTGGCGAGCCCGAGCGCCGCCACCTCGCCCACGGCCTCGGCGCAGGCACGGATGTTGGCCAGGAGCTCGTCGGGGTCATGCTCGACCCAGCCGGGGCGCGGGTGATGCTGGCGGTGGCGGACGGCGTGACGGATCTCCGCCGCGCCGTCCTCGACCACCAGCACGCGGGTGCTGGTGGTGCCCTGGTCGATGGCGGCGATTCGCATCCGCCGCCCTTGCGCTCAGTGCACCGCTTGGCCGACCGCGCGCTCGGCGGCGCGGATCTCCGCCTGCCGGCGAGCGATCATGTCGCCGATCGGTGGGCCCTGGAACCGCTTCCGCTCGAAGCCGAACCAGATCACCAGGAGCAGGACCAGCAGCCCGACCGCGTAGTTGATCAGGATGTCGAACGGCGGCTGGATGCCGGCGTAAACCACGAGGACGGTGCCGGCCAGCGCCAGGATGGCGATCGGCTTGGAGAATGCGCCGAGACGGAAGGGGCCGAACTCGGTCCAGGTCTTGCCCTCGGAGACCAGGCCGGCGGCGATCGGGAAGGCGTAGGAGACGTAGAGGAACATGGCGCAGCCGGCGGCCAGGGCGGCGAAGGCCGGCGAGTAGAGCGTCGCCGCCACGGACAGGACGGCACTGGTCCAGATCGCCGCCACCGGGGTGCGGTGAGTTGGGCTGACCTTCTTGAGCCAGCTCGACGCGGGCAGGCCGCCGTCACGGGAAAAGGCGAACACCATGCGCGAGATCGAGGTCAGGCCGGCCAGCGCGCAGCAATAGTTCGCGACCACGATGCCGATCGCCAGCACATCCTTGACGATCTTCGGTGCCGGCAGGTTGTTGAACAGGTTGAACCAGGAGTTCGCCCCATCCTTGGCCGCCGCGGCGAGGTCCGGGATCGCCAGGATGAAGGCGATCGCCATGATCAGCCCGAAGGCGCCCGACCAGAAGATCGAGTGCAGGATGCCCCGCGGCACCTGCCGGCGGGCGTCGATCGTCTCCTCGGAGGTGTGGGCCGAGGCATCGAATCCGGTGATCGTGTAGACCGGGTAGAGCAGGCCGACCAGGAACGCCACCAACGCCGTGCGCGGCTCCACATAGAAACCGCCGCCGGCGTCGCCGGTATTGTTGATGAACTGGGTCAGGCGGGAAAAATCCCAGGTAGCACCCCAGGCCAGAAAAGTCAGCGTCAGCAGGACGGCAACGACCAGGATCAAATATCCGGAAAAGTCCGTGATCGCGGTCGTGGTCTTGATGCCGTAGTGGTTGAACAGGGCCTGGGTGAAGGTGATCAGCGAGACGGCGATCACCTGCTCCTGATAGCCCCAAGCAGAGACGTCCATGCCCAGGACGCCGACCAGGACGAGATCGCGGAACAGCAGGTAGACACCGACATTGACCGAGGCCACGACGAAGACGAGGCCCAGCATGTTGATCCAGGCGCAGACCCAGCCATAGCCGCGGCCGCCCAGGATCGAGGCCCAGTGGTAGAGACCGCCAGCCGTCGGGTAGGCCGAGGCGATCTGCGCCATGGCGAGGCCGACGACCAGCGCGAACAGGCTGCCGATCACCCAGCCGACCACGACCGAGAACGGGCCGCCGGCCGAGAACGCGACCGGAAAGGCGGTGATGCCGCCGGCGAGGATGCAGATGATCGAGAACGAGATCGCGAAGTTGGAGAAGCCGTGCATCCGGCGCGCCAGCTCCTGGGCATAGCCCATCTGGTGCAGGACTTTCACGTCCTCGTCGATGACGGTACGCTCGCCGCTTCCGGCCATGTCTTGTTCCCCCCTTGGTTGCCGCGCCCGGGCGCGGTCGGCATGGGCCGGGAACGAACCGTAAATGATCCCTCAGATTCCCGCGAGCACGGCTTTCGGAGACTGAGTCAGATCAATTTCAACCATCCGTGTCGTGTCCGGCAGCCGGAGGTCGGTCAGCGGGACCAAGGCGCGGCGCTCGGGCCAGAGCTGCACCCGACGGCGCCAGACGAGCCGGCCGTCGGCAAGCACTCGCAGCTCGCCCGCCACCGGCTCGGCCACGCGGAGCTGCAGGCTGTCGAGCCCCTGCCCGTCCATCGGCAGGGCGAGCCGCTGCGGCACGACCAGCTTGAGGCCCGCTCCCCGCCGAACCTGCGCACAGGGGCCGTTGGACCGGAGCCGGCCGGTGAGATCGGCCGCGACCGCGCCGCCGATCCGCATCCCCTCGCGGAACGACCAGCCGGCCGTCTCGACCGGCCGCAGCAGATTGCCCGCGGCGAACCAGGCCGGATCGGAGCAGCGGCCGTGCTGGTCGACCACGGGCCCGCCGCTGCCGGGATCGACCTCGAGCGGGCCCATGCGGGCGAGCGTCGCCTCGGGCACGAAGCGGCCCGTCAGCAGGACACCGTCGCAGGCAAGCGCGCGCTCGGCCCCGTCCGGCCCCCTCACCGACACGGCCTCGACCCTGGGTTGGCCCCGAATCTCGACCAGTGACATATCGTAGTACACGGGGATGCCGAGCAGGCGCGGATAGAGCAGGAACGGCGCCCGCGCGGTGGGGTGGGATGCCGCCTCGAGCATGGCGACGGGCCGAATGCCGGCCTTGCGGCAGGTCATCAGGGACGACAGCGCCACCAGCTCCGTGCCGACGATGACAGGCCGGGCGAAGGGAGCGAGGCCGTGCAGATGGACCATGGCCTGGAGC
Source organism: Geminicoccaceae bacterium (assembly GCA_044224255.1). Lineage (GTDB taxonomy): Bacteria > Pseudomonadota > Alphaproteobacteria > Geminicoccales > Geminicoccaceae > Benzoatithermus. Next base: position 17,306 of record JBGAKU010000034.1, read on the forward strand.
GTGCCCGTGGTGAGCACCCCGACCGGCCGGTCGCCGGAGATCAGGCGCGCGTGGCGCGAGCTCTCGCGCACGCCCGTGGCGAGCACGGCGCGCCGGGCCACGATCTCGGCCGGACCCTCCGGGCCGGTGACGCTCAGCCGCGCGCCCGGCCCGATGGCGACGACCGAGCTGCCGCAGCGGACCGCGGCACCCGCCGCCTGCGCGCGCTCGACGAGGCGGCGGGCGTAGGCAGGGCCGGTCAGGATGCGGCCGAACTCGCGCAGGCCAAAGGGCGGATGGCCGCAGTGGCGCGGCACGCCGCCGGCCTTGGCTTCCCGTTCGAGGACGAGGACCCGTGCTACGCCTTGTCGCCGCAGCGCGATGGCAGCCCCCAGGCCAGCCGGGCCGGCGCCGACGATCGCGACGTCGACCGCCTCCGCCTCAGCCATGGCCGGGCGAGGCCAGCGGGACGGCGAAGCGGCCCGCGGTCAGCCGCGCGAGCTCGGCGCCACAGTAGAAGCCCTGGCAACGGCCCATGCCGGCGCGGGTGCGCCGTTTCAGCCCGCCGAGGTCGCGCGCCGGCAGCGGCCCCGCCAGTGCCACCTCGATCTCGCGCCGGGTCACGAGCTCGCAATGGCAGACGATCCCGCCGTTGCCCGAACGCGCCCAGTCGCGCGGCCGATGCTCGGCGAGGTTCGGCAGACGGGGCCAGACCGGGGCCGCGCGCGGCGTCATCGCCGGCAACGTCTCGCGGCACAGCGCGAACGCATGCTGCGCCAACCCGAGCGCCGCGGTGAGCCCGGTCGAGCGGATGCCGCCCAGGGTCAGCCATTGCCGGTCGGGTAGGAAGCGGATCCGGTATGCGCAGGCCTGCATGGTCGCCGCCACCGTACGTCGGCGAGGCCCGGCACCATCTCGACCGCGCGGGCGATCAGGGCCGCGAGGGTCGCATGCTCGACGGTGGCGCGATCCCGGTCCTCCTGCTCCTCGGCCGTGGGGCCGACCAGCAGGTTGCCGAAGATCGTGCGAGCGAGCACCACACCCTTGGTCCGCTCGCTCGGCACCGGCAGGATGATGGTGCGCAGGAGGCGGGCGGCCGCCTTGTCGAACACCACGAACTGGCCCTTGCGCGGCCGGATCTGCATCGCGGCGCCACCGAGGAGCCGCTCCTCGATCCGGTCGCCGGACAGGCCGGCGCAGTTGACGACCTGCCGGGCGATCACCGGCCCCGCTGCGGTTTTCAGGGTCCATGCGACCCCGTCGAAGCCGCCGCCCGTGACCTCCGCGTCGAACAGTGCCGTGGCGCCATGCTCCAGCGCCTGGCGGAGATAGGCGAGCGGCGCCGACCAGGGATCGATGACGTGCTCGCCGGGCACCAGCAGGCCGCCCAGGCAGCCCGCCGCCAACCCCGGCTCGCGCGCCAGGAGCTCGCCCAGGTCGAGCCGGCGGACATCGTCGATACCGTTGGCGCGGGCCTGGGCCTCGATGCCGTCGAGACGGGCGAGATCGGCCTCGTTCCAGGCGACGACGACGGCACCGGTCTCGAGCAGCGGCAGGCCCAGGCGCTCTCGGATCGCCAGATACTCGGCCCGGCCCTCGCGCATGCAGGCAAGCTCGAGGCTGCCCGGCGGCGCGTCGAAGCCGGTATGGAGGATGGCGCTGTTGGCCTTGCTGGCACCGGCGAGGATGTCCGGGCCGCACTCGAGCAGAACGCTCCGCAGGCCGCCGAGCGCCAGCCGGCGCGTGATGGCGCAGCCGACCACGCCGCCGCCGATCACCGCGACATCATAGCTCCCGGCGGGCGGCTCGCCGGTCAGCGCGCGGACCCGTCGGTCATGGCTCGCGCTCCCAAACACGCCGGAGCCGCTCGCCGACGAGGCAGTCCGCGGCGGCGGCCTCTGCGGCGGCGGGCACGAGCAGGTCCGTCGTCCCGGCGATCTCCAGCACCAGCTTCCGCCGGATCGATTCCAGGAGCTGCTCCTCCTCCGTCACCGGGATCACGAACGCGCCCGGGCCGCCGATCACGCAGTCGCGATAGTAGGCGGCGAGATCGCCTGCGCCCAGCCCGAACGGCCCCCCCGGAGCCAGCTGGATCGGCAGGCCGTTGATGATGATCCCATCCGCCACGGCCGCGTCCCGGGCCAGGGTCACCGGCGCTCCGGCATTGTTGGGGCCGTCGCCGGAGACGTCGATGATGCGCCGCAGCCCCTCGAAGCCGTTGTCGTCGAACAGGGGGGCCGCGAAGGTGAGCACGCCCGAGATCGAGGTGCCGCGAAACCGCGTCGGCGGCACCTCGGCGAGCCCAGCCGCGAAGTCCTCGGCGTCCGTGGCCGTCTCGATCAGGGTCCAGGGCAGCGTGACGCGCTGCACGCCGGGACCCGCCCACTCGACATAGCTGGCGGCGATCCGGCCATAGGGTCCCGAGCGGATGGCGGCCACGACCTCAGGGTGCAGGAACGCCTCGACATAGCCGCGCCGCTGCAGCGCCTGCTCGCCCTGGTCCATCGAGCCCGAGACGTCGACCGCCAGCACCAGCTCGAGATCCACCGGGACGGCGGCGGCCGGTGCGGTCAGGGCCAGCAGAAATGGCAAGGCGAGGACGATCGGGCGCATGCTCCGCTCCCCAGCGGCGATCACTGGCCAGCATGCGCCCGGCCCAGGTCCCGACCAAGGCACGTTCGGGCGAGGCGGTCAGATCTGGCCGAGGGTCCGGATGCGCGCCTTGGGATGGATCTCGTGATGCGACAGGACGGTGGTCGCCGGGCGGACGCGCTCGACCACCGAGCGGACGAACGGCCGGATGGAAGGCGTGGTCACCAGGGCGGGCAGCTCGCCGCGCATGGCATGCGCCTCGAGCGCGTCCTGCAGCTCGCGCACGAAGCGCTGCAGCTCGCTGGGCGCCATCGCCAGCTGGCGCTCGTCGCCCTGGCCCACGATCGCGCCGGCGAAGGCCTGCTCCCACTCGGCGGACAAGGCGAGCAGCGGGATGAAGCCGCCCTCGGCCGTGCAGGCCGTGCTGATCTGGCGGGCGAGACGGGCGCGGACATGCTCGGTGATCAGGACGGTGCTCTGGGTCACGGCCAGCGCCTCGGCGACGGCCTCCAGGATGCGAGCGAGGTCGCGGATCGAGACCCGCTCGGCCAGCAGGCCCTGCAGCACGCGCTGGATGCCCGCCGTGGTGATCCGCGCCGGGACCAGCTCGCCCATGAGCTTCTGGTACTCGGGCGGCAGCTCGGCCAGGAGCTTCTGGGTCTCGGCATAGGTCAAAAGATCGGCGAGATTGTCACGCACGATCTCGGTCAGGTGGGTGGTGATCACGGTGGCGGGATCGACCACGGTCAGGCCCTGGGCCAGGGCCTCGTCCCGCAGCACCGGCTGGACCCAGCTCGCGGCGAGCCCGAAGGTCGGCTCGGTGGTGCTCTCGCCAGGCAGAGTGATCGGCCGCCCCTGCGGGTCCATCACCAGCAGCATGCCGGCGCGCAGCTCACCCCGGCCGGCCTCGAGCTCCTTGAGCCGGACGACATAGCTGTTGGCGGGCAGCTGGATGTTGTCCTGGATTCGGACCGACGGCATGACGAAGCCGAGCTCGGCGGCGAGCTGGCGGCGCAGCGCCTTGATCTGATGCGGCAGACGCTGCCCACGCTCCTCGCCGATCAGGCCCAGGAGGCCATAGCCGAGCTCGAGGCGGACCGGGTCCATGGCCAGCGCGGTGGTCACCGGCTCCTCGGCCGCGGCCGGCGCCTCGCCCGGCCCGCCGGCGGCGGGCGCCTCGGGCCCACGCCGGGCAGCACGCCAGGCGAGGAAGCCGGCGGCGACGCCCAGGAGCAGGAAAGGTCCGGCCGGCAGGCCGGGCAGGACGGCGAGTGCGAGCAGGAGCGCCGCGGTGACGCCCAGGGCGCGTGGGAACGCGCCGAGCTGGCCGAACACCGCGACGTCCGCGCGGCCGGTCACGCCGGCCTTGGAGACCAGGAGCCCGGCGGCGGTCGAGGTGATCAGGCCGGGGATCTGCGACACCAGCCCGTCGCCGATGGTCAAGAGCGTGTAGGTGTGGGCGGCCTCGGCCAGCGAGACGCCCATCTGGACGACGCCGATCATGAGGCCGCCGACCAGGTTGATGCCGGTGATCAAAAGGCCGGCCACCGCATCGCCGCGCACGAACTTGGCCGCACCGTCCATGGCGCCGAAGAAGGCGCTCTCGGCCTCGAGCGTTCGGCGGCGCTCACGGGCGGCGGCCTCGTCGATCAGGCCGGCGGACAGGTCGGCGTCGATCGCCATCTGCTTGCCGGGCATAGCGTCGAGCGAGAACCGTGCCGCCACCTCGGCGATGCGCCCCGAGCCCTTGGTAATGACGACGAAGTTCACGATCACCAGGATCGCGAAGACGATCACGCCGATCACCACGCTGCCCTGCATGATGAAGCGGCCGAAGGCCTCGATCACATGGCCGGCGGCATCGGGCCCCTCGTGGCCGCGCGCCAGGATCAGCCTGGTCGAGGCGAGATTGAGGGCGAGGCGCAGCATCGTGGCGATCAGGAGCACGGTGGGAAAGGCGCTGAACTCGAGCGGCCGCTCGATGAACAGCGCGGTCAGCAGGATCAGCACCGCGAGCGTGATCGAGATCGCGAGGCAGAGGTCGAGCAGCAGGCCGGGCAAGGGCAGGATCAGCACGACCAGGATCGCGAGCACGCCGATCCCGAGCAGGACGTCGCCCTGACGCAGCGCGAAGCGAAGCTGCGGCCATACGCCCCGCAGGCCGGCGGCCACGGTCATCAGGCTGCCCGCTCGCCCGAGGGTGGCGGCACGGAAAGACCGGCCTCGGCATAGTCGCGCAGCTTGTTGCGCAGGGTCCGGATCGAGATGCCGAGAATGCCCGCCGCGTGGGTACGGTTGCCCAGGGTGTGGCGCAGCGTGTCGACGATCATCTGGCGCTCGACCTCGGCCACGGTGCGGCCGACCAGCGACCCTTGCGCGGCCGTGGCGGGCTCGTGGGGCCTGTCGCCGTCGAGCCCGAGATCCTCGAGCTCGATGCGGGCGCCACGGGCGAGGACCACCGCCCGATGGATGCAGTTCTCCAGCTCGCGGACATTGCCGCGCCAGGGCATGGCGCGCAGGCGCAGCAGGGCCGCAGCGGCGAGCGACCGATCCGGCAGGCCGTTCAGGCGCGCGAGGCGCGTGGCGAAGGCGCGAGCCAGCACCTCAATGTCGGCCGGGCGGTCGCGCAGCGGCGGCAGGCGGAGCCTGAGCACGTCGAGCCGGAACAGGAGATCGGCGCGGAACGTGCCCGCGGCGACCGCCTGCCCGAGGTCGCGGTTGCTGGTGGCGACCAGGCGAATGTCGACCGGCACGGCGCGCGTGCCGCCGACCCGGTCGATCTCGCGCTCCTGGATCGCGCGCAGGAGCTTGGCCTGCAGCCGCGGCTCCATCTCGCTGATCTCGTCGAGCAGGAGCGTCCCGCCCTGAGCCTCCTCGAACCGGCCGACCCGGCGGGCGACGGCGCCGGTAAAGGCGCCCTTCTCATGGCCGAACAGCTCCGATTCCAGGAGATGGTCGGGGATCGCCGCGCAGTTGACCGCCACGAACGGCCCCTGGGCACGGCGGCTGTGACGGTGCACCAGCCGCGCCACCCTTTCTTTGCCGGTGCCGCTCTCGCCGGTGATCAGGACGCAGGCCTCGGCCGCGGCGAAGCGGCGGGCGCACGCCAGGACCTCCTGCATCCGCGGATCGGCGCAGACCGGGTCCCCCTCCTCCTGCCCGGCGGCGGCGAGGATGGCGGCGATCAGCTCGGCCTCGGGCGGGAAGGGCAGGAACTCGCGGGCACCGGCCTTGATCGCCGCCGCGGCCTGCTCGGGCGTGCACTCGACGGCATAGGCCACGACCGGCAGATGGAAGCGCTCGGCCTGCAGCCGCGTCAGGGCGCGGTCGATCCGGTCGGCGGCGTCGAGCATGAGCAGGTCGGCACCCTGCCCGGCGCGCAGCTGTTCGAGCGCCACCTCCAGGGTCGCGACATGGCGCACCGCAGCACCGCTGGCGGCGGCGAGCCGGGCGGCCGCGGCGATCTCGGGACGACTGCCGCCGACCAAGAGCAGCCTCATGCCCGCAGCTCCGCCGGCACGGTCATTCGCCCTTCACGATCTCGGTCATGGTGATGCCGAGATGGTCGTCCACCACCAGCACCTCGCCGCGCGCGACCAGCCGGTTGTTGACGTAGATCTCGACCGGCTCGCCGACCTTGCGGTCCAGCTCGACCACCGCACCCCGGCCGAGCCGCAGGAGCTGGCTCACCGGCATGGTCGTCTTGCCGAGCACGGCGGCGAGCTGGACCGGAATGTCGTAGACCGCACTCAGCTGCTCGATCGTCGGCTGGGCCGCGAACGGCGGGGGGGAATCGCCGACGGCAGGGATGGTCTCGGCGTCATGACTGGTCATCGGAGCTTCCTTGCAACGGAGCCTGATCGTCGGACGGCTGCGCCTGGTGGGGTGCGAGCAGCACCGCCACCTGCCGCGCCGCCTCCTCGGGATCACAGGCGAGCCAGCCGCCGGGCCAGGCGAGGCGGAGCGTGCCGTCTGCGAGGCGCGGGTCGGCCTCCAGCTCCACGCCTCCTACGAAGCCGGCCCGTGCCGCGATCTCCGGGAGCAGCGGCCGCAGCGCCTCGATCACCTCGGGCGCCGCGGCGAGGTGCGCGGTCGGCGCCTCGAGCCCGGCGAGCATCTGGCCTGCGAGCAGGGCGAGGCCGTGCGGATCCCGGGCCGTCGGGCCGAGCGCCCGCCCGATCGCCGCCGCGAGCGCCACGATGCGCGGCACCGCGGCCCGCTCGCAGGCATCCTGTCCGCGCACGGCCGCCTCGAGGGCGACGACCGCCCGGTCCAGGGCGTCGGCCTGCCGGGCGGCAGGAGACGCCGCGGCCTCGGCACGGATCTCGCGCGCCGTGCGCTCGACCAGCCCCGCCGCGACGCGGGCGAGCTCGGCCTCGTCGAAACGCAGGGCCGGCGCCGCGGGCGTCGAGTCCGCTTCCGGCTCGGCCGACAGAAGGGGCGGCAGCCACGGGCGCGCGGCCCCGGCCCGGGCGGTGGACGGGCGGTCAGTATACCAGCTCATCGTCCTTCCCGTCGGCCAGGACGATCTCGCCCGAGGCGGCCAGCTCCTTGGCCATGTTGACCAGGAACTGCTGCGCCTCCTCGACGTCGCGCAGCCGGACCGGGCCCATCGCCTGCATGTCGTCGCGCAGGATCTTGGCCGCGCGCTCGGACATGTTCTTGAGGAACAGCTCGCGCAGGCTCTCGCTCGCACCTTTCAGCGCCACCGCGATCCGGTCGTTCCCGGCCGAGCGCACAAGAGTCTGGATGCCGGCCGGATCGAGCTTGCCGAGATCCTCGAAGGTGAACATCAGGGCCTTGATCCGGTCGGCCGTCTCCTTGTTGCGCTCCTCGAGTGCCGTGATGAACCGGCTCTCGGTCGCCCGGTCGAAATAGTTGAAGATCTCGGCCATCAGCTCATGGTTGTCGCGCCGGTTGCTGCGGGCGAGGTTGCTCATGAACTCGGCGCGCAGCGTGCGCTCGACGTCGGCCACGATCTCGCTCTGCACGACCTCCATCCGCAGCATGCGGATCACGACCTCGGTGGCGAAGTCGTCGGGCAGATGGGTCAGCACCCGAGCCGCGTGCGCCGGGTCGATCCGGGTCAGCACCACGGCCGCGGTCTGCGGGTACTCGTTCTTGAGGTAAGAGGCGAGCACCGCCTCGTTGACATGGGCCAGCTTGTCCCAGACCGTCCGGCCGATCGGGCCGCGGATCTCCTGCATGATCGCCTCGGCCCGGCCGGGGTCCAGGGCGCGCAGGAGCAGCTTCTCGGTCGCGTCGAAACCGCCGACCACGCCGCCATTGCGGGCGAGGCGATCGTTGAACTCGTGCAGCAGCTCCTCGACCACGCGCGCCTCGACCCGGCCGATCACGGCCATGGCCTGCGAGATCTCCATCACCTCCTGGTGGTCGAGCAGGCCGAGCAGCCGCGCGACGTCGGCCTCGGACAAGGCCAGCATCATGATCGACGCCTTCTCCACCCCGCTCAGCCGCTCCAGGCCATCGATCACCTGCATGGCTCCCGCCTAGCTGCCATGCAGCCAGCCGCGCACCACTCGCACGGCATCCTCGGGATTGGCCTCGATCGCGCGCGCCACCTGGCCGAGCAGGGACGCGTGCACGGGCCCGCTCACCTGCCTCAGATCGACCATTGCGCCGGCATCGGCGGCCTGAGCCGGGGCGTCGTGGCCGAGCCGCGGCGGCGCCTCGACCGGGGTCGGCTCGCGGACCACGACCGGATTGCCGGCCCGGTCCACCCCGATGGCGGCACCCGTGGCGCCGTGGACCAGGAGCGGCCGGCCGTCCGCCCCGAGCACGACGGCGGTGGCACCGGGAGCGGTCGCGGCAGGTGGCTCGGCCACGGCGAGCAGACGGCGCACGGCGGGGCGGACCCCGAAGAACAGGACGGCAAGCGTGAGCAGGCTGAACACGCCGAGCTCGACCAGCCGGCTGTCGGCAACGAGAGCCGCGTCGAGCCAGGACGGGTCCGGCTCGGCCGTGACGACCGGCGCCGGATCAGCGAACGCCCGGCTGACCACCTCGACCACGTCGCCGCGGCTCTCGTCCACGCCGGCGGCGCTGCGCACGAGCGCGGCCAACTCGCCGAGCTCCTCAGCACTGCGCGGCTCGTAGGCGATGCTGCCGTCGGGCTGGGGCCGGCGGCTGCCGTCGACCTGGACCGCGATCGACAACCGGCGCAGCGCCGCACCGCGCTTGGTCTGATTGCGCACGGTGCGCGAGATCTCGTAGTTGAGCGTCTCCTCGCTCTTCTTGCTCTGGTCGCTCGCGGCCGGGGCGGCGCTCGCTGCGGCCGTCCGCTCGGTCGGAAGGTTGCCGGCGGCACCCACCTGCTCAGCCGCGCGCGCCTCCTGGGACGAGGCGGCCTCCTCGACGGTCTGGCTGCTGCGCAGGACCTGGCTCTGCGGGTCGAAGGTCTCGGCGGTGGTCGCCACCTCGTCGAAGTCGAGGTCGACGCTCACCGCGGCCTCGACCTTGCCCGGGCCGACCGATCGTTCCAGGAGCTGGACGATCTTGGCGCGCAGCCGCTCCTCCATGGCCATGCGATAGGTCTCGGCATCGCCGCCGACGAGGGGGTCGGCGTCGGGTCCCTCCGGCTCGGCCATCAAGCTACCGTCGCCGTCGAGCAGAGCCACTGCACCCGGCTTGAGCCCGGGCACCGCGGCGGCCACCAGCTCGCGCACGCCGGCGATCTGCCGTCGCTCGAGCCGATCGCCGCCGCGCATCGTCAGGACGACCGACGCGCTCGGGGCCACGTCGTTGCGGCCGAACAGCGAGCGTTCCGGCGCCACGATATGGACGCGGGCGGAACGCACGCCGCGCAGGCTGGCGATGGTCCGCGCCAGCTCACCCTCGACCGCACGGCGGAGGTTGATGTTGGCGAGGAAGTCGCTGGTCGTGAACGGGTTGGCGCCGTCGAGCAGCTCGTAGCCGACCGTGCCGCCGACCGGCATGCCCTCCTCGGCCAGCGCCATGCGCAGCCGCAGCACATCCCCCGCCGGCACCATGACCGCGTCGCCCGCCGAACTCAGGCGGTAGGGCACGCCCATCGCATCGAGCCGCCCCACCAGCTCCTGGGCGTCCGTCAGCGCGAGGCCGGAGAAGAGCAGGGTGTAGCGGTCCTCGGCGGCGCGACCGATGACGTAGGCGAAGAAGCCGAGCATGACGGCCGCCACAGCACCCAGAGCCAGGATCCGCGCCGGGCCGAGGCTGCGCAGGAGCTGGACCCAAGGCGAGGCGGCGAGGCCCGCCGACGCCTGCGCGGACGCAGCGCCGCTGCCCTCGACGATCGCGTTCCTCTGCTCCATGCGCTCCAGCCACACGCCAGCCGTGCCGAGACGGCCGCAAGCTAGGGCGACAGGGTGAAGGCGCGGTTAACCTTGCTCGAATTTGGGGCGTGTGCCGGCCCGCTCAGGGCTCCGCCTGACGGAACTGCTGGAGCCGTGTGACGCGCAGCGCGGTGGGCCCGTGCCGGTCGATCGCCTGGGCCCAGGCCGCATACTCCTCGGCCGACAGGGAGTAGCGCCGGCACGCCTCCTCGAGCTCGAGCACGCCGGCCCGGACGGCCGCCACGACCTGCGCCTTGCGCCGGGCCACCCAGCGGCGGGTCTCGGGCGGCGGGAGGTCGGCCAAGGAGGGGATGCGAGCGCGCGCGGCCGACGCTCTCCGCCCACTATCGCGACAAAGGGACATCCGACGTCTCCGACCGAAGCAAGTCATCCTACCGAGCTCGAAGCAGCCACCGTTCTAGTCCAGGATCACTTAAACAAGCGCTAAGTCGCGCAGAGGCAGCTGTATTTGCTGATATTAACCAAGATACTGCACCTCCAGGTACGCCCTAAATACTCAGCTCGTCATGCGGATCAGCTCGTCCAGCATCTGATCGGTGGTGTTGATGACCTTGGCATTGGCGGAATAGGCGCGCTGGGTCACGATCATCTTAGTGAACTCCTCCGCCAAGTCGACGTTGGCGGCCTCCAGCGCCGACGGCGCCACCACCCCGGCCCCACCGGCACCGGCCTCGCGCAGGTTGAACTCGCCCGAGGCGTCGGTCTGCGCGAAGACATTGCCCGAGCGCGGGTCGAGTGCGGCCGGATTGGCGAAGGTCGCGATCGGCAGGCGGTAGAGCCGCCGCTCCTCGCCGTTGGTGAACGAGGCGAGCACATAACCTTCTGCGTCGATGCTCACGGCGCTGAGCTCGCCGACCTCGGCGCCGTTCTGGTTGACGAAGGCGATGTTGGTCGGGCTGGCGAACTGGCTGATGCCGTCGACGCTGCCGATCTCGCCGAAGTCGAAGGTCAGCGCGCTGGGATCGGCACCGTCCGCGACGGCCCAGCGCACGTCCACGGGCCCGTTCGGCACCCCCGATATCACCGGGGTCAGCGACATGCCGGCGAGCGAGCCGTCACCGTTGAAGGACAGCGTCCCGCTCGCCAGGAGTCCGTTCGGATGCGTGGCCGTGTCGACCTCCGCGGCCGCCGCCGAAACCTCGACCGCCCACTGGTTGGCGGCACCGGTCCGCAGGAACGACAAGGTAAGGTCGTGCGCGCGCCCCAGGCTGTCATAGACCTGGACGTCGCGGCTGACCGTCGGCTGAACGCCGGCGGTGCCGCCCGAGGCCGCCCAGGCAGCGAGGTCGCCCGTCGCGAACGCGCCGGCATAGGGCGTCGCATCGGCGTCGAGATTGGCACCGATCTCGACGTCGGTCGTCGCGGCGGCGAGCCCGTTGATGCTGCGGATGTTGACGTTCTCGAGCGTGTTGACGTCGACGACCTGCTCGTTCGCGTCCAGCGCCCAGCCCTGGAGATACTGGCCGGAGGTGGTGCGCAGGTCGCCCTGATAGTCCGGCGAGAACGAGCCGGCGCGGGTGTATAGCTGCTCGCCCTGGCCGTCCGGCGGCGCCGCCACGACGAAGAAGCCGGCACCTGAGATCGCGACGTCGGTGGGAGAGGCGCTGCTCTGGATCAGCCCCTGCGTCGCCACGGTGTAGAAGCTCTGCGCGCGGACGCCGCCCGGACTGTAGGTGTAGCTGCCGCGGCTGCGGGTCACGAGGTTCTCGAACTGCGCCAAGGCACCCTTGTAGGCGGTGGTGTTCACGTTGGCGATGTTGTCGGAGATCATGCCCATGGCACGGCTCTGGGCATTGAGGCCGGACACGCCGGAGAACAGCGAACCGAAGAGGCTCATGGATCGGCTCCCATGGTCTGGTGGCTTGGGGGCTCACGCGGCGGCCGGAGCCGGCGTGCGCACCGTGCGAACGTCGCCGAGCGGAACCTTGGCACCGGCGACGACCAGCGAGATCGCCCCCGCATCGGGCTCGATCGCCTCGACGGTGCCGGCGAGGTACTGCTCTGCGGCGATCGCCTCGCCGTCGGCGCGGACGGCATCGAGCTGGATCCGGTAGGTGCCCGGGGTCGCCCGCTGGCCCGCGGCATCGAGCCCGTCCCAGGCGATGACGTTCTCGCCCGCGACGGTCGTGCCGGTCAGGGTGCGCACGATCCGGCCGCTGGCATCGACGACGGTCGCCGTCGCGCGGGCCGCGGCTTCGGGCAGCCGGTAGCGGATGGTCGCGTCGCCCGCAGCACCGAGGCCGATGCGATCGGTCCCGACCACCGCCTCGCGGCCGAGCATGCTCATGGCCGAGGTCGTGCCGCTCGCCTCGATCAGCTCGCCGAGGTCCTGCAGCTTGTCGTTGGTCTTGATCGCCTGCTCGACCGAGGCGAACTGGACCAGCTGCGAGGTGAACGCGTTGGCGTCCATCGGCGCCACCGGGTCCTGGTTGCGCAGCTGCGTCGTGAGCAGCTTCAGGAAATTGTCGAAGTTGGCGGCGAGGCTCTGACCCGAGCTCCTCACGGTGCCGCCTGCGGTCACGGCGCTCACGGCCATGCGCGTCTCCTTCGCGTGGTGGCGATGCTCATCTCACACCTGCAGGTCCAGCAGCCCGCGGCGGCCCGCGCGCGGCGGCGTGGGTACTGCCGGGCCGCCGCGGACCGGCGCTCCCCCGCCGCCCCGCTGCCCGCGCTCGGATCCGTGCTGGCCGCCCGGCGAATCGCGCAAGGTGAAGCCCAAAGCACCCTGCTGGACCGCGAACCCGGCGGAGCCGAGCAGGTCGCCGACGGTGCGCGCGTCGCGTTGCAGGAGCTGCAGCGTCTCGGGGCGATCGACCGTGAAGGTCGCGGACGCCATGCCGGCGTCGTCCACATGGAGCGCCACCTCGACCCGGCCCAGATCGGCGGGCTCGAGGTCGATCCGCACGCTGCTGCCCTGGCCGTCCTGCGCCACGACCAGCCGCGCGCTCACCACCCGGCCGCGATGGTCCGGCCCGGGCAGGGTGATGGAGGCCGGGGCCGCCATGGCCTGGACCGGGGTGGCAGCGCTCGCAACCGGCTGGCT
>JBGAKU010000035.1:0-30175 GCA_044224255.1 Geminicoccaceae bacterium
CTCCGCACCCCACTGGCCGTTGTTGAACACCACGGCGACCACCGGGATGTTCTCGCGCACGGCGGTGAGCGTCTCATGCAAGCTCATGCCCCAAGCGCCGTCGCCGACAAAGGCGATGGCGGGCCGGTCGGGGGCGGCGACCTTGGCGCCGATCGCGGTCGGGTAGGCATAGCCGCAATTGCCGAAGCTCATCGCGGCGAAGAAGGAGGGGGCACGCTCAAAGCGCAGATAGCTGTTGGAGACCGAGCAGATGTTGCCGATGTCGGTCGAGACCATGGCGTCGGCCGGCATCGCCTTCTCCAGCTCGCGCAGGGCACGCCGGGGGGCGATCGGGCTGCCATCGGTCTGGCCCCAGTGCGCCAGCTCGGCCTCCCACTCCTCCTTCTGCCGGCGGATCTCGTCCAGGCGCTGCGTGCGGGTCGCGTGCGCGGCCACCTCCCGATTGCCGGTCTCCAGCCGGTGCAGCAGGTCGGTCGCGGCGGCTCGGGCATCACCGCAGACGCCGACCGCCGCCTGCTTGACGAGGCCCAGCTTGCGCGGATTGGCGTCGACCTGGATCAGCTTCGCGTCCTTGGGCCAGTAGTCGATGCCGTGCTGCGGCAGGGTGCCGAATGGGCCGAGGCGCGTGCCCAGCGCCAGGACGACGTCGGCCCGGGCCAAGAGCTTCATCGCCGCCTTCGAGCCCTGATAGCCGATCGGGCCGGCCCAGAGCGGATGGCTCCTTGGGAAACTGTCGTTGTGGAGATAGGTGCTGATCACCGGGGCGGAGAGATGCTCGGCCAGACGCACCACCTCCGGCACACCGCCGGACATGACGATGCCACCACCGGAGAGGATCACCGGGAAGCGCGCGCCGGCGAGCAGCTCGGTCGCCGCGGCGAGGCTCTCCGGCCCACCGGGGCCGCGCTCGACCCAGATCGGGCGGGGGATCGCGACGTCGGCCTCACCGTAGAACAGGTCGCGGGGAATGTTGAACTGGGCGGGACCGCGCTCGAGCATGGCGTAGTCGAAACAGCGCGACAGCAGCTCGGCGATCCGCGCCTGCTGGGGGCAATGGACTTGGTACTTGGTGATCTTCTCGAAGAACGGGAGCTGCTCGGTCTCCTGAAAGCCGCCCAGGCCTTGGGTGTTCGAGCCGGTCTCCGGCGTGATCATCACGACCGGGCTGTGCGCCCAGTAGGCGGCGGCGATCGCGGTGACGAAGTTGGTGATGCCCGGCCCGTTCTGCGCGATGCAGACACCATGCCGGCCCGAGGCGCGGCTGAAGCCGTCCGCCATGTGGCCGGCGCCCTGCTCGTGCGCCACCGACACGAAGCGGATGCCGGCGGCAGGGAACAGGTCGAGCGCGTCCATGTAGGCCGAGCCGACAATGCCGAAGACGTGGGTGACACCCTGGGCAGCCAGGGTCTCGACGAAGGCCTCGCTGGCCGACATCCGGGTCATGAGTCCGTTCCTGAGTTCATGCGCGGGCGGGAGCGAGCGAGCCCGCCGCTAGGTTGGGGGCGGCCGCCATCTCGACGTCCGCAATCTGCGCGAGGCGCGCCGCCTCTTGTGCCCGCACCAGGGCCCGGCGGCGGCGCACCTCGACCAGCACGGCCACGACGACCGTCACCGCGACGATGATGAACGCGACCGCGTTGACGGCGGGCGTGACGCCCTGGCGGACCTTGTTGGCGATGAAGATGGTGAAGGTCTGCTGCGCGCCGATGGCGAAGTAGGTGGTGGTGAAGTTCTCGAACGACTGCAGGAAGGCGAGTGCGGAGGCCGAGAACACGGCCGGCCGTAGATAGGGCAGCGTGATCCGCCAGAACACCTGCCGCGGCGTCGCACCCAGATCGAGCCCCGCCTCCTCGAGCGTGGTGTCGAAGCGCTGCAGGCGGGCGATGAAGATCAGCATGCAATAGGCCGCGATGAAGCTGCACTGCGCCAATGCCGCGGTCCACCAGTCGGCGCGGAAGCCGAGTCGCTGGCTCCAGAAGATGAAGGCCGAGATGCCCAGGACAATGCCGGGGGCGAGGATCGGCGAGACCAGCACGGCATAGAGCAGGCTTTTCGCCCGCAGCTGCAGCCGCACCAGCATGAAGGCGCCGGCCATCCCGAAAACGACCGAGACAACGACCACCAGGACTCCAATCAGCAGGCTGACCCGTAGGCCTTGCCACAGGCGCTGGTCCGCCCAGGCCTCGCCGAACCAGCGTAGGGTGAAGGTGAAGTCGCGGTGCGTCGGGATGCGGCTGTCGTTGAACGCGATCAGCAGCATGTAGACGAGCGGGAAGAGCAGATAGATCAGGAAGATCGCGAGGTAGATCCGGATCGCCCAGCGCATGCCGCCGTCGGACTGGGTCATCGCGGCCTCACCGTGCGATGTCGCGCAGGGTGACGCGCAGGGCGCGCATCATCACCAGCACTAGAATCAGGCAGACCAGCTCGAGCACAAGCGCGTAGGCCGAGCCGCCGTTCCAGTTCAGCACCGAGAATTGCGATTCGATCGCCTGGGTGAACCAGAAGCTGGACTTGCCGCCGAGGAGCACCGGGACGATGTAGGAGCCGGCACAAAGCATGAAAGTGACGATGCAGCCCGATGCGATGCCGGGCTTGGCGTGGGGGATGACGATCTTGCGGTGGACTCGCGCCCAGGAGGCGCCGAGATCACGCGCGGCCTCGATCTGGTTGGTGTCGAGGCTCTCCATCGCGGTGAACATCGGGAAGACCATGAACAGGATGTACGAGTAGACCAGCCCGACGAAGAGCGCGATGTTGGCATCGAGCACCGGCAGCTCATAGTTGAAAAAATCGATCGGCGACAGGCCGAGTGCCGTGGCCGTCTGATTGAGCAGCCCCTGCCGCGCCATCAAGGTCCGCCATGCATAGGCGCGCAGCACCTCGTTCACCCAGTAGGGGACGAGGAGGCAGAGCATGAACAGGTTCAGCCACTTCGCCGAGCAGACCTTCGCCAAGTAGTAGGCGATCGGATAGCAGACGACGAGCGCCAGCACCGTGATCACCGCGCTGGTCAGGACGGTCCGCACGAAGGTGTTGAACGCGAGCGCGTCGCTCGGGTCGAACAGCGGGCGGAAGGAGTGCAGCGTCCAGCCCTCCGCGGCCAACCCCTTGTCGATCGCGCCAGGATTGGCGTGGAAGGCGTAGTCGATCAGCATCAGGTGCGGCACGACGATCAGCAGCAGCAGCCACACCGCCACCGACCCGAAGATCAGGGCCGTACCCGCGGTGCCGAACCGGGCCAGGGACTCACGCATCGGCGGACCGGCCGGCCGGCAGCACGCTCGCGTGGGACGGCGCGAAGTGGACCTTCAGCGGCGCTCCGGGCGCCAGATGCGGTGTATGGCCGTCGTTGGAGAGGGTGACGGTCACCGGCGTGCCGTCGGCTCCCAACAGCGACAGATGCACGAGCACGCCCTCGAACATCTGGCCAGCGACCGTCGATGGCAGAGCGTTCCCGCCCTCGCCTTCGGGGGGATTGAGTCGCATCCGTTCGGGTCGAACGAACAGCAACGCCTCCTGCCCGACCGCGAGGCCATGCGGATTGCTGCCCACCATCGGCCCGAAGACGGTGTCGACCCTGGCCGACCCGTTCTGGACGGAAACGATGCGGCCCGGGAACAGGTTGCTCTCGCCGACGAAGGACGCCACGAACGGCGTCTTCGGGTGGTCGTAGACCTCGTAGGATTTGCCGATCTGCTCGATATTGCCCTGGCTCATCACCGCTACGCGGTCGGACATGGCCAGCGCCTCGCCCTGGTCGTGCGTGATGTAGATGAAGGTGATCCCCGTCCGCTGCTGGATGGCGCGCAGCTCGGTCCGCATGTGCTGGCGCAGCTTCAGGTCCAAGGCGGAGAGCGGCTCATCCAGCAGGAGCACCTTCGGCTCGACCGCGAGTGCCCTGGCGATCGCTACCCGCTGCTTCTGACCGCCGGACAGCTCGTCGATCCGCCGGCTGCCATAGCCTGGCAGGGCGATCAGCTCGAGCATGTCCCTGACCTTGCGGTCACGATCGGCGCGCGCGACGCCGCGGACGTCGAGACCGAACGCGATGTTGTCGGCCACGCTCATCAGAGGAAACAGAGCGAGGTTCTGGAAGATCAGCGCGGTCGGGCGACTGTTCGGCCCGATGCCCCGCAGCGAGCGGTCGCCCAGCCGGATGTCGCCCTCGGTCGGCTCGATGAAGCCCGAGACCATGCGCAGGATGGTCGTCTTGCCGCAGCCCGAGGGGCCGAGGAAGGAGAAGAACTCCCCCTCGGCGATGGTCAGGTTCACCTCGCGTACCGCGGTGAACTCGCCGAAGCGCTTGGTGACGCCGTCGAGGTGGAGATCGTCCGCCATCGTGCGCTCGCCGGATAGACGGCGCGCCTTCGGAGACGGCGCGCCGTTCGGTTGCTAGGCTGCCGAGATCTTGTCGACCAGCGCTTGCCGCTTCTCCAGGAACCAAGGGCGCTCCGTGCCCTGGATCCACAGCTTGTCGATCGCATCCTCGGGATAGGCTTCGCCGAAGTTCTTCTTGAAGCTCTCCGCGACGTGCTGATCGAAGCCCTTGACCACCGAGTTGTAGCCGGTGTTGTCCGAGACGATGCCGCCGATCTCGGGCTTGAACGCCCAGTTGATGAAGGCGTAGGCTTGCTCGAGATTGGCGGCCTTGGCCGTGATCGCGATCGAATCGATCCAGGTCAAGGCACCCTCGACCGGCGCCATGTAGCCGTAGGGCAGCCCCTGATTCTTGAGCTGGAAGATCGGGCCGTCCCAGCACTCGCCGATCACCGCACCGTCCTGCTCGAAGCCGGATTGAGTGTCGGCGGTGCCCTTCCACCAATTGACGATCTGGGCCTTGTTGGCGATCACATACTCGGCCGCCTTGCCGTAGCCGAGGTCGAAAGCCGCCTCCTCGTCATAGGCCTTCTTCATCGTCCCGGCCGGAAGCTGCCCGTCCCGCTCCATCCACAGGCCGGTGCAGAGCATGCTGGAGCGCTGGCGGCAGAGCATCAGGCCCTTGTACTCCGGCTTCCAGAGATCACCGAAGGAGGCCGTGCCATACTCCAGCGTGACCTTCTCGGTGTTCCAGGCCAGCGCTTCCGTGCCCCAGTCGTAGGGCAGCGCGTACCACTTGCCGTCGCGGTTGGCGCCCAGGGCCTTCGAGTTCTCCATCATGCTCGGGAAGATGTTGCCCATGCTCTGGGCCTTGGACTCATCGATAGCGGCGAGGTTGCCGTTGTCGACATGGGCCGAGATCCACGCGATCGACGGCGAGGCCAGATCCCACCCGGCACCACCGCCCGCCGCCTTCAGCTTGTTGAGGCAGTCCTCGTTGGAGGAGTAGGTGGTGACGTTCAAGGTGATGCCGGTGTCGGACTGGAATCGGTCGATCAGCGGCTGGGGCGCGTAGTCTTCCCAGGTGAACCAGTTTAGCTCACCGGAAGACGAGAAGGCCTTGCGGACATAGACCGGCGCCAGGGCGCCAACCGCGCCCAAGGCTGTGGCCGCCTGCAGGATCGAGCGGCGGCTGGCTCGAGCCGCCTGCACGGTCGCCAGGGCCTCACTTTGCGCCGAGGTCAGAACCTTGCTGGTCATTGCCTTATTCTCCCTCCCGGCCGCGCACCCTTCGCCGCGGCCCCTCCGCCTTGCGATCGAGCATACGCCGGCCGCGCGGACCACGACAAGGCGCGCCGCAACTCGACCCGGACTGTGGCCCTCGAGCACGAGCAGATCCTCGGGCGCGAAGGCGACGCCACCACGGCACCCCGCTCCGACGGTGCCGAACTTTAGCTGTTGGGCGCGTCGAACGACACAGCCGTGTCGCCTGCGCGCACACGCGTGCGCACGATCGACCCCAGAAAGCTGACCTCCTCGGCCAGACCACGAAGCCGGTTGCGGCGGCCGTCGCCCGACCCGGCCGCCTCCGACCGTAGCGCCTTTCTTGCGTCGACATGCCTGTTGCTGCCGCGCAGCCTGTCTTGCGTCCACCGGTCACGAAGGGCCGGGCCGGATCGCATGGCAAACCGGGGGCGCTGTCGGCCGGTACGCTCCATCGGCACTCTTGCCGGTCGGCGCCGGCCTCGCCAAGATCGGCCCGCAGGGCTGCGGCCGCGAATGCCGCGCCGCAGGAGCGAGGGAAGGAAGATGACTGCAGACACGCTGACGCGCGAAGCGAGCGGGCGTCGTTCCCGCCGTACCGTGCTCAAGGGCGGCGCTGCTCTGGCCGGGGCGCTGGCGGCACCCGCGATCGTCAGCCCGCGCGTGCTCGCCTCCTCGGGCGAGGTCAACGTCCTGATGTGGTCCGACTATCTGCCGGCGAGCTTCGTCGACAGCTTCACCAACAAGACCGGCATCAAGATCAACTTCACCGGCATCGGCTCGAACGAGGAGATCCTGAACAAGCTGAAGGCCACCAAGGGTCAGGGCTTCGATATCGCCACGCCGACGATGGACCGGGCGCCGCAGTGGGCCGACCTCGACCTACTGCAGCCGTTCGACATGAGCAGAGTACCGATCGACAAGGTCAATGCCGGCATGGCCGAGAAGGGTGGCGCCATCTGGGACTTCGGCGGCAAGGGCGCCGCGTGGATTCCACACATCTGGGGCACGGAGAGCATCGCCTGGCGCACCGACAAGTGGCAGCCGGAGGGCGAATTCCCGAGCTATGGCGACATCTGGTCCGACGCCAATGCCGGCAAGACCATGGGCCGCGCGCATTCGATGCTGATCTGCGCCGGGCTGTACCTCGAGCGGATCGGCGAGCTGGAGCCCGGCTCGATGTGGGCCGCCTATGAGAGCGAGGAGAAGATGCGGCCAGCCTGGGAGAAGGTCACCGACTGGTGCATCGCTCGCAAGGGCAACATCAAGCTGATCTGGAACGATGCCGACACCCAGAAAAACGGGCTCATGAACGAGGGCGTGATCGTCGGCCAGACCTGGGACGGGCCGCCGATCGCACTCAAGAATGAAGGCCAGCCGGTGATGTACCGCGCGGCGCTGGAAGGGGCGATGGCGTGGATCGACGGCATGTCGCTGCCGGCCGGCGCGCAAAACATCGATCAGGCCTACGCCTTCATCCAGCACTGCTACGACGCCGAGGCGGCAGGCAAGGCGATCGACACCCACGGCTACAACTCGCCCGTGATCGGCGCCGAGCGGTACGCCAATGCGCAATACGCCAAGAACTTCGCCGACGCCTATCCGGGCGACGCCCTGCAGAAGCTCAACCCCTGGCCGCCGACCCAGTCCTGGTATGCGGACGTCCGCGCGCAGTACGTCAACAAATTCCAGAGCGCCTGATCGGGCCAATCGGGGCGCCGGGGCGGTGGCCCGGCGCCCCGGTTCGTGCGACGGCGAGGGAGCGGGATGGCAACGGTCGCAGGTTATGGGGTCGAGCTCGACAAGGTTTCGGTGCAATTCGGGACATTCGTTGCCGTCCGCGACGCCCAGGTGCGAATCGAGCCGGGCGAATTCTTCAGCTTCCTCGGCCCGTCGGGCTGCGGCAAGACGACCATCCTCCGCACCGTTTCGGGCTTTCTCGAGCCGACCTCCGGTGTGGTCCGGATCGGCGGCAACGACATGTCGGGCGTGGGGCCGAACCGGCGCCCGACCGCGCTGATCTTCCAGAATCTCGCCCTCTTCCCGTTGATGCGAGTATGGGAGAACATCGCCTTCGCGCTGGAGGTGAAGGGGGCGAGCACGGCCGAGCGTCGGCGCCGTGCCGACGAGCTGCTCGAGCTGATCGCCCTACCCGGCCAGGGAGACAAGTTCGTCGGCGAGCTGTCGGGCGGCCAGAAGCAGCGGGTCGCGATCGCCCGCGCCCTGTGCGCCGAGCCGCGGGTGCTGCTGCTCGACGAGCCGCTCTCGGCGCTCGATCTCAAGCTCCGGCAGCACATGCGCAGCGAGCTGCGGGCGATCCAGCGTCGGGTCGGCCTGACCTTCATCTACATCACGCACGACCAGGGCGAGGCCCTGACCATGTCCGATCACGTCGCGGTGATGCGCGAAGGGGTGATCGACCAGATCGCGGACGGCAGGACGATCTACGACGATCCGTCGACCGCGTTCGTCGCCTCGTTCGTTGGTGAGAACAACAGCTTCACCGGTCAGGTGAGCGCTACCGCCGACGGTATGGCCAGGCTCGACACCCCGGCCGGCCCGCTGCGCGGCCGGATCGCCAGCGCCGCCCAGGGCCGGCTGCGGGCCGGCGACCGCGCGATGCTCTTCGTCCGCCCGGAGTCGTTGGCCTTGGCGGGCATCGGCGTCGAGGGTGAGGACAGCGTCACCGGCCGCGTCATCGCCGAGGAGTTCGAGGGTCCCTCCTGTCACCTGTTCCTGGATGGGCCGGGCGGCGTGCCGCTCAAGGTCTCTCTGGTCAATCAGGGGGCAGGCGGGGCGATCGGCGTCGGTGCCATGCTCACCGTCCGCTTCGATCCACGTAAGGCGGTTGTCCTGCCGCCCGGCAACCTTGCCGAGGAGGAATAGGTGGCGCGCAGGCGGGGTGGCTGGATGCGGAAGTTCCTCGATCGCAACGGCTGGGCGCTCGCGAGCTACATCCTGCTCGCGGTCGGCTTTTGGATCCTGGTGCTGATCGTCCTGCCGCAGCTCGTGATGGTCGACTTCTCGCTGCGCCACGATCTGCCGCCCGCGGCCCGCGGCGGCCCGACGGATCTCTGGACCCTCGACAATTACCGCTACTTCCTGTTCGGCTTTTCGGGCAATCCGGACGGGTGGAACTTCGTCGATCTCGCGGTCTTCGCCCGCACGCTGATCGCGGCGGCGCTGGTCATGCTGTTCGACCTCGTGCTCTGCTACCCGATCGCTTATTTTCTCGCTCAGGGCGGCGGCGGATACACCACGCGGGTGCTGGCGGTGGCCCTAGTGGTGCCCTACTGGGTCAATGAGATCCTGCGCGCCTTCGCCTTCAGGATCATCTTCGGCTCCGGCGGGCTGATCAACTCGATCCTGCTCGGCATCGGCCTGATCGACCAGCCGATCGACTTCATCAGGGCCGACGTGGCACTCTATGCGGGGCTCGGCTACGCCTACATCCTTCTGATGATCTTCCCGATCTACAACGCCATCGAGAGCCTGGACCGCAACCAGATCGAGGCGGCGCGCGACCTCGGCGCCTCCTGGCTGCGCATCCACCGGCGGATCGTGATCCCGTTCGCCAAGCCCGGCATCACTTCGGGTTGCACCATGGTATTCATGCTCGCCGCCGGTGCCCTCGCCGCGCCCCAGATCCTGGGCGGCCCGTCCTCGCTCTGGTTCACCCAGATCATCTACCGGACGTTCTTCGAGAGCGTGAACTGGCCGCGCGGCGCCGCCTACGCGATCATCCTCCTGGTCATCTGCACGTTCCTGGTCCTGCTCGCCATGCGCCTGTTCCGCATACGTCTCGGCGAGGTGGGCCGGTGACGGCGGGCAAGCTGGCCGTCCGCCTCGGCATCGGCGCCTATCTGGTTTTCTTCTTCGCCTACCTTCTCGGGCCGCTGGTGATCATGTCGATCACCGCCTTCAACAGCTCGTCCTTCCCGCGGGTCTGGCCGTGGGAGTGCCTGACCTTCGAATGGTTCGGTAAGCTGGTCGCAGACCGGCGGCTGATGACCGGGCTGCAGAACAGCCTGATCATCGGTGTGCTGGTCGTCCTGCTCTCGGTCACGCTCGGGCTCGCCGGCTCCTTGCTCCTGACGCAGATTTGGCCGCGCGCGCGGACGGCCTACTATACGCTGATCACGGCGCCCATCCTGATGCCGGGCGTGGTGATCGGCATCGCCACGGTCCTGTTCTGGGACCGCGTGGCGACCGCTCTGGGTGGCAGCTATGGCGGGCCGCTCTATGACGGCATCTTCCTCACCACGATGGGCCAGTCCTGCTTCATCGCGGCCTATTGCATGCTGGTGTTCGTGGCACGGCTGCAGCGTTTCGACGAGGGACTGCTCGAGGCAGCACTCGATCTGGGGGCCACGAACGTCCAGGCCTTCCGAAAGATCCTCCTGCCCTTCCTGCGGCCGGCGATCGGCTCGGCGGCGGTGATCGCCTTTCTCGCAAGCTTCGAGAACTACAACACCTCGGTCTTCACGCTCTCGCACTACACCTCGTTCACCGTCGAGGTGGCGCAGAAGGTACGCCTCGGCATCGACCCCACGGTCAGCGCGCTGGCGGTCATCGTGATCGGCATCACCCTGTTCGCGGCGCTGCTGCGCGAGGCCCGTGCCGGTGCCGGGCGCAACGCCGCCGGAGGCCGCAGGCTCGGCCGGCTGGCTGCCGTCGCGGGCAATCCGGCGGCGGTCCTGTGCACTCTCATGCTTGCCGGCCTGGTCGCCGTCGTCGGCGTCGCCGCGCGCCACGACCCGGCCGCCTGCAAGGCGGATGCGCTCGAGGAGCGCCTGGAGCGGCAGCGCCAGTTCGCACCGCCGACGGCGCGGACGCCGCCCCCCGCGACACAGGCCCCGAACCCGCAGACCGGAGCCCCGAAGCAGGCGCCGCCCGGCGGCTTCGGCAACATGTTCAGCCCGGAGAACCTCACGCCGACTGCACCGAAGCCGACGGAATGACAGACCGACCATCTCGCGCAATGCGCTAAACCAGTTGACGAACTATCAACCATTAAATATGGTGCCTGCGTGTCCCGGGGGTTCCCCCCACGACACCCGACTTGAGGCGTTTCCTCCCCACTTCGCAGGCCGCGGGCCTCCCGCGGCCTGCTTCTTCTCGTCCTCGGCGGAGACGCCGAAGAAAGGCGCCATTGTGCGCTTTGCCACATCAGAACGCCTCCGACTATGCGATCATACTGATCCCTGACCGTCTCCGCCTGAGACGGCCAAGTTCGTTGCTGGCGACCATCGGGCCATGCGCACCGTACTGCTTGTCCGCCACGCCGACATCGACTTGCCCCCGGACGGGATCGACCCCGCTCTCAGCTCGAAGGGGGAAGCGCGGGCCGAGGACTTCGCCCGGGTCGGTGCGAACGCCGGCATCGAGCTCATCATCGTATCGTCGCTCATGCGTGCCCGGGAGACGGCAGCCCCACTGGCCCGCGCCCTCGGCGTCGAGCCGGTAGAGGCGACCGCGGCGCCCGATGTGCTTCAGAGCCTCGACGCTGCGCCAAGTGACGTCCGCGCCTTGGTCGTCGGGCACAGCAACACATTGCCTGATATCATCCGAGGTCTCGGGGTCCAGGCGAGCATACCCGAAATCACTGAGTCGGAGTTCGACAATCTGTTCGTGGTCGTGATCGACGAGGTCAGGGAAAGTGTCTTGCTCGCCTTGAAGTACGGAGACTGAGCCAGAGGATCGAAGTCATGATGAACTTCTGCCGATGCCTCAACTGCATCACGCCGCCACATCTCCTGAAGAAGCTGCTCGACAGCTCTGACAAGGACATCAGACAGGCGGCGTTGAGCACGCTCCTGACCACCGAGAGGCTCCGCGGCGAGCGGGCCGTCCGCTCGTTGCTCATCGGCATGGCGACTCCCGGCGATGGCCGCCGGACGATCTTCGACTGTCGCAACGGCACTGTCCTCTCGCGCGCCGTCCTCGCGCGGAGCGAGGATGGCGAGCCGTCGGCAGATCCTTCGGTCAATCGTGCCTTCGACGGCTTCGGCCTCACCAGGGAGTTCTATGCCGAGGTGCTGGGCCGCAACTCGATCGACGACCAGGGCATGCGCCTGGACGGCTATGTCCATCGGGGGCTACGCTACAACAACGCCTTCTGGGACGGCCAGGCGATGGTCTTCGGCGACGGGGACGGGTTGGTCTTTACCGACTTCACCGGTTCGATCGACGTGATCGCGCATGAGCTCACCCATGGCGTCACCGAATTCTCCGCCGGTCTCGAGTATCACAACCAGTCGGGTGCACTGAACGAGTCGCTCTCCGACGTGTTCGGCTCGCTGGTCAAGCAATGGTCGCTGAATCAGGCGGCCGACGTGGCGGACTGGCTGATCGGCGCGGACATCTTCACGCCCGATATCGCCGCCGACGCCTTGCGCTCGATGAAGGCGCCGGGCACGGCCTACAACAACTCGACCCTCGGGCGCGATCCGCAGCCCGACCACATGGACCGGTATGCCCAGCTTCCCGACACCGACGAGGGCGACTTCGGCGGAGTGCATATCAATTCCGGCATTCCGAACCGAGCCTTCTACCTGACCGCGATCGGTATCGGCGGCTTCGCTTGGGAGGCCCCGGGCCACATCTGGTACGAATCGCTGAAGGCCTCGAGTCCGACCACCGAGTTCCAGGCATTCGCCGACACGACCTACCTCAAGGCCGGCCAGCTGTACGGCAGCGGCGGCATCGAGCAGTCTGCCGTCACGGACGCATGGCGCCAGGTCGGTGTTCGCATCAGCGGCGTCACGGCGAGCGCCGGGTCGCCACGCGCCCGCAGCGGCTCCTTGAGCAGGAGCGGCGGAACGCGCGATGCCGACGCGCTCGCCGGTCTGCAAAAGCAGATCGAGAGCCTTTCGCTGCAGGTGCGGACCCTGACCAAGGAGATCGCGGCGCTGAAGGACAAGCACTAGGTTGGGGCTCGCGGCGCTCGATCAGCGAGCGACGACCGGGCGTCTGCCCCCAAGGATCTGTCCGCATGCTGGTGACCATGGCGACGTATGGCGGGTTCGCGGCGGGCATCCGCCGCGCCAACACCATCGACACCGCCGACCTATCGACCGGGGCCGCAGCCGAGCTGCAGCGTCTTGTGGCCGCGGCCCGTGCCGAGGCACCGTCGCAGGCCGCTCCTGCCGGGCGCACGCGCGACGCGATGAGCTACACGGTCACCGTCGCCGCGAGCGGCGTCCCGCCGTTCGTGCTCCGGGGCTCCGACACGGAGCTGTCCCCCGCGCTGGCGGCGGTGATCGATTTCCTGCAGCGGCACGCGACGACTGGATCCGGAGACGGCTCGGGCGCGTCCGCGCGATAGCTGGGCCTGCGGAGATGCTCTCTCACAAGGCCCGTCCGAGCATCCGCGCGAGCTGGGCACGCTCGGCCTCGCCGACGGCGACGCGGAGATGCAGCCGCTCGCCGTCGTCGACCTTCTCCAGGACCTCGCCGTGGCGGTGCAGCCAGGCGAGCACGTCGCCCGCGCCGTAGTCGAGCTCGACCTCGATCGGCCGACGCGAGGCCGAGAGACGCCGATCGATCCCGGCCAGGAGGCGGTCGACGCCGGTGCCTTCGACCGCCGAGATCAGGGTCGTCTCAGGCTGGCGCAATGCGACGGCGCGCATCGGCTCGAGCTCGTCCGCGGGCAGCAGGTCGGCCTTGTTCCAGACCTCGATCAGCCGCGCGGCGCGCTCCTCCGCCCCAACGCCGAGCTCGTCCAGCACCGCCTCGACGTCGCGCTTCTGCGCCTCGCTGTCGGGATGGCTGACGTCGCGGACATGCAGGATCAGGTCGGCCGCGAGGACCTCTTCCAGCGTGGCGCGGAACGCAGCCACCAGCGAGGTCGGCAGGTCGGTGATGAAGCCCACGGTGTCCGACAGGATCGCGTGCGCCCGCGACGGCAGCGCGATCTCGCGCATCGTCGGATCGAGCGTGGCGAACACCTGGTCGCGCGCATCGACCCCGGCCCCGGTCAGGCGGTTGAACAGGGTCGACTTGCCAGCGTTGGTGTAGCCGACCAGGGCGAGCACCGGATAGGGCACCCGTCGGCGCGCCTCGCGGTGCAGGCCGCGCGTGCGCTGGACGCCGGCCAGCTCCTGCTTGATCCGCACGATCCGCTCGGTGATCCGGCGGCGATCGAGCTCGAGCTGGCTCTCACCGGGACCGCCGAGGAAGCCGAAGCCACCGCGTTGCCGCTCCAGGTGGGTCCAGGAGCGGACGAGGCGGGAGCGCTGGTAGGTGAGCGCCGCGAGCTCGACCTGCAGCACGCCCTCGCGGGTCTGGGCGCGCTCGCCGAAGATCTCGAGGATCAGCCCGGTCCGGTCGATGACCTTGGTCTTCCACAACCGCTCCAGATTGCGCTGCTGGACCGGCGTGAGCGCGGAATCGACGACCACGATCTCGGCCGGCGCGGCCGCCAGCGCCTCAGCGAACTCCTGTGCCTTGCCCGACCCGAACAGAGTCGCCGGCACCTTCTGCCGCAAAGGCACGCTCTCGGCCCGCATCACCTCGAGGTCGATGGCACGCGCCAAGCCGACCGCCTCCGCGAGGCGGCTGGCCGGCGAGCGGGCTACCGGGGAGCCGGGCTCATAGGGCGACAGCACCCAGGCCCGGCCACGCCCCTCCGCCGCCTCGAGCGCCGCGGTCAATCAGACCTGCGGCTGCTGCTGCTCTTCGGCGGCCGGATCGTACAGGCGCACGGCTGCCGACGGCATTACCGTCGAGACCGCATGCTTGTAGACGAGCTGGACATGGCCGTCACGACGCAGCAGAAGGCAGAAATTGTCGAAGGAGCTGATCACGCCCTGCAGCTTGACACCGTTGATGAGGAACACGGTCACAGGCACCTTGTTCTTACGGACGTGGTTGAGGAAGACGTCCTGCAGGTTCTGCTGCTTTTCAGTCGCCATTTTAGTTGTCCTACTTCTTTTCTTTGAGCTTTTATCGATGATCGTGCGGCGCGACCGTCACACGATATCGCACGCAGGTCCATGCGCACACCGCACCGCGGCCCTTCGACCGCATATTGGTGCAGCTGTCGGCACATCAACGGCACAGGCCCGAGTTTTCTCGAACCTCACTCGTTGACTCAACCATAAGTATAAGTGTCTGTCACCTCTCTTTCCACATATGCTCGCGATAGCGCCGCAACAGTGTCACCGTCGCCGGTCCCGGCCGACCATCGCCGACGGGCCGGCCGTCGATCCGCGTCACCGGCAGCACCAGCGAGGATGTGCTGGTCAGGAAGGCCTCACGAGCCGAAACGGCCTCCTCCACCGTGAACGGACGCTCCACCACCCCTATTCCTTCCCGTCGCGCGAGCTCCAGCACCACCTCCCGCGTCACTCCGCCCAGGATCTCGTGACCAAGGGGCCGCGTCACGACCCGACCCGCGCCATCGACAATGTACGCGTTCGAGCCGGCACCTTCGGTAACCAAGCCTTCGGCATCGACCTGCCAGACCTCGCGGCATCCCGCCTCGGCCGCACGCTGCCGGGCCATGACGTTGGCAAGCAAACTGACCGACTTGATGTCACACCGCTTCCACCGCATGTCGGCCATCGTGATAACGGCGACGCCTTCGCTGAGTTCCCGTGCCTTGGGAAACGGCGCCCGCCGCACGGTGACGACCAGGGTGGGCCGCGCCGACCTTGGATAAAGATGGTTCCTGGGCGCGACGCCTCGGTCGATCTGCAGGTAGATCAACGCGTCGCGCAGCCCATTGCGGCGCAGGGCCTCACGGATCACCACCGTCAGCGCGCGCCGGCTCGTCGGCCATGGGATGGCCAGCGCTGCGAGCGACCTGTCCAGGCGGTCGAGATGACGGTCCAGATCACAGATCCGGCCATTGACGCATTTGGCGACCTCGTAGACGCCATCCGCGAACTGAAGGCCCCGATCCTCAACCGGCACCGCGAGAGCACCGATCGGGCGGTAGCGGCCGCCCCGGTAGGCGGTGCGCGACATGCTGCAGGCTCCATGGTGGCTGGATTTGGACCCTACGGCCTCAATCGTCTCCGTGCAGGCCGAGCGTCTTCAGCTTGCGGTGCAGCGCCGACCGCTCCATGCCGACGAAGTTCGCCGTCCGCGAGATGTTGCCGCCGAAACGCTGGAGCTGCGCCTGGAGATAGGCACGCTCGAAATGCTCGCGGGCTTCGCGCAGGGGCATCGAGATCAGCTCGCCGTTCGCATTCGGGTCCATGCCCGAGGTCGCCGCGTTGGTGAGCTCGGGCGGCAGCCCCTCCATGGTGATCGGGCTGCCCGGCTCGCCGGGCGCCATGATCAGCATCCACTCAACCGAATTGCGGAGCTGGCGCACGTCGCCGGCCCAGTCCGTGGTCTGCAGGACCGCCATCGCCTCATCGGTGATCGGCCGCGGCGGGAGGCCGGAATGCCGGGCGGCGCCGGCCATGAAATGCCGGGCGAGCTCGGGGATATCGACCCGCCGCTCGGCCAAGGGCGGCATCGCGACGGGAACGACGTTGAGGCGATAGAACAAGTCCTCGCGGAACTTGCCCGCCGCCATCTCGGCCTTGAGATCGCGGCTGCTCGACGCGATCACCCGCACGTCGACCTCGATCTTCGCGTCGCTGCCCAGGCGCGAGAAGCGCTGCTCCTGCAGGACGCGCAGGATCTTGCCTTGGGATTCCAGCGGCATGTCGGCGACCTGGTCGATCAGCAGCGTGCCACCGTCGGCCCGCTCCAGCAGGCCGATGACCCGCGGCTGGTCCGAGCCCAGATAGCCGGGCTCGCAGCCGAACAGCTCAATGTCGACGCGGTCCGGCGAGAGGGATGCGGCGTTCAGGATCACGAACGCCCCGCTGGCGCGGCGCGAATTGGCATGGATCAGGCGAGCGGCCATCTCCTTGCCCGAGCCCGGCGGTCCGCTGATCATCACGCGCGAGCCGGTTGGCGCCACGCGGTCGATGGCCTGCCGCACACGGATCATGGCCGGCGCGTTGCCGATCAGCTCGGCCTCGTCGAAGGCGAGATGGCGCAGCTCCTCGACCTCGCGCCGCAGCCGGCTCGCCTCCATTGCGCGCTGGATGGCCAGCAGCAGACGGTCGGACTTGAACGGCTTCTCGATGAAGTCGTAGGCACCCTTCTTGATCGCGGCGACCGCGGTCTCGATGGTGCCGTGGCCACTGAACATAATCACCGGCAGCTCGGGATGCTGCACCTTGACCCTCTCCAGGATCTGCACCCCGTCGAGCGCGCTGCCCTCGAGCCAGATGTCGAGCAGGACGAGCCCGGGAGGGCGGCGGTCGATCTCGCGCAGGGCCTCATCGCTGTTGGAGGCGCCCCGAGGCCGGTAGCCCTCGTCCTCGAGCACAGCACCCACCACCTCCCTGATGGCGGCTTCGTCGTCGACGATCAGTACGTCTTTGCTCATCGGATTGGCCGTATTCCCGCGCTCTTGGGGTCAGAGGGGGCGACCGCCCGCGGCTCGTGCCGCATCGGGCGGCAATGACTGCTCCCGGATCGGAAAGGTGAGGCGCACCAGAGCACCTCCGCCCTCACCCGCGAGCAGCTCGACGGTACCGCCGTGTTCCTCCATGATCTTCTTGACGATGGCAAGGCCCAAGCCCGTGCCCTTGACCCGCGTGGTGACGTAGGGCTCGAACAGCCGCTCGCCGTCGTCGGGAAAACCCTGACCATTGTCCTCGACCTCGATCTGGACCGCGGCGGTGCCGCGATGCACGCGAACCGCAATGCGCCATGGCCGCGGCCGCTGCCCTTCTGACAACACATTGATGCTGTTCTGCAACAGGTTCGTAAGCGCCTGAGAAACTTTCTGCCCATCGCAGAGGAGACGGGTCGGACCGTCCGGAAGCTCGACCGAAAGCTCGATCCTCGGCCACGCCGACTGCTGCAGTACCACCGCATCGCGGACGATCTCGCCGATGTTCTCTTCCCTCAGCACCGCGGCCGGCATCCGGGCGAACGCGGAAAACTCGCTGATCAGCCGCCCGATCGTATCGACCTGGCGAATGATGGTGGTGATCGAGGCCGCGAACGATTCCCGGCCCTCGGCGATCTGTTGGGAGTATTTCCGCTCGAGCCGCTCGGCGGACAGCCGGATCGGTGTGAGCGGGTTCTTGACCTCATGCGCGATCCGGCGCGCCACCTCGGCCCAGGCAGCCTGCCGCTGCGCCGAGAGGAGGGCGGTGATGTCGTCGAAGGTCACGATGTAGCCGAGCGTACGCCCGTCGTCGCGCTGCGGGCTCGCGCGCACCAGCACGGTGTGCTGACGTCGGCCCCGAAACAGCGTGAGCTGGCGCTCGATGACGTCGTCGGGGTGGCGATCGGCCTCGTCCAGCAGCTCCGACATGCCGGGCAGCACCTCGCCCACCGGGCGTCCCGCCAGTCCCCGCCCCTCCTCGTCCAGGAAATCCTGGGCGGCCCGATTCGGCAGCACGATGCGGCGGGCGGCGTCGGTCGAGAGCACGCCGGCGCTGACGCCCGCGAGAACGGTCTCGGTGAAGCGGCTACGCTCGTCGAGCTGCTGGTTGGCCTGGATCAGCTCGCGGCGTTGGCTGTCGAGCTGCGCAGTCATGCGGTTGAAGGCGCGGCTGAGCATGACGAACTCGTCGGAATCGGGTCCTCCCTCCGGCACCCGCGCCAGCAGATCGCCGCTACGCACGCGGTCGGCGGCCGTGATCAGCCGGCCGATCGGCGCCACGAGCTGGTTGGCGAGAGCGAGGCCGATCCAGACCGAGGCGAACAGTAGGAGCAGGGCCACGATCATGAAGATCAACGCCGAGGTGATCTGAATCCCCGAGCGCTCGCCCTGCATCCGCTGATACTCGGCGACCATGGTCTGGGTGCGCTCCATGAACCCCAGGACCTTGGCGTCGACGAACCGGCCGACGAACAGATAGGCGTCGCCGAAGCCGTCCAAGCGGACCAGCGCCCGGACGCGATCCTCGGTGTCGCTGGTGAGCTCCACCACCTCGCCGGCGAATGCCCGGTCGAGCGCCTCCGCTGGGATGCGATCCACCTCCATGGTGAACGACAGACCGGTCCGGGCCAGGATCCGCCCCGAGCCGTCGAAGACGATGGCCTCGGTCAGGGAGCGCAGCGCCGCCTGGGCATCGACCACCTGGCGCAGACGGGCGGGATTGAGGTCGAGGCTGGCGCTCTCCCGGTTCAGGTCGGCCGCCATCGCCAGCGCGTCGGCGCGGATGTTCTCCTTGTGCTCCTGCAGATAGGCCTGAGCGACGGCGAGCGAGTTGTCGAGCGCGTTCCTGACCCGCTCGCTGAACCAGTTCTCGAGCCCCGAGCTCAGGAAGAAAACCGAGAAGATCACGACGATGATCGCGGGCGTAACCGCGACCCCGCTGAACAGGAGGACGAGGCGGGTGTGCAGCCGCGAGCCGGCCGAGCCCTTGCGGAGCTGCAGGACGAGCTGCGTCAGCCGCCGCGCGATGACCACGCCCAGCAGCAGGAGCAGGATCAGGTCGAGGTTGAGCAGGATCAGGACGGTGCCGACGTCCGGCCCATAGGGTGGCGAGCGCGAGATCAGCCAGTAGGTGGCGAGGCCGGCCAGAACCGCGCTGACCGTCAGCAGCAGCGCCAGGCGCCGCTCGACATCGACCCGGCGCAACTTTCGCCACAGGCCGGCGCCGAAGCCGGCCTCTCCCTGCAAGGTCGCGCGCAATCAATCGATCCAGTCAGGCCCTCGGACGGGCATCATGGAGCCCGACTCACGTGGATGTCCAGTTCACGGATCTTTTTCCGCAGCGTGTTGCGATTGAGGCCGAGGACGTCGGCTGCCTTGAGCTGGTTGCCACGGGTGGCCGCCAGGGCCCGGGCGATCAGCGGCCGCTCGACCTCGCGGATTAGCCGGTCATAGACCCCGCTCGGCGGCAGGGCGCCGTCGTGGGCGCGGAAATAGCGCTCGATGTGCCGCTCGATCGCCTGCCCCAGGCTGTCCTCGGCCGGGGCGGATTCGCCGGCGCTCGGTGCCCGCGCCTGCTCGAGCTCTAAGGTGATCACGTTCTCGCCGATGGTCTCCTCGGCGTAGAGGACCGCCAGCCGGCGGACGAGGTTCTCGAGCTCGCGGACATTGCCGGGCCAGGCATGCGCCTTGAGCCTGATCATGGCCTCGGGGGTCAGCGTCTTCAGCGGCAGGCCATCCGCCTGCACCTTGACGAGAAAATGCTGGACCAGTGCCGGGATGTCGTCGACGCGCTCGCGCAGCGGCGGCAGGCGCAGCGGCACGACGTTCAGACGGTAGAACAGATCCTCGCGGAAAAGGCCCTGCCCGACCATGAGCTGCAGGTCGCGGTGGCTCGCCGCGACGATCCGCACGTTGGTCCGGACCGGATGGTGGCCGCCGACCGGGACGAACTCGCCCTGCTGCAGCACCCGGAGCAGCCGGGTCTGTGCCTCCAGTGGCATGTCGCCGATCTCGTCCAGGAACAGGGTACCGCCCTCGGCCTGCTCGAACCGGCCGAGGCGCCGCGCGTTGGCGCCCGTGAACGAGCCCTTCTCGTGGCCGAACAGCTCGCTCTCGATCAGCTCGCGCGGAATTGCCGCCATGTTGACCGCCACGAACGGCCCACCCTTGCGCTTGCCGAAATCGTGCAGCGCGCGCGCCACCAGCTCCTTGCCGGTGCCGGACTCGCCGGCAATCAGCACGGTCAGATCGGTGCTCATCAGCCGGGCGATGACCCGGTAGATCTCCTGCATCGCCGGCGAGCGGCCGATGATCGGCAGATGCTCCTCACTCAGCGCTGACGCGTCGGCCTGGGCCGCGGCCTGGCGCCCCGACAGCGACCGCTGCACCGTCGCGACCAGGTTGCCGATGTCGAACGGCTTGGGGAGATACTCGAAGGCACCCCGCTCAGCCGCGCGCACCGCGGTGAGGATCGTGTTCTGCGCGCTCATGACGATCACGGGCAACTCGGGCCGCAGATTGCGGATGCGCGGCAGGAGATCGAGGGTGTTCTCGTCCGGCAGCGCCACGTCCGTGATCACCACGTCGCCGTCGCCCGCCGCGATCCACCGCCACAGAGCGGCAGCGACGCTGGTTGCCTGGACATCGTAGCCTTGCCGCGACAGCGCCCGGCTCACCACCGTGCGGATGCCGGCATCGTCCTCGGCAAGCAGGATCTTCTGGCCGGTCATGCGATCTCGCGCTCCCTCATGCTGTCGGCGGTCTGCCGGGCGGCGGGCAGCTGGACACGGAAGGTCGCGCCCGGCTCGCCCGGCACATAGGACACCACACCGCGATGGTCGGCGATGATCTTGGCGACGAGGGAGAGGCCGAGGCCGCTGCCGCTGCGCTTGGTGCTCACGAAGGGCTCGAACAGCTGCTCGACCATGTCGAACGGCACGCCCTGGCCATTGTCGCGGACCTCGACGGTGATCGGCAGCTCGAGGCGGGTCCGGCTGTTGCTCACCGCGACGCGCAGACCATGCTGGTACTGCGTCGCGAGCGTGATCGTGCCCCCCGCACCGGGCGTGGCCTCGGCCGCATTCTTGACCAGATTGAGGAACACCTGGACCAGCCGGTCCCGGTCGCCCTCGACCTCGGGCAGCGAGGGATCATACAGCTCGAGGATACGGTGCTGGCGCGCGAAGCCGGCTGCCGCAATCCGACGGACATGCTCGAGCACCTGATGGATGTTGACCGAGCCGCGCTCGATCGGGCCCGTGTCGCCGAACTGCTCCATGCGCTCGACCAGCGCGCAGATCCGGTCGGTCTCCTCGCAGATCAGGCCGATCAGCGGCCTATCCTCCTCCGGGATCGACGGCTCGAGGAGCTGAGCGGCCCCGCGGATGCCGGAAAGCGGGTTCTTCACCTCATGCGCCAGGGTCGCGGCGAGGCCGGCGACGGAACGGGTCGAGCGGCGATGGGAGATCTGCTGATCGAGTCGCCGTGCCACCGAGCAAGGATGCAGGACGACCAACGCGAGCTCGGGCAGCTCCGGCACCAGACTGATATGGCTGTCCACCGCCACCGTCTCGCCGCGTGAGAGAGCGAGCTCGATCCCGTAGTCGGAGACGCTGCTGCCGTCCGACTGTACCTGCCGGATCAGGGCCATTATGGTCGCGTGCCGCGCCACGAGCTCGGACAGCATGCGACCGGCGAGCACATTCCAGCTCACGCCGAATAAGTGCTCCGCCGCCGGATTGGCGAAGCGGAACCGGAGCTGCTTGTCGACGGCAAAGACGGCGCTCGGGATGCTCTGCAGGAGCAGACCGGCATCGAGAGGCCAGCCTCGATCGTCGATCGTCCTGTACCGCGGCCGCGATTGAGCCATCGGTTTGCCCTCTGATGATGCCCTAGGCAGACCGGCTTCACTGCCCAAGATTGAGGCAGAACATAAGGGCGGCACCAAAGCGAGGCAAGGCGTGCGGTGCCGAAGGCGGAGATTGGCCGTGTCCGAGAGCACCGGCTGGGAGTTGGTGAGGCATGCAAACCGTCGCATTGATCGTCGCCGCCGGTAAGGGAGAGCGGTTCGGTAGCGGGGTGCCCAAGCAATATGCTTGCCTGGGTGGTATTCCGATCCTCACACGCTCAATCAGAGCGTTTGTCGAGCATTCGCGGATCGATGCCGTGCGGGTGGTAATCGGGGAGGACGACCACGAGCGCTATGCGGCCGCGACCCGCGGCATGGCGCTGCTCGAGCCCGCGATCGGCGGCGCCACGCGCCAGGCCACCGTCCGGACCGGGCTGGAGAGCCTCGCGGCGCTGGCGCCGGAGCGCGTGCTGATCCACGACGCCGCGCGCCCGCTGATCTCCACGGCCGTGATCGATCGGGTGCTCGATGCGCTCGACCAGTTTCCCGCGGCCTTGCCGGTGCTCCCGGTGGTGGACACCCTCAAGCGGCTGGCCGACGGCACCGTGGTCGGCGAGGCCAATCGGGCCGGTCTGGGTCGCGCGCAGACGCCGCAGGGCTTCAACTATGCCGCCATCCTCGCCGCGCACCATACGGTCGGCGACATCGGATACACCGACGACACGGCGATCGCTGCCGCCGCAAGCGGCTGGCCGACGGCACCGTGGTCGGCGAGGCCGATCGGGCCGGTCTGGGTCGCGCGCAGACGCCGCAGGGCTTCCACTACGCCGCCATCCTCGCCGCGCACCGTACGGTCGGCGACATCGGCTACACCGACGACACGGCGATCGCTGCCGCCGCCGGGCTCGCCGTCGCCTGGGTGGCCGGCGAGGAGCGCAATCTTAAGTTGACGGTTCCGGAGGATCACATGGTGGCCGAGCGGCTGCTGGGCGGCATGCCACGCTGGCGGACTGGGCTGGGGTTCGACGTCCATGCCTTCGCCCCCGACCGGCCGCTGGTGCTGTGCGGGGTCAGGATCCCGCACGAGCTCGGCCTTGCCGGGCACTCGGACGCGGACGCGGCGTTCCATGCCATCACCGACGCCATCCTGGGCACGATCGCCGCCGGCGACATCGGCAGCCATTTCCCACCCAGCGACGAGCGCTGGCGCGACGCCGACTCGGCGGTGTTCCTGCGGCACGCGGTCGAGCTGCTGGCCGGCAAGGGCGGGCGGATCGAGAACGTCGACCTGGTCATCGTCTGCGAGCGGCCGAAGATCGGCCCCTACCGCGAGGCGATGGCCCGACGGACTGCCGAGATCCTGGGCATCACCGCCGACCGGGTCGGGATCAAGGCGACGACCAGCGAGCGGCTGGGCTTCACCGGCCGTGGCGAGGGCATCGCCGCCCAGGCCGTGGTCAGCGTCGCGATGGAGGGCTGAGCGCGATGTTCCCCGACACGATGCTCCGTCAGGCCCGGGAGCTGCTCGCCGCGGCCGAGCGGTCCGGGGTCCGTCTCGCGACCGCCGAGTCCTGCACGGGCGGGCTGATCGCCGGCTGTCTGACCGAGATCGCCGGCTCCTCCTCCGTGGTCGATCGCGGCTACGTCGTCTACGACAACCGGGCCAAGACCGAGATGCTGGGGGTGGACGAAGCGACGCTCGCGGCCGAGGGTGCGGTCAGCGAGGCGGTGGCGCGCGAGATGGTCGCGGGTGCCATGGCGCGCTCGGGCTGTGCGCTCGCGGTGGCGGTGACCGGGATCGCCGGCCCCGGCGGCGGCAGCGAGGCCAAGCCGGTAGGCCTCGTCCACATTGCCGCGGCGCTCCGCGACGGGCCCAGCCTGCACGAGCGGCACGTCTTTCCCGGCGACCGGTCGGCGATCAGGCTGGCGACGGTCGGCGCGGCGCTGCGGCTCGCCCGCCGGGCGCTGGCGAGCGGGGATCAGTAGCGCCTGACCGCCGCCCCGAGCCGCTCCGCCGCCTGCTTCAGCCGCGCCGGCTCGTGCCCCGAGAAGCCGAGCACGAACCCGTCGGCTGCCTTCTGCATCATGCGGGTGTCGGAGAGGAGCCAGGCCTCGACGTCGGCCGCCGCCCGGATCTCGCGCGCAGCATCCGGCGGCATGTCCTCGGGCAGCGTGGCGACGAGATGGAGCCCCTGCTCGGGCACCGTCACACGCAGGAGCCCGCCCGACGCGCGGTGGAGGGTGTCAGCAACGAGGTCGCGCGCTGCCCGGTAGCGCGCGCGCATGCGGCGGACATGGGTGGCGAAGGTACCGTCGCGCATGAGATCGGCGAGCGCATCGGCGAGCAGGCCGGGCGGGAATCGGTCGGTTGCGGCGCGCGCCGCGCGCACCGTGGCCAGCAGCGCCGGGGGCACCACCAGAAAGCCGATCCGGAGCCCGGGGAAGAAGCTTTTGGAGAAGGTGCCGAGATAGGCCACCCGCGCATGGCCGTCGATGCCGGCGAGCGCGGTAAGGGGTGGTCCGGCATAGCGGAACTCGCTGTCGTAATCGTCCTCGAGCACCCAGGCTCCGGCCTCGCGCGCCCAGCCGAGCAGGGCCACCCGGCGCTCCATGCTCATCGCCACGCCGGTCGGGAACTGGTGCGACGGCGTAACGTAGGCGAACCGCGCCTCCGGCGCGCGGTGGCGCCCCACCTCGACCATCAGCCCAGCACCGTCGACCGGCACCGCGAACGCGTTGGCACCCACGGCCTCGAACAGGCGCCGCGCCGCGGGATAGCCCGGATCCTCGAGCCAGACGCCGTCGCCCGGCTGCAGCAGCGCCTCCGCGCACAGCCGCAGACCCTGCTGCGTCCCACCGGTGATCAGGATGCAGCCGGGATCGCAGCGCAGGCCGCGCGTGGCCGCCAGATGTGACGAGAGTGCCGTTCGCAGCTCCTGGCTGCCGCGCGGGTCGCCATAGCCGAAATAGGCGGGATCGGCGGTCGCAAGGCGACGCCGCACTGCGCCCGCCAACCGCCGCAGCGTGGCCGGGTCCGCATGGGTGCGCCCGAGCGCGAACGGAATCTGGCGCGCAACCGGCACCGGCGGCGCGCCGTGCCCGGCGGGTGCCGCGCCGTGTGGCAGATGCGCGGTGACGTACGTTCCGGCCCCTACCCTCGCCTCCGCCAGCCCGTCGCTGAGCAGGTGCTCGTAGGCGACGACCACCGCATTCCGCCGCAAGCCGAGCTGTTCCGCCAGCGTGCGGCTCGAGGGAAGCCGCGTGCCGGCCGCCAGCCGGCCATCCAGGATCGCCGCCCGCAACCCCGCATGCACCCGGCTCGGCTGGCTGCCAGCCATGCCGTCGAGCTGCAGCGCAAGATCCAGCATGCCCGAATTGGTCGGCATACTATGCTCCAAATTGGTCCTCGTACCGACCAGTCCTCTGCGGCAGGAATGGCTAGGTCAACCAAAGGCACGGCCATGCTCGACACCGAGGCACCCATCTACGGCACCGACCAGCGCAACCGGGTGAAGCGGCGGCACGACCGCGGCTTCTATGATCATGAGACCGTCCACCGTCTGCTGGACGCCGCTGCCCTGTGCCACGTCGCCTATGTCGTGGACGGCCAGCCCTACTGCACGCCTACCCTGTTCTGGCGGGAGGGGACGCGGCTCTATTGGCACGGCAGCAGCGCCAGCCGGATGCTCAGGAACCTGACCGAGGGCGAGCCCGCCTGCCTCACCGTCACCCATTTCGACAGCCTCGTGCTCGCCCGCTGCGGCTTCAACCACTCGGCCGACTATCGCTCGGTGATGGCGTTCGGCCATGCCAGGCTGGTGCGCGACCCTGAGGAGAAGCGACGTGCGCTGGTCATGATGGTCGACCGGCTCTTTCCCGGCCGCACGGCCCAGCTGCGCGCATCCACCGGCCAGGAGATCAAGGCTACCTCTGTGGTGAGCATGGAGATCGAGCGTGCTGCAGCCAAGATCCGCGCCAAGGGAGTGGCCGACGACGAGGAGGACTATGCCCTGCCGATCTATGCCGAGCGTATTCCGGTCCGGACCGTGATCGGCGAGCCGGAGCCCTGCCCCCGCCTCCTGCCCAACGTCGCGCGGCCGGCGGGGCTCGCGGGCTATCGGGCCGGCCGACTGCTGGAAGAGGCGCTTACGGAGGCCTATGCCGACAGCTACGGGCTGGCAGCGGCGGAGCAGGGGCGATGAGTGGACGGACCAACGAGCTGGGCCAGCCGATCGGTGAGCCCGTGCCCGGCTGGACGCCGCGTGAGCGCCCGCCGCGGACGCCGATGGTCGGGCGCTGGTGCCGTCTGGAGCTGCTCGACCCCGCGCGCCACGCGGCGCAGCTCCATGCCGCCAACGCCACGGACGGCAGCGGGCGCATGTGGACCTATCTGTTCACTGGACCCTATGCGTCCGAGGAGGAGTATCGCGCCTGGGCGGACCGTGCGGCTGCCAGCGAGGATCCGCTGTTCCATGCCATCCTCGATGCGCAGGGGCGTGCGGTCGGCGTTGCCACCTTCATGCGCGTCGATCCGGCGATGGGCGTGATCGAGGTCGGCAACATCGCCTACTCGCCCCTCCTCCAGCGCACGGCGGCAGCGACCGAGGCCATGTATCTGATGATGCGCCGCGTCTTCGACGAGCTCAGCTACCGGCGCTACGAGTGGAAGTGCGACAGCCTGAATGCGCCCTCGCGCACGGCCGCCGAGCGGCTGGGTTTCCGCTACGAGGGCCTGTTTCGGCAGGCGCTGGTCTACAAGGGTCGCAACCGCGACACCGCCTGGTACTCGATCATCGACACGGAATGGCCGGCGCTCCGGGCAAGGTTCGAGGCTTGGCTCGCTCCCGCCAACTTCGACGCCCAAGGCCGGCAGAGGACGCGCTTGGGCGGCTGACGGGACAGCGGGCGGCGCGCTGGGCCCGGGCGCGATCCGCCCGCCGCCGCCCGCTACTGAAGCAGGCCTTCCAGCCGATCGACGCGGCTATCCGTCAGCCGATCCCAGTTCATGCTGCGATCGGTATCGTTCGTCAGCCGATCGGCCCGGGCCTCGGTGCCGCCCCCAGCACGGCCGTCGTCGAGCCTGGCGTCGATGGTGCCGCTCAGACGGTACTCGGCGATGGCGATGCCCTGGCTCTTGTCGATGGCCCGGTCGATCATGTCGAGGTGATGATTGAGATTCGGCTGCTGCGCTTGGTCGATCCGAGTCTCGATCCGGCCGGTCACCGCGTCGGCGTGGGCGAAGATGTTCTGATCCCAGCGCGCAAGCCGATGCAGTCGATCCACGAGCGACTCGGCTTGGGCGGTGTTGCCCTGATCCAAGGCAGCATCCAGACGGCTGGCGAGTCGGTTCTCGCGCCCGACCACGGTCGCATTGCGGTCGGCCAATGTCTCGAGCCTGACAGCCCGGTGCTCCAGTCCCGGATTGCCGCGCGCGGTAGCGGCATCCGCATGCTGGCTGGCCTGAATCATGCCGGCTGCAGTGACACCGGCCAGGGCCACGCGCCACAACGCGGCATGGCATATGGTCATCTCGACCTCCTTTGCCGTTGACGACTTGCGTTGCCAGCCAACTAATCTACGCTCCCTTGTCTCTATCTATAGTGAAATTGCAGACACTACATCGACAAGGTATAGTCACGACTGTCTCTATCCGGAAGATGTCGGCGGACTGCCTTGTCCATCAAGGCCACGTCGGCGATGCCGCACCATGGCCGCCGGCCACGCGGACAAGCATCCAGGTCTGGCCGCCCCAAGCGCCCAGGCCGTATGGTCGCCCCAGGCGCAACACTCGATCGGGGAAAATCGGGCCATGGCGGACACCATGTTCATCGAGATCGGCATGGGGGTGGACCTGCAGGGGCAGGACGCGACCAAGGCCGCGACTCGGGCGATCCGCGACGCGATCGGCCGCAACTATCTCCCGGGGGTGCGGCGCATGCTGCAGAACTCCGACGGCAGGATGCTGGTGCATGTGCGCCTGGGCGTGCCGGCCGAGGCCGGGGAGGTGGACATCGAGACGGTCAAGGGATCGCTGCCGTACGGCGAGGTGACCGTCGACGTGGCGCCCGGGGGCATGCTGGTGCCGAACGGACTCGACGATGGCGGCAGGATCTGCGTCGTCAACGCGGCGATCTCGGTTTCCGTGGGCGCCTGAGTCAGTGCCCGGCGCCCGCGGTCGCGCGCGGGCGCCGGATCAGGAGCGTCGCCGTCGCCATCGCCAGAAACAGGACGGTCAGGATCAGGAAGACGTCGGCGAACGACATCACCAGCGCCTGCATGCGCACCGTCGCCGCCATCACCTTCAGCGCCGCGTCGCCGGCGTCGGAGCCGAGCTGGCCCAGGCTCTCCTTCAAACCCTCCATGCGGTCGAGCGCGGCATAGCCGGACCAGGTCACCTTCTCGTGCAGCCGGACCAGATGCAGGTCCATCCGATCGTTGAGCGCCGTGTTGATCAGGGCGAGGCCGATTGCACCGCCAAGATTGCGGGTCAGGTTGAACAGGCCCGATGCGTTCTTCAGGCGGTCCGGGGACAGCGTCCCCAGCGCGATATTGTTGATGGTCACCATGCACAGCATCAGCGAGATGCCGCGCAGGATCTGCGGCCACAAGAGCTCGCCAAAATCCCAGTCCTTGGTGATTCCGGTGACGATCCAGGTCCCGGCCGCGAAGCCGACGAAGCCCAGCCCCAGCATCACCCGCGGGTCGAGCGCCCGTACCAGCCGGCCGGCCAAGGGAGCGGTGAGGAACATGCACAGGCCGGTGACGAACATGGTCTCGCCGATCATCAGCGGCGAGTAGTCCCGGACCCGGGCGAGATAGATCGGGTAGAGGTAGGTCAGGCCGTAGAGGCCCACTCCCATGACAAGGCTGAAGGCACAACCGACAGCGAAGTTGCGGTCTGCGAACGCACGCAGATCGACAATCGGCTCCTTGGCCGAGAACACCCGCCAGAAGAAGGCGACCGCCGCGGCAGCGGACAGGGTCGCCAGGGTCGTGA
Organism: Geminicoccaceae bacterium; assembly: GCA_044224255.1. Taxonomy (GTDB): domain Bacteria; phylum Pseudomonadota; class Alphaproteobacteria; order Geminicoccales; family Geminicoccaceae; genus Benzoatithermus. The sequence goes on from JBGAKU010000035.1 coordinate 28,837, forward strand.
TCAGCTCATCCTGGAACCAGTCGTCGCCGGGGCCTTCCTCGAGCACGTACTCCAGCGAGCCCAGCATCGCCGCCATGAAGGCGAGACCGGCCCAATCGAAGTGCTTGAACAGCTCGAAATCGGGCTCGTCGAAGTCGATCATCAGCCACGCGGCCACCGTGACCGCAATGCCCGGGCCGACATTGACCAGGAAGATCCAGTGCCAGGAGAACAGGTCGGTGAGGTAGCCGCCGACCGTCGGGCCGATGGTCGGCGCCAGGGTCGCCACCAGCCCGATCACCGGCGAGATCAGGGCCTGCCGGCCGCGGAAGATGATGTAGGCCGAGGCGAACACGGTGGGGATCATGCCGCCGCCGATGAACCCCTGCAGCGCGCGGTAGACGATCATCTGCTCGATCGAGGTGGCGGTCGCGCACAGGAGGCTCATGACCGTGAAGCCGGCCGCCGAGATGCTGAACATCCAGCGGGTCGAGAGTACGCGCGAGAGCATGCCCGAGAGCGGGATCATGATCACTTCGGCGATCAGATAGCTGGTCTGGACCCAGGAGATCTCGTCGGCGCTGGCGGACAGGCCGGCCTGGATCTCGGCCAGCGAGGCGGAGACGATCTGGATGTCCAAGATCGCCATGAACATGCCGAAGACCATGAAGATGAAAGTGACCAGCCGCCGCTTGTCGAGCGGCGGCAGCGCCTCGCCGGGAGGAGCCATCCGAGGCTAGCGCTCGGCCATCGCCGGCAGGGCCGGCCCGGTCCGCGTGTCCACGTCGACCACGACCGAGAGGCCCGGGCGCAGCAGGCCCTGGCGCAGCGCCTCGGGGTCGACCGCGATGCGCACCGGCACCCGCTGGACTATCTTGGTGAAGTTGCCGGTGGCGTTCTCGGGCGGCAGGAGGCTGAACACGGAGCCCGAGGCGGGGGCGATGCTCTGGACCGTCCCCTTGATGTCGTGCTCCGGGTAGGCGTCGACGGCCAGCCGCACCGCCTGACCCGGGCGCAGGTGGGTGAGCTGGGTCTCCTTGAAGTTCGCGTCGACATGGACGCTGGCCAGCGGCACCAAGGCTGCCAGTCGCGTGTCGGCCTTGACGTAGGAGCCCACCTGCACCGCCTTGTTGCCGATCACCCCGTCGACCGGCGCCCGCACGACGGTGAAGGCGAGGTCGCGCTCGGCCTTGGCGACGGCCGTGCGCAGCTCAGCCGCCACCCGCTCGGCCTCGGCCTGCTCCGCGCGCAGCACGTCCACGTTCGCCCGCTCGACCTCGGCCGCCGCCTCGCCGCTGCGGATCAGGGCCTCCGAACGTGCGCGATCCCAGGTAGCCTCGTCCAGCCGCGACTGGCTGGT
>JBGAKU010000383.1:0-3932 GCA_044224255.1 Geminicoccaceae bacterium
GTAGCGGCGCGTTCCAGGTCCAGGCGAGGCGCGCCAACAGTCTCAGGCCCAAACCGATGGCGTAGACGCCGTAGAGGACGCCCAGCGGGATGGGCCAGGCGACCTTCCAGCCGCCGCTCGCGGCCACGCCCCAGACCAGGAAAACGTAGTAGCCGAAAAACAGGGAGATCCCGCCGAACAGCGCGCCGGAGGCGATGTGGATCGCGGGCATGCCGATGCCGGCGACGAGCCTCGACAACTTACCACGCATCACCTCGCCACCGGCGCCGCGGCTCTGCCACGGATGGCTTTGCGCGAAGCTCGGCTGTGTCAGGACCGCCGGCACCTGCTTGTTCAGCGCCAGCTCGCCGACCACGGCCGCCGGCAGGCCGATCAGCTCCTCGAGCCAGCGGCGGAAGCCATCAAGCCAGCCCGGCAGCGGGAACAGCACCCGCCACAAGGGAGCCCGCCAGTGCATGCCGGAGAGGGCCAGCAGCAGCCGGTCGCCGACGAACGCACAGCGCAGGCCGCGCGCATGGGCCACCTCGTCGAGGCGGACCAGCCGCTCCAGCATGGTCGTGGTGAGGACGGTCCGGCACCAGACCTGGTCCGTGCCGTAGACCTCGAACCGCCGCTCGAAATCCGGGTCCTCGAGCCCGACCCGCTCGATGCCGGTGCCGGCCGAGGCGATCAGGTTGCCGATCAGCCCGCGCTCGCGCGTCACCAGGGTCAGGCCGGGGCAGGCACGGTGCAGCCGGAACCCGCCGACCACGCCCGCGAAGACCTCGAAGCCCTCCTCGTTGTAGAGGCGCAGCTCGGCCAGCGCGAACGGTATGCCCTGGGCTTCGCCCACCAGCACGTCGTCGATGCTCGCCGCGACGAACGGCTCGACCAGGCCGGCACCGTCGAACAGGCCGAGATCGCAGGCCGGGCTGCCGAGGGCCACGACGGCCGCACGTTGCTGCGTCTCGCCGTTGACGTGGCGCAGGTCGTCGCGCCCCGATGTCAGCGCATCCAGCAGGCTGCGCGCCATGTGGCGGCGCCAGCTGCCGAGGACGAAGGGCACGATGAACAGGGCGATCAGCCCCGCCAGCAGCACGGCGCCGCCGATCGTCTCGCTGGTGTCGCTGCCTTCGCCGTATCGCAGCGCCAGGGGCCAGCCGATCGCCGGCAGTGCCAGCCCGATCAGCGCAGCGCGGACCGTCCAGCGCCGCCGGCGCTCCAGCGTCTCGATCGTGGCGCTCAAGCGAGGCGGCTCGGCAGCAGGGCGTCGACGTCGGGCGCGACGCGCGTCTCGGGTGGGGTCTCGAAGAACGGCATCGCCTGGACGCCGGCTAGCCCGGCGAGAAGGGAGCCCGGGAAGAGCTGCACCACGTTGTTCAAGTCACCCACGGCCGCGTTGTAGAACCGTCTGGCGGCGGTGATCTGCGCCTCGGTCTCGGCCCAGCCGCGCTGCGCCTCGATGATCGTCGTGTCCGCCTTCAGCGTCGGGTAGTTCTCCGCCGTGACCAGGAGGCGCCCCGTCGCCTGGGCCAGCGCGTTCTCGGCGGCGAACCGCTCCCCGGCCGCGGCCAAGCCGCCGGCGCTGGCGGTGTCCGCCCTTGCCCTGAGCCGCGTCACCTCCTCGATCAGCCCGCGCTCGTGCTCCATGAAGCGGCCGGCCAGCTTGACCAGATTGGGGATCAGGTCGTGGCGCTGGCGCAGATGCGCGTCGATCGAGGCCAGTGCCTCGCGCACCTTGTTGGCGCGGCGCACGATGGTGGCATACCAGAGATAGAGCACCACCAGCAGCACCACGCCGGCTGCACCCCACAGCAGATCCGAACTCAAGGCCACACCCTCCGCCCATCCTGCGCCGCCGCATCATCCGCGCGCATCGGCACGCCTGCCATGAGTTTCCGCACAGCCCGGGCACCGCTCAGCCGGCGTCGGCGAGGCCCAGGCAGGCGAGGACGAAGGCGTACTGCTCCGCCAGGTCGCGCAGCATGTCGAAGCGTCCGGACTGCCCGAAATGACCGGAGCTCATGTTGGTCTTGAGCAGCAGCGGCGCGTCGTCGGTCTTGCTCGCGCGCAGGCGGGCCACGTACTTCGCCGGTTCCCAGTAGGTCACGCGCGGGTCGCTGATGCCGGCCGTGACCAGCATCGGCGGGTAGGGCTGGGGTTTGATGTTGTCGTAGGGCGAGTAGCCGTGGATCAGGGCGAACTCGTCCGCGTTCGCGAGCGGGTTGCCCCATTCCGGCCACTCGATCGGCGTCAGCGGCAGGGTCGCGTCGAGCATGGTGTTGAGCACGTCGACGAACGGCACCTCGGCGATCACGCAGGCCCACAGCTCCGGCCGCAGATTCGCGACCGCGCCCATCAGCATGCCGCCGGCACTGCCGCCCTTGATCGCGATCCGGCCGGTGCGGGTGTAGCCCTCGTGGATCAGATATTCGGCGCAGGCGATGAAGTCGCCGAACGTGTGCGGCTTTTGCGCGAGCTTGCCGTCCCGGTACCAGCGATGGCCCATCTCGTCGCCGCCGCGCACGTGCGCGTAGGCGAAGGCGATGCCGCGGTCGAGCAGGCTCAGCCGCGACGGCGCGAAGGCCGGGTCGAGGCCGTGGCCGTAGGCGCCGTAGCCGTAGAGCAGGAGCGGCCCGCCGCCCGCGGGCGGGAAGTCGTCGCGATGCACGATGGTGATCGGCACCGCCACCCCGTCCGGGGCGTGGGCCATCAGCCGGCGGGTGACGTAGCGGGCCTTGGCGTAGCCCGAGGGGATCTCCTGCTCCTTGCGCACGATCAGCTCGCGCGTCGCCGGCACGTAGTCGATCACCGAGGGCGGCGTGACCATGGAGGTGTAGCCGACGCGGATGCGGTCGGTCGCGAACTCGCGGTTGTCGCCGAGCGAGACGGTGTAGACCGCCTCGGGGAACGGAATCACGTGCTCCTCGCCCGCATAGCTGCGGATGCGCAGATCGGCGAGGCCGTCCGAGCGCTCCGCCAGCACCAGGAAATCGGCGAAGCAGCTCACCCCCAGCAGATAATGATGGTCGTCGCCGGCGATCTCCTCCCGCCAGTGCATCTCCTCGGGCGCCTGCTCGGGGGCGCTGACGAGGCGGAAGTTCTCGTGCCGGTCGTTGGTCAGGATCCAGAACCGGCCGTGCGCGTGGTCGAGGCTGTAGCGGTGGCCGTCGCGGCGTGGCGCCACGAGATGCCCGGGCGCCAGCGGATCGGTGGCGTCGAGCGCGAAAATCTCACGCGTGACGTGGGTGCCCGATGCGATCAGCACGTACCGGCGGCTGCGGGTCTTGGCCAGCGAGACGAAGAACGCCGGGTCGTCCTCGGCATAGAGGATCGCATCGTCGACGGGATCGCCGCCCAGCCGGTGCGCGCGCACGCGGTAGGGGCGCAGCTTGTCGTTGAGCTCGACATAGAGCAGCGTCCGGCCGTCCTCGGCCCACTCCACGCTGCCCGAGGTGTTGAGGACGAGGTCGGCCAGCTCCTCGCCGGTGGCGAGGTTCTTCAGGTGCAGCCGGAACCGCTCGGACCCGTCCTCGTCGGTGGTGTAGGCGAGCAGCTCGCCGTCCGGGCTGACGTCCAGCGCCCGCAGGCTGAAATAGGACTTCCCGGCCGCCAGCTCGCGCTCGTCGAGGATGACCACGGGCTCGGGCTCGCTCGGCGCACGGCGGAACCAGGTGCGGTACTGCGCACCCGGAAAGAACTGCCAATGATACTCGAACGCGCCCTCGCGCACGGGCACCGAGCGGTCGTCCTCCTTGATCCGGCCCTTCATCTCGGCATGCAGCCGCTCGACGAGAGCGGCATGCGGTGCCATGAATCGCTCGAAATAGGCGTTCTCTGCGTCGAGATAGGCGCGAATCTCCGGGTCGTTCACCTCCGGGTAGGCCGGGTCGCGTAGCCAGGCATAGTCGTCCGTCCACAACGTGCCGAACCGCTCGTGGGTGGTCGGGCGG